>DLGP01000091.1:0-13675 GCA_002482765.1 Alphaproteobacteria bacterium UBA7691
GCTATAGGCTTTACCGAGAACAGCTTACGGTTTGGCTTGCAGCCAGACCGTAAGCTGTTCAATTGCCTTGCCGCGCGCGGCGCGATCCGCCTCTGCTTCACGCAGCAGGACTTCCAACTGATTGATCGCCTGCAACCGCGCGGCGCGATCCGCCTCAGACTCGTGCAATTGCAGACTCAGTTTTTCAAGCGCCACACCCCTTGCTGCTCGATCTGCTTCCGCTTCCTGCAATTGTTTGCCGAGTTGCTCTATCGCCTCGGCCCGGGCTGTGCGATCCGCCTCAGACTCATGCAATTGCGCGGTCAGCCAGGCCACCGCCCTGGCATGGTCGATTTCGGTTTCCTGCAATTGCCGCCCCAGCTTTTCAAGTGCAACACCGCGTGCTGCCCGATCCGCTTCCGCATCGCGCAATTGTGCTGCCAGCCGCTGCACGGCCTGGGCATGATCGGCTTCCATGGCCTGCAATTGCCGCCCCAGCTTTTCAAGTGCAACACCGCGTGCTGCCCGATCCGCTTCCGCATCGCGCAATTGTTTGCTTACTTGCTCGATCGCCGTGCCACGCGCCGCACGATCCTGCTCGGCCACGTGCAACTGCGCCGCCAGCCGCTTTACGGCTTTGGCATGATCCTTATCGGCGAGCAGTAATTGCCGCCCGAGCCGCTCAATTTCGGCACCACGCGCGGCACGATCGGTTTCCGCCGCCCGCAATTGCAAGGTCAATGCCTCAACCGCCTGGCCGCGTGCGGCACGATCAGCCTCCGCTTCCTGCAATTGCCGGCCCAGTTGTTCTATGGTTTCGGCGCGGGCGGCGCGATCCAGCTCGGCCTCGCGCAACTGCTCCGCCAGCCGCTGCACGGCCTGGGCATGATCCGCATCCGCGGCCTGCAATTGCCGCCCCAGCCGCTCAATTTCGGCGCCACGCGCGGCACGATCGGTTTCCGATTCCTGCAATTGCCGGGTCAAGGCTTCAATCGCCTGCCCCCGTGCCGTGCGATCCTTTTCCACGTCACGCAATTGCCGGGTCAGTTTTGCAATGGCCTTGGCCCGATCCGCCCGATCCGTTTCGGATTCTGCCAATTGCCGCGTCAATGTCTCAACCGCCGCACCACGGGCCAGCAAATCAGCTTCCATATCCATCAATCTGCGGCCGATGCTTTGCGCTTCCTGCTTGAGCGCAACATGTTCGGTGAGCAGATGAGCGATTTTTCCCCGCATGCCGGATTCGACATAATCGGCGCGGCCGGAAAAGATGAAACCCAGATCGGCCTGCTCGCCCTCGGACAGTGGCTGCGCCAGGCTGGTCGCCCGAAGCTGATCAACAGCCCGGGCATCATACAGAGCCTGGGCCTGCTGCCGGTATAACAGAGTACGCCGCAAATCAGGCGTCGGCATGCCGCTGCCAGCAGCAAATTGCAGCATATCGGCATAGCCCCAATGCGTTATCACATCGGCGCCGATCCATTCCAGCAGCCGGGCCAGATCGTCGGGCGCCAGACTGCGCCATGTATCGCGCGACTGGCGATGCACGGTCTGCGTGGCGAGGATTTTACGATCCCCCATATCGCCATCGGCGCGGCGTTTGTGATGCAGCTTGATCTGCTCGGCAAGCTGGCGCTTGCTGCGCTTGCGGCCGATGAAATCGTATATATCGCCCAGTATATCCACCGGGCGATCAACCAGCGTCTCATATTGCACGGTTATCTGGCGCTGCGGGAATTCGGCCGCGAAGCCATCCAGCAATTGCGGGCCAAGCACCAGATCAAACAGAACCGGATCATCGGGCGCCTGCTGCATCAGGGAGAACGGATCGATATTCCAGCTATCGCGATAGGACAGCGCCACATTCGCCGGATTGCGGCGTAAGATGATGAAGCGCGCCGCCGGAAACAAAGCCGCAATCTGCCCGGCAATCTGGTAATAGCGCGGCGTCTTGTCCAAAAATATGGCGCAGCCGGCATCGGCCAGCTTGGCATCATAGGCTTGGCGCGCAAAATTATGCCGCGCTTGTTGCAAACTGTCTGCGCCAAGAAAACCACGCACCGCATTGCCGATGGATTGTGATCCGGCAGCATGGCGTACGCCGGCATTGCCGATCTCCAATGCTGCAAACATCAGCCAGGGTTCAGGCGGCGCCAGGATTTGCGGATCATTGCCCAGCATCTCGGCCAGCAAGGTGGTGCCGGATCGCGGCAGGCCGAGCAGAAACAGCAGGTTCTCGCCGTTTGTGCCGATGCCCGGCCCAGGCACAGTCATTGCAGAACCTGGATTGATGGCGGCGCGGCCAGGAGCACATAGCCTGCGGCGGCACTGCGGCCCAGAATCTTCAGCGGAAAGGCATCGATATAGCGAGCGGCGAAATCATGCAGGTTGCTCTCGCGTGAAATGCCGCAAGTGATGAAATAATCCCCCGGCAGCAAGCCACCGCGCACCGGCCAGCGCAGTTCCAGCCTTGCGCCAATGGCAGGCGCAACCCGCTGCGCCTGTTCAAACAGAGTATTGGTCGACAGCACCACATCGCCCCGCTTGTTTACCAGGCGTATGCCAAAGACCGGATCGGCCATGGCGGCCTGGAACGACACGCTGTAGCAGATATCGAAGGCCTCGCCCTGACCAACCGTGCCGATCCTTTTATGCTCGGCATTCTCAAGCCACACGCCGTTGATCGTGCAGATATCCGAGCGATAGACGATAGCGGATTCCGAAAGCGGCAGATATTGCGTTTCCGGCACCTCCGGCACCGGCACGGTCACCGCAAGCGCCTGCCGCGTGCTCGACATCACATAGGCCCGCGTCACATCCGCCGGCTCACCCTGTGCGGCAATGCGGCCCTTGTTGAGCCAGATGGCGCGATCACAAAACCGGTTGATTGCGTTCATGTCATGCGAAACCAGGATCACGGCGCGATCCTTGGCGCCGATCAACTGCTCGATCCGGCGGAAACATTTGAGCTGGAAATCCGCATCACCCACCGCCAGGGCTTCATCAATAATCAGGATATTCGGCTCAAGAAATGAGAAAATCGAAAAGGCGATACGGGTCAGCATGCCGGAGGAATATTTCCGTGCCGGAATATCAATGAAATCGCCGATGCCGCAGAATTCAACGATGTCGGCTTCGCGTTCTGCGGCGTATCCGGCCGGAAAGCCGAACATGGCAGCGGCAGCATGAATGTTTTCCCGGCCGGTGAGGTCTGGATTAAGGCCGGCGCCCAGTTCCAGAATAGCCAGCACCGTGCCGTTCAACGATACCGTACCGCCCGATGGCAAGGTGCCGCCTACCAGCAATTTCAGCAAGGTGCTTTTGCCCGAGCCATTGGCGCCGATCAGGCCAAGGCATTCACCGGGCAAGACCGTGAAGCTGACCGCATCAAGCGCCACAACATCGCTATGCCGGGGCGCGGCAAACGGCAACAGCATTTGCACCAGCCGGTCACGCGGCCGCTTGAACAGGCGGTAGCGTTTCGACAGATCTTGCGCAACAACCAGCGGTGCAGCCATCAGAGATTATCCCGCACTTCGTATTTCATGTTGCGATACAGCAATCCGGCACAGCAGGCCAGGGCAATCGCCCAGCCGATGGCCAGCAGCCATTGCTGCATGTCGCCGGCATGGCCGTAGAGTAGTTGCTCGCGCAGCAAAATCATCGGCGCGCTCAGCGGATTCAAATACAGCAGCCAGCGGAAGCTCTCGCCAATGGCGGTGACCGGATATACCACCGGCGCGGTCCACAGCAGCAATTGCAGCGCCGCCGGCAGCATCAGTTCCACATCGCGGAAAAACACATTGAACAGGCCGCAGATCATCGCAATCGAGAAAGCCTGCAACAATGCCAGCAACAATGTTGGCAGCACCAACAGCCAGGTGATTGTAGGGCCGATGCCGAAGCTAACAATAAAAAGCAGCACCAGTGGAAAGCTGATCAGCAATCCAACCAGCGCCAGCAGCATGCTTTCCAGAAAGAAGAAGGCCAGCGGCACCGGTAGCCGCTTGATGGTGTCGGCATTGCCGCGCAGCACATTGGCGCCGCTGGAGATCGTTTCGCTACAGCATTGCCAGACAAAAAAGCCGGTGGCTAGGAAGAAGCCGTAGCTGATGCTGGCATTATCACCAACAATCCGGGTTGGCATGACCTGGGAAAAGATCAGCCAGAAAATGCCCAGCATGATGACCGGATGCAGCAAGGCCCAGAACGGCCCGGCCAGCGACAGCACATATCTTTGGCGAACTTGCGTCCGCACCCGATTGAACAAATACCCGGCA
Organism: Alphaproteobacteria bacterium UBA7691; assembly: GCA_002482765.1. Classification (GTDB taxonomy): domain Bacteria; phylum Pseudomonadota; class Alphaproteobacteria; order Ferrovibrionales; family Ferrovibrionaceae; genus Ferrovibrio. Next base: position 4,260 of record DLGP01000091.1, read on the forward strand.
TAACCCGGCGCAATCATAAATCAGTCCCTTCAGCTCGATACTGCGTCATTTCCATTTAAATCCACAGCCGAATATCAAATATAGCGAAATATAATCGCAAGAATAGCATCCTTTTATTGCTGAATTTATCAGAGAAGTATTTAGAGATATCATCTCCAGCCTCGTAGCCCTAAAATAATCCAGGGCTTGTGAGTTCGGATACTTGTTTTAACGCAATATTGCCGCACCCTGCCTGTATTGCCGTTATACAAGCTTTGCCGACTGTTTTGAAGTGGGCGTAACACCGGCCAATTCTGGCGTCCAGACCCTGTTTGGGTTAATTAAAGGACGGTTTGTTGGCTGATATCGGGGTAGAGCATAATGGCGCAGGCGCCGGTTTTTGATTTGGCAGGGAAGCGGGTCTGGGTTGCCGGACATCGCGGCATGGCGGGCAACGCCATTACACAGCGCCTGGCGCCGGAAAACTGCATCCTGCTGACCACCGACCGCAGCCAGGTGGATTTGCGCCAGCAGGCCGCCGTGGCCGACTGGATGTTAGCCAACCGACCCGAGGTGGTTATCCTGGCCGCCGCCACAGTGGGCGGGATTTATGCCAATTCCACCCGGCCGGCCGATTTCATCTACGACAACCTGATGATCGAGACCAACATCATCCATGGCGCGCATCAGGCCGGCGCTGCCAAACTGGTGTTTCTTGGCTCTTCCTGCATATATCCGCGTCTGGCGGCACAGCCCATGACCGAGGCGGCCTTGCTGACCGGGCCGCTCGAACCAACCAATGAATGGTATGCCATCGCGAAGATTGCCGGCATCAAACTTTGCCAGGCCTATCGCAAGCAGTATGGCTGCGATTTCATCACCGCAATGCCCACCAACCTGTATGGTCCGGGCGATAATTACGACCCGCTGAACAGCCATGTGGTGGCTGCCATGCTGGTGAAGCTGCATCATGCCAAGCAGCATAACCTGCCCAATGTCGAAATCTGGGGTACCGGCGCACCAACACGGGAATTCCTGTCCGTCTCTGATATGGCCGATGCCGTGGTGTTTCTGCTTCAGCATTATTCCGGGCATGAGCATGTGAATGTTGGCACCGGGATCGAAACCAGCATCCGCGAACTTGCCCTGCTGCTCGCTGAAATCGTCGGCTTTCATGGCCAACTGACATTCAACCCGGAAAAACCGGATGGCATGCCGCGCAAGGTGATGGATATCAGCCAAATCAAGGCGATGGGCTGGACACCCAGGCAAGACCTGCGCGGCGGCCTGACCGAAGCCTACCAAGCCTATTTGGCGCATCTCAATCTAAGCACGCAGGCAGGCTGATATCTTTTTTACATAGATATCTCTTTTTTCTCACGTGATCCTTTGTATAAATAATCAGGAAATCCACTGAGAATAAAAAAATATGTGGCCAACATCGTTTCTCTACAAAAACACCGATGATGTCGTGTTTCAGGCACCTTGGCCGGAACGCGAGGATTTGGAGAGTTTTTATGCCTTTGCTCTGCCAAAAGCCGGCAGTTCACTGCTTGAAAGCATCCTGTTCGACATCTCAGCCCTGAGCGGCCACGTAACCTTTACACCAACGGTCACGCTATTCGAACACGGCATCAAGGAAGAAGATGTCGATATCGATCAGCCTGACACTTTTGAGGCTCCGGGTTATTGTTTCTCCGGCTTCCGCCATGCGCCACCCTTCCTGTCGTCGCGGCTGCTGGAAAATCGCAAGGCCATCCTGCTGGTGCGCGATCCGCGCGACATGCTGGTGTCGATGTATTTCTCCATGCGCTACAGCCATGTAGAGCCGGGCCCTGGCGCCTATCGCGACTGGTTCCTGGCGCAGCGCAAATCGCTGGCCGATATCCCGATCGACCGCTTTGCCGCCGGTGTGGCGCAAGACCTTAATGCCACGCTGGAAGCCATGCTGAACCTATTGCGGCACGCCGATATCAGGCTGTATCGCTACGAGGACGTAATCTATCGCAAGCAGCAATGGATTGAGGATATCGTCGATTTCCTCGGCCTGACCCTGGATAGCGCGGCGCTGGCCGCCATTGCGGCAAAATACGTTATCCTGCCCTCGGGCGAGAATGTGAACAGCCACTATCGCCAGGGCCATCCCGGCGACGGCATTCGCAAACTGGACCCCACCACGCTAACCCGGATCGGCCGCATGCTGGCGCCGCAATGGCAATGGCTTGGCTATCCCACCGAGCAGCCGCAGGAAGCACTGGCTCAATCAGCCGAAGTGCTGGCACGGCTTATGCCGCCCTCACCGCCAGCCAGCATCACCTGCACGCGGCTGGACGGCGATATACCGGATGACCTTGGCGCGGCATTGGCCCGTGCATCGCATCCCGGCACGATCAGCCTGAAAACCGGGCGCGCCGAAATCCTTTCCGCTCATCTGGCCAGCCGGATCGCCGCAGACGGCACCAAACGGCTGGCCTATTCCTACATCGTTGCGATTGGCCCGGTGGCGGAAGAATTGATTTTTGGCTGCCGCCTGGTGAATGAACGTGGCGGCGTATTCTTCGCGCGCAATTCGCTGGCGCTGAACCAGCCGCCGCTGCATTTCCCCGAAGGTGGCAAGCTGTGCGTCACCTGGGATTTGCCGCATCCGGTGCCGCCCGGCCTTTATCGCTTCAGCGCCGGCTGCTCCTATGCCAACAACCCGACAAATTTCATCGCCCGGGAAGTGGATGCGTTTCAGGCGACATTGCCACAGGCTTGAGCGTCAGGCCGGGGCGCAAATCCCCGGCTTCACCCGATATATCCGGTATGGCCCGATAGCCGCCTGCAACGCATAGCGGGCAGCCAGTGTTGCCTCCTCGGGGCGACCGGCAGAGCTCAGGATAAAATCGTATTTCCGTTCCAGCACGCTCCAGGCCGAAGCTTCATTGCGGGCCAGCCCGGCCCAGAACGCCGCCGCGCGCTGACGCCCCTCCGGCCCCATATATGAATCAGGACGTATGCGCGAGAAATCAAAATCGACGCGACGCCCGGCAATCGATGCCGTGATCTGATCGCCGCCGAACATGACAATATCGGCGCAATGCGGCAGCCGCCTCAATTGCGCGATCAGGGCACGATGCGACGCATCACCCGGCTGCCATGCGCCGCGCAGATAATAGGCCATGGTAGGAATATTGATTCCGCTCAGCAGCACCAGCACCAGCGCCGCCACGCCCAGCAGCAGATTGCCGACCTGCTTGCTGTAGCGCCCAACCAGAGCCATCAGGCCAAAAATTGCCAACGGCACCGCCGCAACACGCAGCCACAAACCGGATTTCAGACCGGCATCCGGATAGGCGCCAAACAGGTAAAGCAGCAATCCAACCGCAAACAGCACCAGCAAAGCGGCAACAAGCCGACGACCATCGTCGCCCTGTACACCGCCTCGGATAAAGGCTGCGACAGCCAGCCATGCCAGCGGCAGCACCATGCCGAAGCCGCCCAGCACATAGTACCATTGCGCGGAAAGCGCCTTACCACCGAAAAACGCTGCGCCGGCACCACTGCCCCAAAGCAGCGCTTCTAGCAGAAACGGCGCGATCAACGGAACAGGCAGCAAGGCGGCACCAAGCAGCGTGGCCTGGGAATAGCGCAGCCCCTGTTGCCGATAGAGCTGCATGGCAAACAGCAACAGCAGCAAGGCATAGGATAGCAGGATATGCGGCAGCAGGATCAGGCTGCCGAGCGCCCCTGCCACCGCCAGCAAGCCGGCAAGCGTGATGTTGCGACCCGGCTTTGCCGCCTGGCTGGCATTTGCCAGTAGCTGCATCAGACACAAGCCAACAAGCACAACCAGGAAATGCTGCGGCACGAAGATATAGGAGATAAAAACCTCATCCACCCATATGCTGTCGAGAAGCATCTTGGCACGGAAAAACGCAAACCCGATTGCCGGCACGGTATCGATCAGCAAGGGCAACCAGCCACCGGCCCATGTGGCCAGCAGAACCGCCAGCACATGCGCCATTCTGGATACGGTCACCGCCCGGGTCAGTTCAAGCGCAACAACCGGCACAGCGGCCGACAACACCACAACCACAAGCGAGAACGCAGCAAAACTCAACTGGCTGGCTCCGCTCAGCTGCGCCAGCAACGCCATCGGCGCGTAATACAGGAAATTGTAGGCGAAGGCCTCGCCTTTGAAAAAAGCGTTCTCCGGAGGCCAGGCTTGCGCATCGTATAGCGCCTGCAATGCGAAAAAATGCTTCGGCAGATCGTATATCTCAGGAAAGCGATACGCTGCCGCATCACCCAGCATGGCTATTGGCCAATAGATGACGGCCACCGTTGCCACCCATGAAGTCGTAATCAAGCCAATCAATGCGCCGGCCCAGGTAAGACGCGGCAAAGCCGGCACAAGACCAGGCTGGCCGCGATACTGCACCGACAACACATAGCCGGCAGCGGCAAATAGCAGGATTGCCGCCGGCATCATGCTGCCGAACAGCCTAAGCGCATAGATCGAGAGCAGGCCAAGCAAGGCATAGCCAACAACCAGACCGCTGCCGAAATGGCTTGCCCCCCGGATGCCGCAGGCAAGCAACAGCGCGCGCCCGAGAAATGCTGCGGCGCCCATCATAGCCAGGCCGAACAATGCCAGCAGCCAATAGGATTTCGGCGCTAGGCCGCCTGGCTCCGAAGACAGGTCCGTGAAGCGGAAATTATAAACCTCAAGCGCAACCAGCCTGATATCGCCGCTGCCTCTGGACCAGCCACCGAGGCCGAATGACACCGCACCCTGCCACTCCCTGGCGGGGCCATTTGCCAGACCGGAATATTTCCGGGTGGGTTGGTAGCTGCCGGAAGCAAGCGTGAGCAGCTTCTCGCGGCCATGCAGGGAAATATGCGCCGCAGCCGCATTGTTGCCGGTGAGTTCCCCGGCAAAAGCCGCCTTCACGTAGAACGGGCCATTGAAAGCCAGCGGCTGCGATATGAAACCAGCATCAACCGGGCTGGCACTTGCCACCCTGGGCTGGCCGGCAGTGATGGAAAACTCCACGCCGGCCGGACCCCAGCTCTGCCATTGCAACATGGACAGTTCAGCAATCCTGGTCAGGGCGACCCGGCGGCGCGGCACGGCAATCACATAATGCTCGTTATCAACCGCCACCCAGTAGCCACGCTGCTCAAGCAGCGCAACAAGCCGGGCATCACGCAATCCGCTCAATGCCGCCACCACAACCAGATCCCAGCGCCGCAGATCGGCCTTGGCCAACAGATCATCGGTGGTGGCCACCAGGCTCAGGCGATTTTGCGCCTGGCTGCCAATGAAGGGCAGCAGGGCCGGGGCATATTCCTTGTAAACCAGAATATCGAGAGCCTTGTCTGTATCAAGCCGCAACCCATCCACCGCTGCCGTGTGATTAAGATGTTCATAGACCCGCAGAAGGCGTTTGATCGGCGTGTTGGCTTCAGCCAGCTTGCTTACGGGCCGCTCCCAAGCCACGGCAGGCAGGATTTCACCGGGTCGCACGGCCAGCGCGACATTCATCACGACAACCAACATGCTGCCGATCAGTAGCAATGTGGAATGCCGGCCCGAAAGACTTGGCAGGCCGGCACCGGCGGCGATGAGCAACAGCAGCAATCCCGGCAGGAAGTAACGGAAATTCCAGTTAAAGGCCGGCGTCAGAAACATCGTCGCCACGACAGTCACGGCAACGGCAACCAGAACAACCAGCAACAATCCAGGTGCCGCCATGCCGGTGGGGTTGTTTTGCCCAGCATCGCGGGCGGCGGTGAATCGGCGCAAGACCAGCCAAAGCAGCAGCACACCACACAAAAACCAGGCAGCAGCTCCCATATCGTTGGAAAGCGCCCAGGATAAATGATTGCCGGGCGTCTCGATCAGGCCGGGGAAAATACGTGCGAAGGACAGCACCAGATTGTCGAGCACGTAACTTGCCTGGAAGGTGACCTTTTCCGCCTCCACTCGTTGCATAGGATTGCCGTAAACAATCCAGTTGGCCCAGAAACGCGACGAAAAGATCAGCAGAGCGGCACCGCCCCATAGCAATGCCGGGCGCGGCAATCCGATCAATGCGGCCGTTAGATTACGCCCGAGTGCCAGCCCGGCAACGATGATCAGGGCCAGCAGCGGCAGCAATACGGAAATCTTGGCGCCAAAAGCCCAGCTCGCCGCCAGCAGCAGCAGGGCCAGATTCACGCCGGACCTGTCGCCGCGCAGCAGGCGCAGCAGCCAGCCGGCAGTGAACAGGAAACCAACGCAACCCAGCAGATCGCCCTTGAGTGTGCTGGCCAGACCGAGAATAGCCGGCATCGAGCCGAGAATGAGCATCAGGCATAATGCATTCAGCACCGGCGCGCCAAGCAGCCGGGCAAGCCAGAACACCACCGCCATGAAGCCGGCCAGCACTTCAAGATTGGCATAGTTGAAAGCAGCGTAGGAGCCGGCGGCCAGCCCATAAGCCAAGGCATTCAGTTCGCCATTCCATTCATTGACGAACAGATTGAGCTGAATGGTCGGCATATGAATAAAGACAGTGCCGTAATTGAGCCAGATCGCCAGGCGCGGCACACCATAGGTTTGTGCATCCCAGGTATAATCGGCGCCTAAGCCAGAGCGCAGCCAGAACAGCAGCAGCAGGATTGCCAGCAATCCCAGGGGCAGCATCAGCCGCGCCTGCGGGAGATCGGCCTCGGCAATGGGTGGAAACCGGCTCTGCTGCATGGCGACATGAACCGCCGCCACGGCGAGTAATACACAAATGATGAAAAACGGCTGCGACAGCGCGTCGAATGCGGAAAGCGCCAGGATCAGGGCATTCTGCCCGGCATTCACCATCATCCAGGCAGCCAACAGCGCTGTCAGGCGGTCATGCCCGAATCTGGCCGAAAAACCTTTGCCCACCGCCCAAATCGCGGCCGCCTTCAGAAACAGGTAGGCACTGGGAAGTACAAAATCCGTCATCACCAGCATAAAGCTGACCCAACGGGAACAGAGCGGCCTAGCATTGGAATCTACCGGAAAGTGGCTGTTTTCTGACCGAGACCATAGTCTTGCCGGACGCCAAGCGTCCAGACATATCTAGAATGATCTGACGCTCAGGCCGCAAACACCTGCGCCCGGCGGAAGGCCAGCCGCACCCGCTCGCCGGCCTTGAGCGGGCGGTCGGTGAAAGTTTCGCGGGTCTGCGATACTTCCAGCACCGGCAGGCCGCCGCCGATCTCCACTTCAACGCGCACATTGGCGCCCACTGCCGAGGTGAAGCGTACCACGCCGGTATTCTGCACCGGCGCACCCGGCACCAGAGCCTCGGCGATGATGTCATGCGGCCGCACATAAAGTTTCACCGGGCCATCCACCAGGCGCGGCGGCGGCAATAGGCTGGTATCAACATGGGGATACAGCACGCGGCCGCCGCTGATCTCGCCATCCAGCTCGTTGATATCGCCGAGGAAGCGGTTGACGAAGGGCGTGGCCGGTTTTTCGTAGAGCATTTCGGGCGTATCGACCTGCTCGATGCGGCCCTTGTCCATCACCACCACGCGGTCGGCCAGTTCCAGCGCCTCCTCCTGGTCGTGGGTGACAAAAACCGAGGTCATGCCAAGCTGCTCATGCAGCCGGCGCAGCCAGCGGCGCAATTCCTTGCGCACCTTGGCATCCAGCGCGCCAAAAGGTTCATCCAGCAGCAGCACCTTGGGCTCAATCGCCAGGGCGCGGGCCAGGGCAACGCGCTGGCGCTGGCCGCCGGATAGCTGCGCCGGCATACGCCCGGCGAGCCAGTCGATCTGCACCAGTTGCAGCAATTCATCCACCCGGCGCTTGATCTCGGCCTCGCTCGGGCGCTGCTTGCGCGGCCGCACGCGCAGGCCAAAGGCCACATTCTCGAATACGCTCATATGGCGGAACAGCGCATAATGCTGAAACACAAAGCCGACATCGCGTTCGCCTGCCGGGCGTTCGGCGGTGCTGCGGCCATCAAAGCGGATATCGCCGGCATCGGGCTTGTCGAGGCCCGCGATCAGCCGCAGCAACGTGGTCTTGCCGGAACCGGATGGCCCGAGCAGGGCAACCAACTCGCCGCTGGCGATATTGAGATCCACCGCCTTGAGGGCAAGGAAACTGCCGAATTGCCGGCTGACGCCGAGGATGTCGATCTGCATGCTCTGGCTCCTATTCGCTGCCGCTGCGCTGGCTATCACGGTCCAGGCGCCATTCCAGCAGGCTTTTCAGGATCAGCGTGACAATCGCCAGCAAGGCCAGCAGCGAGGCCACGGCAAAGGCGGCGACAAAATTATACTCGTTGTAGAGAATTTCGACATGCAGCGGCATGGTGTTGGTGAGGCCGCGGATATGGCCCGACACCACCGAGACGGCGCCGAATTCGCCCATCGCCCGCGCATTGCATAGCAGCAGGCCATAAAGCAGGCCCCATTTGATATTGGGCAAGGTGACACGCCAGAAGGTCTGCCAGCCGGAAGCGCCCAGCACCATTGCCGCTTCCTCTTCCAGCGTGCCCTGTTCCTGCATGATCGGAATCAGTTCACGCGCCACAAAGGGAAAGGTGACAAATAATGTGGCCAGCACAATGCCCGGCACCGCAAAGATGATTTTCAGGTCATGTTCTTGCAACCATGGCCCGAGCCAGCCCTGCAAGCCGAAGAGCAGCACAAAGACCAGGCCGGAAATTACCGGCGACACCGAAAACGGCAGGTCGATCAGCGTGATCAGCAGGCTCTTGCCGCGAAAATCAAATTTCGTGATGGCCCAGGCCGCCACCACGCCGAATGCCAGATTGATCGGCACCACGATGACGGCGGTGAGCAGGGTCAGCCGGATCGCCGCCAGCGCCACCGGCTCGGTCAGCGCCGTGGCATAAGCCTGCCAGCCTTGGCGTAATGCCTCGGTGAACACAATCACCAGCGGCAGGGCAAGGAACACCGCCAGGAAGGCCAGGGCAATGCCGATCAGCAGCCCGCGCAGCAGCCAGGCGCCGGCGCGGTCGATGCGTCGGCTCCGGCCGGCAGGATTAGTCAGGGCCAGCGTCACCATGATGTCACCGCCCGCCCTTTTCACGCCGCTCGGCCCAATGCTGCACGGCGTTGATGATGAACAGCATGATGAAGGAAGCAATCAGCAGGGCGACGGCAATCGCCGTCGCCTCGGCATAGAGGAATTCCTCCAGTTTGATCACCACCAGCAAAGGCGCGATCTCGGAAATGCCGGGCAGATTGCCGGCAATGAAGATCACCGAGCCGTATTCGCCCAAGCCGCGCGCCAGCGCCAGGGCAAAGCCGGTCAGGGTGGCCGGCATCAGGCTGGGCCAGATCACGCGGCTGAAAATCTGCCAGCGATTGGCGCCCAGGCTTTCCGCCGCCTCCTCCAGCTCTTTCTCAAAATCCTGCAACACCGGCTGCACCGTGCGCACCACAAA
>DLGP01000091.1:13769-47415 GCA_002482765.1 Alphaproteobacteria bacterium UBA7691
CCGAGCCAGCCGCTTTCGGCCCACAGCGCCGTGAGCGCGATCCCGGCAATGGCGGTGGGCAGCGCAAAGGGAATATCCACCATGGCATCCACCACACGGCGACCGGGGAAGCTGTAACGCACCAGCACCNNCAGCACCCAGGCCACCAGCAGGCCGAATACCGCATTGATCAGCGCCGCGATCAGCGCGGTGCCGAAACTGAGCCGCAGCGAAGCCAGCACACGCGGCGACTGGATGGTGTTGAAAAACGCCTCCCAGCCCAGCGTGGCGGATTTCAGGAACAAGCCGGCCAGCGGGATCAGCACGATCAAGGCAGTCCAGGCCAGCGTCAGGCCCAGCGTGAGGCCGAAACCCGGGATCACACTATGCCTGGGCCGGAACGGCATGCTCGGCAGCGCGTTATAGGACATCATCGACCCCCATGATGCAAACTGGACGCACTCCGCCTGTGAACTGACAGGCATTCCCACAATACAATTATGGCCTGACGGTCAAACGGCGAATTGCCGTTCCGCGTAATCGATCAACACCTGGGCCGCCTGGATTGGCGCCAGCGATCCGGTATCCACCACCAGATCGGCCTGCCGGGGCGCTTCATAAGGCGCGCTCACCCCGGTGAAATTAGCGATTTCGCCAGCCAGGGCGCGTTTGTAGAGGCCTTTCGGGTCACGCTGCTGGCAGACACTGAGATCGGCATTGACAAAAATCTCGCGGAAACCCTCGCCGATAATGCCGCGCGCCTGATCACGGTCGGCTTGGCTCGGTGAAATCGCCGCCACCAGCACAATCAGCCCGGCATCGGCCATCAGCCGCGCCGCCTCGGCCAAGCGGCGGATATTCTCGCTGCGCGCCTCTGGCGTGAAGCCAAGATCGCGGTTCAGGCCATGGCGCACATTATCGCCATCCAGCACATAAACCTGGCGGCCACGATTGAACAATTGCCGCATCGCCGCCATCGCCACGGTGGATTTGCCGGCCGCGGAAAGCCCGGTGAGCCACAACACGCCGCCGCGATGGCCATTTAATTGGGCGCGGTCAGCCTGGCTGACACTGGCATCAACCCGGGTGACATCGGCGAGCCGGCCACCTTCGGCGGATTCCACCACAAAGCCGGCAACGATATGGAAATTACGCGCCAGCACACCACGCCCGGTGCGCGCCATGGTCTCGTAACGATCCAGCGCCAGCGGCTTGCGGCTGCGCAGGATGACACGCGCCACGCCGTTACGCTCAACATGATCCGCCTTGGCCGGCAACAGGGTTTCCACATCGATCACTTCTTCGATGGCTTCCACCAAAGCATCGGTCTCGGCGGTGCCAAGTTTCAGTGTCAGCCGCTGGCCGGCATGCAGCGGTTCCTTGTCGAGCCAGAATAGCCGCGCCAGGATACGGGTGCTTTCCAGCGGCGGCGCATCCGGCGCCGTGGCCAGGCCGCCACGTTCCACAAACACATCCTCATCCAGCGTGAAGGCAACACTTTCACCGGCCACGGCTGCAACGGGCGCGGCCTGGTTGCCCCAGGCTTCCAGCGAGGCAACATTGGCTTCGCGGCCACCGGGGGTGAAACGCAGGCGGTCGCCTACCTTCAAGTTGCCGCTTTCAATGCGGCCGACAATGATGCGCTTGTCATCCACCCGGTAGAGATCCTGGATCGGCAGCCGCAACGGCTGCTCCACCGCTGCCGCACGATCCGGAAAACCATCCAGGGCTTCGAGCAAAGTCGGGCCGTGATACCAGGGCGTATTGGCGCTGGCCTCGGCGATATTGTCGCCTTCCTTGGCCGAAACCGGCACAATCTGCGCCGCCGTGATGCCGATACTGGCCAGATAGCCACGCACGGCGGCCGCCACATCGTTGAACCTGTTGGCATCAAAGCCGATCAGGTCAATCTTGTTCACCGCCACGGCCACTTGCCGCAGGCCCAGCAAATGCAGCAGATAGGCATGGCGGCGGGTCTGCTCGGCCAGCCCCTGAGCCGCATCCACCACCAGGATCGCGGCATCGGCCTGGGCCGCGCCGGTCACCATATTCTTGAGAAATTCCTTATGCCCCGGCGCATCGATGATGACATAGCGGCGCTGCTGGGTGTGGAACCAGATCTGCGTGGTATCCACCGTGATGCCCTGATCGCGCTCCACCTGCAAAGCATCCAGCAGGAACGACCATTCAAATTCCAGCCCGCGCTTTTCCGACACAGCGCGCAATTGCTCCACCTTGCCGGTGGGCAGCGCGCCGGTTTCATGCAGCAGACGACCCACCAGCGTCGACTTGCCATGATCCACATGGCCGACGATCACGATAGGAAAGGCCCGGCTGCGCTGGGTGCTGGCGGCGGCCCTGATTTTTTCTTGCAGGTTCACAATGCGGATGCTTTCACATATAGCCGGCGACGCGCAACCGCTCGAAGGCATCTTCGGAATCATGATCCATGGCGCGGCCGGCGCGTTCCGGTTCACGGGTCACTTCCAGTTCGCTGATGATCTGCTCGATATCGCCGGCCTGGCTGTTGATCGGAAACGTGATGCCGATTTCACCCAGCGAGCGGAAGCGCTTGCCTTCGCGGGCAAAATACAGCGGCACCACCGGAATGCCCTCGCGCTGGATATAGCGCCAGATATCCAGTTCGGTCCAATGCAGCAAGGGATGGATGCGCATATGCACGCCAGGCGGCAATTCGGAAGCAAAATGATCCCAGAGTTCCGGCGGCTGGTCGCGGAAATCCCAGGCGCCATCTTCGCTGCGCGGGCTGAACACCCGCTCCTTGGCCCGGGTCGCCTGCTCGTCGCGGCGGATGCCGGCGATCACACCCTTGAAGCCGTAATGGCCAATGGCTTCCTTCAAGCCCAGCGTCTTGCGCGCGGCAATGCGCGAATTATGCGGCAAGGTGGGATCGGTGGCTTCCAGCGGCGGGCAGGCATCCTGGATCAGTTCCAGGCCCCATTCCTTGGCATAACGATCCCGGAAGGCATAGGTTTCGGGGAATTCCAGGCCGGTATCCAGATGCGCCACCGGAAACGGCACACGCCCCAGGAAAGCCTTCTTCGCCAGCCAGATCATCACATTGGAATCCTTGCCCAGCGACCACAGCATCACCAGCGGTTTGATGCGGCTATAAGCTTCGCGCAAGATGTAAATGCTTTGGGCTTCAAGCCAGTCGAGATCGTCGGCCATTATTCACACATTCAATTGTTCTTATTGTTCACTAATTCAGCTGCACGGTAAAGCTGTATGGATGCCGCATTCAAGCTTTTCATGGCCGCTCCGGCGCCCGGCCCGCGCCGCCTCGCCGGCCGCCACCGGTCGCGAGCAGGGTGACCGGTAGAAGTGGCCTCGTCTGTTTGGGCAGTTTGGCGGCCGATTTACGCTATTCCCTGGGTCATGATCATGCCGCCAGTGCGCTTGGCTTGCCTCCGTTTGAAAATTCACGGGCATGAGCGCCAAGCTGCCGCCAGATATTACGGCTGCCATAGACACGCCAATTCGCCTCGAAGACTCACCGTATCTTGGGCTGCAGCGCTTCGTCCTGGTGGGCACGGTCAGACTGCCAGGAAGGATCGACTCGCTTCGCCAGATGATCGTAATGGGTGGACGTGCCGACCCGAGCAGGCTGCCGGCGCGGAAAAGACGGTATCTTACTTAGCAAGTCGAGGTGCGGCGGGTGTTCGACCAGAACTTCAAGGTTTATGGTGCGTGCAAGGTCTGGCGGCAGTTAGCGCGGGAGGACCATGACTTGCCCGCTGCACCGTGGAACTGCTGATGAAGCGGATAGAGCTGCAAGGCGCCATTCGCGGCAAGCTGCTCAAGACGACCGTCGGCAACAAGACTGCGCCCGGCCAGCTGGATCGTGTCAACCGTCAGTTCGGCGCTCCGTCTCCCAACAGGCTGTGGCTGTCCGACTTCACCTATGCGGTCACCTATCTCGAATATTCGACCGAGCAGGTGGAAACAATGATCAAGGCACAGCGCGTGGGCTCCGGCATCTGGGCTTATGGTGGCCAGATGCGCTACCCGGCCTGCTTCCGTAACAGCAAGAAGGAATGCCAAGTCGGCGGCTGGATGCCAAGCTATCGCCCGGAGCATGATGCTGATCGGGTCAGCATCCGCAAGGCGGCGCAGAATGCCGCCCGGTTTGGGGGTGTCAAATGAGCCGTGCTAAGAACACCGATACTGACGCCAGTAGCCCCCTCCGAGATCAGCCTCGAGCAATTCATGCGTGAGCTGCGGGCCCAGGTCGATGCTTTCGAGGAGAGCTGGAAGAAGAACCAGGCAGTCGATACCGAAATCTGGTGCGACAAAATACCAGACGGGGATTGGCTCGAGCGACTATGCGAATGCCCCGGCGTGCCAGGCAGTGCCGCCGGCCGGCCGGCCCGAGCCGTGCTGATCCAGATTTTTTGCCATCGCCAGCCACGCCGTTCGCGTCGGGGTAATGCAGCTTTTGCATGTGAATAGAGCCGGTGGCCATCTGCTTATGCGGCGCCGATGGTACAAATTCACCCCGATCAACTTGACCTATCGGTAACATCTTGCCTTGAAATCCGCATAGAGCTCGCTAAATTTACCGATAGGTAACATGAGGCCGGCAGATGGAAATTCGAGCCCCCGAGGATATAGCCAAGGTCATGACGCTGACGCGGAAGGCGGCCGGCATCACCCAGCAGCAGCTCGCGCTCGCCGCCGGCAGTTCCAGGAAGACCATCTCCCATATCGAGAATGGGCTTATGCAGCCCTCCATCGAGCTTGCAGCGCGCCTGTTGAATGCATGCGGCGCCCGGCTGGTTGTGGTGGCACCCAAAGAGTTTGAGGCAGCACCCAATGTCAGCGCCACTACGACAAGGGGTGGGGCCGATGCCTAATCTGCTGGTCTACCTCGATAACGGCCTGGCCGGGCGCATCGCCATCGATGCCGCCGGGGCAATTCGGTTTCGCTATAATCTGGACTGGCTGGCCGCCGGCCGGCCGCCGTTGTCCCGTAGTTTGCCGCTCTGCGCCGATGAGCTGGAGGCGACGCCGTTCTTCTCAGGTCTGCTGCCAGACGGTATAGAAACCAGGCAGCAATTGGCACGGCTGTTTCAAACCTCGCCCGAGAATGATTTCGAGCTGCTGGCCAATATCGGCCGGGATTGTGCCGGCGCCGTGGTGATCAGCCGGGCGCCGATTGAAGCGACCGAAATTCCGGACAGGCGCGATCTTGAGCCCCTGGATGAGGCCGCCCTGGCTGCTCTGGTGCGCAGCCTGCCGCAGCGGCCGCTGCTGGTGAATGGCGACGATATCACCCTGTCCCTGGCCGGCGTCCATGACAAGACGGCGGTGTATGTCGATCGCCATGGGCAGATCCATCAGACGCATCATGGCTACCCGACGAGCCACATCCTGAAAGTCGACATCCGGCAGCTGCCAGACTCGGCCCGGACAGAACATTTTTGCCTGCAAGTGGCTGCCGCCGCCGGCCTGCAGGCGGTGAAATCTGAAATTCGAGTAGCTGAAGATCGGGTTTTCATGCTGGTGCAGCGCTATGATCGCGTCATGGTGTCTTCAGGCGACCAGCTTTACCTCACGCGCGTGCATCAGGAGGATTTCTGCCAGGCCATGGGCGTACCGCCGCGGCTGAAATATGAGCGGGATGGCGGTCCAAATATTGCCCAGATGGTCGATGTCTTGCGCCAGGCCTCCAGCCGGCCGGCCGTGGATATCGAGCGCTTCATGCGCAGCGTCGTTTTCAACTACTTGATCGGCAACCCGGACGGGCATGCGAAAAACTCGTCGATGCTGCGGCGCAGTGGGGTAGGGCGCCTGGAAGTCAGCTTGGCGCCGATCTACGACGTGAACAATGCCGAGGCATTTCGCTCGGTATACCCGAGGCAGCGGCCGCGCCTGGCCCAGGCCATTGGCGGCGAGCGTGATCCGTCGCTGCTCACCGAAGATCATTGGCGCCGGTTGGCCAAAGATGCCCGCATCGGCTGGGGTGCATTTCGTGAAATCATGATCGAGACGGCCGAGGCGGTTGGCGCCGCCGTCAGAACAAAGCGCGCCGAGATCGCCGGCGGCCTGGCCGATAGCCCTTTGCTCGACATCGTGGTCGAAGATGTCGCTGCCAGGTCGGATGAGCTGGGCACGATGTTGGCCAGGCGTCCGGCGCCGGGGTTTCGATAGTGGCGCGCGGCTATATCGCCCTGTAAATTATCTCTCTTGACATACTTTATTGCTTATAATATCTACCAAGATATGAAACGGATTGTTTTGGGAACACAGGATGCCGCCGCGCTGAAGGCCTTGGCCAGCCGGATCAAAACGGCGCGCCTGAAGCGGAATCTCACCCAAAATGAAATGGCAGAGCGCGCTGGCATCGGCCGGCTGACCTATCTGGCATTGGAGGGCGGAAATCCCGGCGTCAGCTTGGCTACCATGATCCGCGTCATGAATGTCATGGGGTATCCCGAATGGATTGAAGCGATCCTGCAATCGGATCCGATTGGCGACGACCATCTTGCTTTCAGCGGGCGGAAACGAGCGGGAGGGCGGCGTGACCTGGAAGATTTCTGACGGTCGGCTGGATTATCTGGTCGTCTTCGTTGATGTCGACGGCGTGCCCGTCCCGGTCGGCGCCCTGACTTTCCAGGGAAAGCGAAGCCGGCAGAGCTTTTTCACCTATGCCCGATCCTGGTTGAGCCGACCCAATCGCTTCGCTCTCGCTCCGACGGGACTGCCTCCACGCACTCGGTCGATCCCCAGCGCTCCGCACGAAACCCTTCTTCCTTTTGAAGATGCGGCTCCCGACGGCTGGGGTCGAGGGGTGCTGCAAAAAGCCTTCCCTAACCAAAATTTTGGCATAGCTGAATACCTGGCCGCATCCGGTGACAACCGGACGGGATGGTTTCGATTTGGCCGATCTCCAGAAGACGGGCCGGAGCAGTGGATCCCCGATAGTGCCAAGATCGAATTAAGCGGCACTATCGATCTTGATGCCCTGACCGTGGCTATCGAGGCTGCCGATCAAGGAGAGCCAACGAAATCCGATATCATGATGCTGTACCGCTCGAGCTCGGATATTGGCGGCGCAAGGCCAAAGGCGCGCATCCACCACGAAGGGCGGGAGTGGATCGCAAAGTTTTCCACCTGGGGCGACAGGTTCGATGAGCCACGGGTTGAGGCCTTATGCCTCTCGCTGGCAAAGGCTGCTGGAATTGAAGTTCCCGCGCATAAAGTCATCTCGCTCGGCAGAAAATCCGTTCTCCTGGTCGAGAGGTTTGACCGAGGGCTGGCTCAGCAACGCAAGGGCTATATCAGTGCCGGCACGTTGCTGAACTCGCCAGCATCGGCCTACAGGACCAATTTCAGCTATTTCGACATCGCTCAAGGGGCGCGCACCGCCGGGATCGAGCCCTGTGAGGACACGCTTTTTCAGCGACTGCTGTTTAACGCAATGATCCACAACACGGACGACCACCTTCGCAACCATGCCTTCATCGGCGACCGCACCAGTTGGAGATTATCCCCGGTATTCGACATCGTGCCGCAGCGCCATGAGCATATGGTTCTGAGCCCCCTCCCGGGCGGGGGCACCACCCCCGATCCGATCGCTATCCTGCCAACCTGGCGGAATTTCGGTATCAATCAGGAGCGCGCCGAGCAGATTATTTCCGATATGGCAGACGCCTTTGCCAATATTGAAGAGCATCTGGACCGGCATGAGGTTTCAACCCGCGACAGGGAGGTGTTAGCGCCAATAATGCCGCATGCCTTCAATTTTCCAGCTGAAATGGCATCGATCCGCCGTCAGGCTCTGCGCCCCTGAGTTTCAGCAATGGCGGCCCATAGCCGGATTTTCTCACCTATGGAGTATACTGGCGCCAACGAGATTCAATTGGGTCGCCATCATGCTGGATAACGAGAAATTCCCGCCGCCGGCCGCCGACAAGCGTATCAGCTGGCTCTACCGGCTACGGCCGACATGATTTACCACTGGTTGCCTGAATTGCCCTGGCATTAGATCGTCATTCTCGGTGCCGAGTTGATTGGCCGATATCCAACCCTCTGATCCATTATCCCACATATTATCTCATAGATCATAACGCGGCCTTGCCTTTTTTTCTCCTTCAAAATCTATAACGTGCTGTATTTATTACAATATATACTCCTTGAACAATTAAAAAATTGGGATCATTTGTTCTCTCATGACAAGCGCCTTGGAAACTGCCGCCTCGCTCAGTTTGATGCCGCCGGCTGATCACCCAGGGGTGCGGGCTTTGCTCGATATGAGCTTTGAACTTGGCCGGGCATCATCCACCCTCGGAGGCCGGCTTCCCACCCCAACACGCGAAGCGATTGGCGATCTCGTCCGCTCGATGAATTGCTATTACAGCAACCTGATCGAAGGCCATCATACTTTCCCAGTCGAGATCGAAAAGGCGATGCGGGGGGAGTATTCCGAAAATGCTGAAAAGCGGAACCTACAGCTTGAAGCAAGAAGTCATATCGAGGTGCAGGCCAAAATAGACACTGGCGCATATGACAGTTTTGGATTTGGCCAGAGCCTGATCAGGGAAATCCATCGGGAATTCTATAGCGGCCTTCCTGATGAATTCAGGCTCGTCAAAGATCCGAAAAGGGAGATGCAGATCGAGATCATTCCCGGCGAATGGCGGACTAACGATGTCCAGGTCGGCAGACATGTTCCGATCTCATATCGCCATGTGCCGTCATTCATGGCGCATTTCGATGCTTGGTATAACCCTGTAAAAATCGGTCCTGCCAGGGCAGCCATTGCTGCTGCTGCATCTCATCATCGCCTGGCTTGGATCCATCCATTCGTGGACGGTAATGGTCGTACATCACGGCTATTTGCTCATGCCTATTTGCGTCATTTCGGCATCGGCAACGAATTGTGGTCTGTTTCGCGTGGCCTGGCGCGCCGCAAAGATGACTATAAGAACCTTCTCGAGCGGGCCGATGCTCCACCGCAAACAATGACAGATGGGCGCGGCACATTGTCCGACGGGCGTCTTATTGATTTCTGCCGCTTCTTCATCGAAACCTGCATCGACCAAGTATCGTATATGGAGAGCGTCATCGAGCCGACGCGGCTCAGAGATCATCTAAGGGCCTTCGTTGGTGCTGAGGCGGCAATGGGTCTCTTGGATGAGCGCGTCAGTTATCTGCTCGACAACCTGGCTTTTCGGGGCGAAGTCCCAAAAGCAGAAGTGCCAAGGATTTTGGATTTAAGCCCCCAACAAACGCATCGGCTACTCACCCCATTGCGCAATCGCGGCATCCTGGTCACCCAGGGGCATATTCAGCCATGGCAGCTCGCATTTCCGCTGAGCCAGGTCGAGCGCATTTTTCCGAAGCTCTTCTCCACAAGCCAAGCCGCTGTGGAATCGAAATTTGAGCCCGAAGCGGTAGAAGAAGGCCGGCCTGGCTGGCGCATGTAGGTGTGATAGTGGCGCCTATCCCTCAGGCGCCGGCCCGAATTAGCAGCAGATGGGCCCTATGGAACGCCCGGCCGCAGCGAGCTGGACCTTGCAATCTCATCGGCGAGATCGGCCTCGCGATGTTCAAAGGCCTCCGAGAGATATTCGATCTCCTGTTTGTTGAGGCCGTGTCTTTTGGCGATGGGCTTCCACTGCTTGATCACGGCCACGATCTTCTGCAGCGTCTCCTTTGCCGCGCCATGGTCGATGTCGAAAAATGGCGCCGCAGCCATGGCCGCTTCAATCGACGCCTCGGGCCCTTCCTCCGATATCCAGGTCTTCAGATCGCGCGCTCGCCCGGGCATTGGGTTGACGTCATAAGCCGGAGAGAGGCGCCAGGCACCTTGGCCGTCATTCAAAAAGGCATGATTCTTCAAGTGGTCGTCGACATTGCTGACCAGCACGGTGAAGACCATTCGAGTCCAAAGCTCTTTCAGATCGTCATGCGCTTTGGCGCCATATTTTCTGATGCCTTCGGCAATATCGGTGTAGCAATGATCCAGCTTAGGATCGACACCAAGTAGTGTGGCTGCCGACGCAAAATGAATTCGGCGGCCAGCATTCCTGTCGAAGCGATCGAGCAAAAGAACGGGCTGCCCAAGCACGGTTATGATCCGATTATTCGGCGTGGTGATGCCGGCTCGGCGCGCCATGTCCAGCGTCATGGCTTCGATCAGCGGCACCCTATAGCTGTCACCGGGGCTGGGGAATTTCGCCAGCATGAGCTGCTGCCCATCAATGACGCTGGCTTTTGGCCGCATGCCGCCGAGCGAGACGCCGTTGTTAAGCAGGAAGTTGATGTCCTGGGCCGTTGCGTCATCGCGCTCGATTGCATTGGCAGCAAAGAGCAGCTTTTCGATCTCGATCAGCGGCGGCGTTCTTGTATTTGCATCTACGGGTCTCTGAAAATTCCCATCCTGAGTGCGAAATCGGATGGCACCCTGGCGGCTAAAATCGTCAACGGCCAGAAGGTAGTCAAGAGAGTTGCGCGGCTGTTTCTCGCGGCCTGTTTTTCGAGCTCGCGCGGCGTCCCGATTGAAGATTTTCTTGCCCCAGCCATCCGGGCCTATGTCGTCAAAAATGCGATGAAAGGCCACTTCGCCACTTGGCCAGAATTGCGGCCCGTGAACGAGCGGCAGGCCCGGCTCCAAGGCATATGGCCTTTTTTGCTCAAGCCAGCTCGAAGCATATTCGAAGCTTGAGGATTCCCGGCCGCCATTACTTTCAAACCTCAGGAAGCCGACAAGAGCTGGCGCCTCGGCAACATCAATGAAAATCTCAACCTTCATTTCTGCTTCCTTCGGCGAATGGCTTTTGGCAGCCTGGTCTCTTCCAGCAGAAGACCTTGCATGTCGTTACTGCTGTCGAGGTTTTGAAAGAAGCGACCATCCAGGCCGATCGCCATCAAGACCATGCTGAAGACGCCAATCGAGATTTCACGGTCGCCGGCAATCAGTCGCTGATAGGTCGAACTCGAAATCGAGGCCCTTTCACAAACCATTTGCTGCGTGATTCTTCGCCGTTTACGCGCAATTTCAATGTCGCGCCCAAGCTTTTTGTGTGCCCGGCGCATGGATGGCGTCATTCCTAAAAGAGCTCTGCTTTTCATGCTACCATAATACCGATATATCGGCTATGTGAAAAGATAAATGCCTATACATCGGGGATGTCCGTTGTATATTTACGATTGCAGGCTTCTTCCAGATGCCGTGTTGGTTGGTGGAACCGCCTCTGCGCTTCATGCTGAGCATCGCTTTTCCCGTGATGCCGACCATGTGTTGACCAAATCCCGCGACAAGCCCCGCCCTGAAGGACGGGTCTTGTCGCGGGATTTGGTCAAAAACTTCTTCGCAGCAATCGCTCTCGCTGCTACCATCATCTGGTGGCCGTAATGAGTCCGAACCCTAAACTGATATCCTGAATAATTGTTTTAATACAAAGAATTGTCATAAAATACGCAATTAGGAATGCATGAGATACGCAATTTGAAATTCACAATATACGCTTTTTCATTGACATAATAAACGCAATTGAATATACAGAATATACGCAATCAATGCGATTTCCCCTATCAACTAATAAGGCAGACATAAGTTGATGATTGCTGATAACACGCCGCTGGCAAAAGCACTCAAAACTCTCAAGAAGATACAAAGTGAGGATAAGCGCGTCATTTTCACTAAGGATATTGATCGTGTCGATCGTGAAATCCTCGTTGAGAATGGTTGGTTAACCCCGGTTATCAAAGGCTGGTATATATCAACTCATCCATCTGTAAGGGATGGAGATACCACTCCCTGGACAATAGCTTTTTGGGAATTTATCAGCCGATACCTTTCACATCGCTTTAAAGACGATTGGTGGATTAACGCTGATCTCTCGGCGGAGTTATTAACGGGCAGCACAATCCTACCGCGACAAGTTCTTGCTTGCTCTCCTAATGGGGACCGTAATCGGATTGAACTGCCAGGGGGACAGTCAATATTCGTATCTAAAGTGAAAGAGGCCCCATCGGAAATAGTAGAATTGCATGGCCTTAGATTGATGAGTTTGCCGGCAGCTGTGGCTCAATTACCCCCAGTGTATTTTACCCGAGACCAGAATTCAGTTAACACCGCACTATTAGCTATTAGCCAGTCGGCAAATTCACCGGAACTCCGGCGTATCTTGCTTCGGGACAATATGCCTGTTGTTTCAGGCCGAATTATCGGAGCGCTACGTCACATTGGGCGGGAAAATGAGGCAAATGAAATAAGTGAGACCCTCAAGGGTGCTGGCCAAAAGCCGATTATTTCAAATCCATTTGATAGCGATGAGCGCAAACTCCCACTCCTGCCTGCGAATCCTTACGTTGGGCGCCTAAAATTACAATGGGACAAAATGCGCCTATCCCTTGATAATTACGATATTGAGGATGTTGCAATCGACGATGTCGATGCCTTTATGGAGCAAATAAACAATGCTCATGTAGAAGATGCTTATCACTCATTGTCGATCGAAGGATACAATGTTACCGAGAAAATGATTGATCAAATTAGTCGAGGGGAATGGAATCCTGAAGCAAACGCGGAAGACCAGAAAAATCGCGATGCTATGGCGGCGAAGGGTTATCACGACGCATTTCAATCGGTAAAGGAAGCAATCAGGATAATTCATAGTGGCGAAGATCCAGTTGCAGTGATCAATGCCTCGTATGGAAAGTGGTATCGTGATCTTTTCGGCCCTTCAGTACGCGCAGGGCTCATCAAACGCGAAAATTTGGCTGGTTTCAGAAATGGGCCAATATTCATTCGTGGATCACGTCATGTACCGCCTGGCCGCGAAGCTGTGCCGCCAATGATCACGGCGATGTTTGACGATATGTTGTCTCAAAAAATGACTGGATTCAGCCGCGCCGTTCTTGCGCACTACTATTTCGTTTTCATACATCCATACTATGATGGGAATGGACGCATTTCACGTTTCCTCATGAATAGTTTTCTTGCATCCGGCGGGCATAATTGGCTCATTATCAAAAAAGAAGATCGAGATGAATATTTCGAAGCCCTGGAGCGGGCCCGAATAGAAGAAGATATTGGGCTGTTCGCGGAATTTGTTAGGGAGCGTATAAGTTCCACGCCAGCGTCAGCCCCTCAGATGCGTTGATGGCGCTATTTTTTCCCGATCGGTAAATTTTGGATAGACGGTAGGCGAGTTTAGCGATAGTTTACCGATCGGGAATATTTGGAGGTTTTTCATTGTGACGCCCGCTGAAATTGGTGCTGCCGTCAAAAAGGCCCGAAAGGCCCATAATTTGCGCCAGGATGAGCTTGCTGGAGCCGCCGGCGTTGGGTTACGCCTTGTAGTCGACCTTGAAGCCGGCAAAGCGACCTTGCAAATAGGTAAGGCGGTACGAGTGATCGAAGCCCTGGGGTTGCGCCTTGAAATTGTGCCGCGATCTGGCGGGGGAGCATAATGCGCCGACTTGTTGTCTGGTGGGATGAGCGGATTGTTGGCGAACTGATCCAGGACAAATCTGGTGATATCGGCTTCACCTACAATCTCTAGTGGCTTGCTGACCCAAACGCACTTGCCTTTGATCTTGCCCCCTGGAGCGCCCCCGAAATGAGGTAGAGTCCGATCCGGTAAGGAGACGGACGATGAAGCGGAGCAGGTTTACGGACGAGCAGATCATAGGGATGCTGCGGGAGCATGAGGCTGGGGTAACGACGGCGGAGGTGTGCCGCAAGCATGGCATCTCGGATGCCACCTTCTACAAATGGAAGGCCAAATTCGGCGGCATGCAGGTTTCCGATGCCCGGAAGCTGAAGGCCTTGGAAGAAGAAAACCGCAAGCTGGTCACCTCCAAAAACCTATCGCGCATTGTGTCGTGATCTGCTTCACTTGTGGGTGGGGAGGATTGCATGATGCGGGAATCTGGGTTTTTCGGGTTATCGGATCACATGAAGCGGCTTTCTACGGATGGCGATCCGCTGGAGGTTCTGGGCCGGGTGGTGGCGTTTGAGGCTTTCCGCCCTGTGCTGGAAGCGGCGCTGGGCTATTCGGACGGCGCCAAGGGCGGGCGTCCGCCGTATAATTCGGTGGTGATGCTCAAGGTGCTGGTGCTGGCGGCACAGCACAATGTCAGCGATGCGCGCATGGAGTATCTGATCCGCGATCGGCTGAGCTGGCTGCGTTTCCTGGGCTTTGACCTGGGTGCGGCGACGCCGGATGCCAACACGATCCGGCTGTTCCCCGAGCGGCTGACCCAGGCCGGCGCGCTTGAGGCGCTGTTCGCCGATTTTGACCGGCAACTCAAGCAGCGCGGCTATTTGCCGATGGGCGGGCAGATCGTCGATGCCACGCTGGTGGCCGCGCCCAAGCAGCGCAACAGCGAACCCGAGAAGGCGGCGATCAAGGCGGGCAAGGCCGCCGCCGAGATCTGGCCCGACGCACCGGCCAAGGCCGCGCAGAAGGACACCGATGCGCGCTGGACGCTCAAGTTCGTCAAGAGCCGCCCAGCGGCAGACGGCAGGCCGCAGCCCGATATTGCGATCCCCAGCTTCGGCTACAAGAGCAGCATCGCGATCTGCCGCCGCTTCGGCTTCATCCGCAAGGGCAAGACCAGCGATGGCGCGCGCTTTGATGGCCGGATGTTGCGCGACGTGGTGACGAAGGACAATACCGCCTCGGATGTCTGGGCCGATACGGCTTATCGCAGCCAGGCCAACGAGACATGGCTCAAGGCGCAAGGGCGGGTCAGCCGCATCCATCGCAGGAAGCCCAAGGGCAAGCCGATGCCGGCTCATGTCCGCCGCAGCAATGCCGCCAAGTCGAAGATACGCGCCCGGGTCGAGCATGTCTTCGCCTACCAGAAGGCTGTGATGGGGCTGTTCATCCGCAGCATCGGCATCAAGCGTGCAGAAGCGAAGATCACGCTGGCCAACCTGGCCTATAACATGCACCGCCTGATCTTCCATGAACGGCGACAGGCCAGGGCATAGCTGCGCCCAAAATCACCGGAAACCGATGGAAAACGCCAATAGGCACGCCAAGAGGGCCTGCATGCACACCACTCACCCCGCCGCTTCGAGAAAAGCGCTCAGTTCACGAGGTTGATGGAGGTGCTCAGCTGAAGAAGCTGCTGGCGGAATCGATGCTGGATGCGGCCACGCTGAAGGAGATGCTGGCAAAAAACTTCTGACGCCCAGGTCACGGAGAAGCGCCGTGCGCTGGGCGATCCGGGAGAAAGGCTACTCGCAAAGGCGGGCCTGCCAGTTGGTGGGCTTGCAGCCGAAGACCTATCGCCATGTCAGCCGGCGGCCGGACGATAGCGATCTCCGGGAGCGGCTGCGGGCCTTGGCCGCCCAGCGCGGGCGCTTCGGCTACCGGCGGCTGGGGTTGCTGCTGGCCCGGGAGGGTATCCAGGTGAACCACAAGAAGCTGTACCGGCTTTACCGGGAGGAACGCCTGACCGTGCGCAAGCGTGGCGGTCGCAAGCGGGCCTTGGGGACGCGGGCGCCGATGGCCCTGCCGCAGCGCGCCAACCAACGCTGGTCGCTCGACTTCCTCTCCGATGCCCTGGCCGATGGCCGTCGCTTCCGCATACTGGCTGTGGTCGACGACTTCAGCCGGGAATGCCTCGGCCTGGTCGTCGATACCTCGCTGTCCGGTCTGCGGGTCGGCCGCGAGTTGGATCGGATCGCCAGCCGCCGGGGCTACCCACTGCTGGTGGTCAGTGACAATTGCAGCGAACTGACTTCCAACGCCATCCTGCACTGGCAGCAGGAACGCCGGGTCGAGTGACATTACATCGCACCGGGCAAGCCGATGTAGAATGGCTTCTGCGAAAGCTTCAATAGCCCGCCCCGGACTTGATCCGGGGGGCGCTGCCGCGACGAATGCCTCAACGAGCATCTGTTCGGCAGCCTGAACCACGCCCGGCGCATCATCGAAGCCTGGCGCATCGACTACAACACCAACCGGCCGCACACGAGTTTGCGCGGCCTCACCCCAATCGAGTTTGCAACCCGCCCCAAATCGGGGCATCTTGAGAATAGACTCTCCTCATAAGCGAGGGCCATACGGGGGAAAGGTCAATGCCTGCTCAGCGTGATGTTTCATCCAAGATACCTTGATATGCCTCGTCCAATTTTCCCGAATGAAACGATATTATCTCGTAAGGCAAGGGGGCCGTTCTGGGACCAAGCACCTCTGTCACATCAGCATAGCTCCGCTTTTCTGGCGACACTGGCCAATAACAAGGAGCGCAGTTGCGCCGGCAAGACGGGTTTTATCAACATCACAATGCCGAGCGACTGAGCTTCGCGCTCCACTTCAGGCTTGAGAATTCCGCTGATGATGGCCGTATTTCTATAGCCGTTTCGAGCCATGTCTCGCGCAATCTCCAGCCCTGTCGGGCCGGGCCCAAGATCTTGGTCAACCAGTAAAAAATCCGCCTCGGTCAACTCCGAATAGAGTGGCGCTGTGGCATGCGCGCAGACATCGCAGCCCCAACGTTGGAGCAATGTCGCCATGGCCTCGCGGGCCTGATCATCATCATCAATCAATGCAACCCGGAAACCATGCAGCAAATCAGCCCCGCGCCGCGCCATCTCGTGAGTCTCCACAGCAGCGCTGCTGCCGTCACACAAACGCAGGCCGCTCAGAACAAAAATGCTGCCCCTTCCCTGGCGTGATTTCACACTGACATCAAGATCAAGTACATCGGCGACCCGCCTGACGATAGAAAGGCCTAACCCCAGACCCTCAGTGCGCCCAGCGCCATGCGGCGCAAGCCGAACAAATTCCTCAAAGATACGCGCTTTGTCTGCTTCTTCGATACCCTGTCCTGCATCATGTACCTCGATGTCCAGATGGCCATTGCGACGTCGACACCCGACCAATGTCCGCTCACCGCCATATTTCAGGGCATTGGAAACCAGGTTTTGTATCATCGTGTGCAGTAAGCCCGGGTCGGTTTCAACCATGGCCTCACTATTCACCAGACACAGTGTCACGCTACGCCCACGCGCCAGTTCCTCGGATTGGCGCATCACATCCCCCAAGACACGACCGATGGGGAATATGCTGGACCGGGGCTTGATGCTACCAACGTCAAGCGCGGTTATGTCGAGCAGCGAACGAAACAAACGCGCCACAGCGGAAAGTGATGTGTCAATGCGCGCCAGCAGCCGCTTGCCTTCTCCGTCCGCCACATGATCGCGCAGACATTCCACGAACATGGCGATGGCATGCACCGGCTGGCGCAGATCATGGCTGGCCTGTGCCAACAGGCGAGATTTGGATCGATCACTTTCCTCGGCCCGTCGCCGTGCTTCTGAAAGGTCAACCGTGATCTGGCTCAATTCCTCGACTTTGGCCGCCAGTTCCCCGGTCAGATCGGCATTCCGTATCAGAAAACGCCGCATGCGTAATGCCACCACCGTCAGCGTAACGCCGAATAGTAGGATCATCAGGGCAGAGGCAGCGCCTTTTGCGCCCTTTTCGTGCATCAGATGAGCAATGGTGAGCAGCGGCACCGACGTCCAGATGGAAAGCATGCAGGAGCGTAGCAACGAATGCTGCGAACTCACCGCGCCAAGCGCCGTACCGCCAAGAACCAGCGTGTAATAAAGCATGGTTTCGGCATCGCCACTGGCACAGGCCAGCGCGCCGACACCCCAGGTCAGCCCTACCAGCGTCGTCGCCAGAGAATGCAACCAGCCAAAAAACTCCCGCCGCTGCGGGTCGCGATCATCATAACGACGAAACAGCAGGCTCAGAGCAAAAAGCAGGCCGGTGCCAAACAGCATGGCACCATACCAATAGGGGGCCCAGGCCACCGGCTCGACAAACTGGATGATGAAAAATGTCAGGCTGACCACGCCAAGATGAATCATCCAGCTTGCCGCACCGATGGCGAATAGATACTCGATATGCCAGCCACGCTGCTGTTTCAGGTTTCCCGACACGTCCCCCCCGCTGTGACAGCCGCCCGCATGGCAGCTTAACGTCAACACGAGCCAGGGCATACCGGAAAGGCAGCGTGCCCACTCAATCCAGCACCACACCCGCGCCAAAAGGGCGATTTCCTGCCGCCGCCGGCGTGCCTTGTTGCGCCCGCTCTGCTGCTGGCATGATCGGCCCGACTCGCGGTGTCGCCGGCGGGCCCGATCCTGCTGCTGTGCTGCTGGCGGAAGACGATGTCGCACCGCTCGGCTGGACCAGGTTACCGGCCAGGTCGGGATAGGGCTGCGGCACCAGCCGGATATGATCGAGGTTTGGCAACGTCTCCGGCTTGGCCTTCATCAGGAAGGCCATCTTGGTCCGATCCCGATACAACGGCGCTGCGGCATGGCTATAGGTTTCGGCATAGTGCATACCCAATCCTCCACCGCCATTCGCATCCAGGCCACCATTGGCAAGGATGTAGTTATAACCATCTTCAAGATTGCCATTGGCGGCGCGGGCCAGGCCGCCCAGCAGATTGGCCCAGGCAAGACCAGCACGGCACATCTCCCGCCTCTCCACCATGCGACGCAAACGGCTTTCCACCTGCAGCGCGATGCCGGGATGCCCCGCTTGCACCGCCAACATACCATAGGCGGCCAAATTTATGCCGAGATAGCCGATAGGGTTAGGCGTCGCTCGTGCTATCGTCTTGACTCTGGCCGTGGTCCTGCGGCTGCCATCCATGGCCGCAACAACAATTTCCACCTCGGTATCGCCGGGGAGCTTGCCAACAATGTCGAGATACTCCTTTCGACTGGTAACGCTCTGTCCGTTAACCGAGACGATGTAGTCGCCATCCTGCCCCCCAGCCTCCAGTAACGGGTTACTGGCGAAGCAGCGCCTGTCATATTCATGGATCACCACCTTGCCGTCGCGCTCCACCGAACTGAAATTGATCACCGTGCCACGTTTTTCCATCCGATCCATCAGGTTGATCGCATGCAGAAATGTGCGGCCCATTTCGGCGAGGTCTGCCTTGATTACGCCAGTGCTGACAGAAGTGCCAAGAAGGTTGGTATTGGGGCCGCCTTCAAACCAGTAGGTTAGGTCCAGTGTCGCGGATTGGCGGATCTTTTCGAAACCCGGCTGCTGAAAACCAGCCTTCACCATTGCCAACCCTTCGGCATAGGCTTTCGCCGCCTGCAGGCGCTGCGGCGAAACCGTCAGCCGGGAGATGGACGCGGTGTTTTTGCCGGGGGGCACCGACAGAATCTCACGTGTCACCTCATTATATACCGCATCAAGGCCAGGGTTAGCCGCAATCGTGATGACTTCGGCCTCACCGAGTTGATAGAGCCTGCCATTGCCCGTGAACACAAAACCGCCATCGGCAGTCGTGCCGCGCACTCTTTCTGACGCCAGCCCCTCCGCCATGATGATCGAGTCAGGTTTCGGCGCACCGGGCCGCCAGATTTCGAAATGTCCCGATGATCCGATGAATAGTCGGCCACCCGGCAATACGCCGATATGTGAGATAATGTCGGAGAGAAACTCGGTCGGTGTATTTCGCTTGCGCATTGCCGCCAGCCGGTCCGCAGGAAAGCCACGAAACGCCAGCACTGGCTTACGGTCTGTAAAATCCAGGCCGAAAATATTGTACTTCTCTTTGGCGGCAATCGCGTAAACACGTTTGCCATCCGGCGTGGCATTCATATTCAAGACATGGCCAAGATCGGTAAGATTGGTCTGGAAAGTGCTGTTCGGCACCGGTGCCGGGTTGCGCCCAGTCAAGCCGCCAACCAGGAAGATTGAACTGGCGGCATTGAGGTTTTGAAGGCAAACCACCAGCGTATCGGCATCCAGAAACGCCATGCTGCAACCATCGCTGCGCGATAAGCCGGACGAGCCGACCGGAATCAGATGATGCCGGCCGCTGGCGGCAACATAGAGGCCGATCTGATGCACCCCGGCCTGCCCCGCAGCATCCACGCTCCGGCTGAGCAATGCCACCATACCGCCATCGGCGGAAATCGCTGCCCGGGTACGCAGACCATACCCTTTGCCGATACCAGGCAATGGCAGATCCGCCACCAGATATGCTTGGTTTTCCTGAACCCGCCATAGCCGTATCTGCGCTTCGGTTTCATCTGGAAAGCCATTATGACGGCTGATAAAATGGCTGCCATCGGCAGATAGAATCACTTCCCTGGCAGCGCCATGCTGGCCAGTGAAAGCCGCATAACTCATTATTCCCAACGCGGCTCCACCAGATCGTGTGTGCGTTGCGCGAGTGCTGCCGCCGGCATCAGGCGCCCGAGCAGCATTTGCATTGCGGCTATCCGTCACCATGCCGCCACCCGGCAGGGAGAAACTGAATTCGCCACGATTATCCTGCTGGCAACCGGCGAGCAGCAGGGCGGCGAACACAACGACCAGACATCTCGGTGTGAGTTGAATCAACATCGCGGACCTCCTTGAATTAAATCTTATCAGCCTGGATCGGGCCAACATTGTCGCGCGGCAGCATCAGGCCGGCGGCTTTTGCCTTTTCCTGCTCGGGTGCGTGCAGCCACATCGTTTCACCGGGCAGCAATTCCTGGGAAAGCCGCCGCACCATCAGATAGTGGGTGACTGGCACCGGGACGGCACAAGCCGAAACGGCTACAAGCCCCAGAATCGCCAGAGTGATGCGGTGCATCAATTCATTTTCTCCACGCCACAGAAGTGGCTGCAACTGCCCCCGGAGCGCACCAGACCAAACGGGCTTGCCTTTACGCGCTGGCAATATTCTTGAGCCTGTTTAAGGCTATGCGGACCGATCACATCCATTACGGTTTTCCAGGCGCCCCATTGATTGCACCCGCCACCCCCAGGAGGATAAACCCGGTTCAGATTACAGCGTTGTCCTTGACCACATTGCGTTGGCGGCCGGCTTTTGCTTTGCACAATCTGACAGGTATTGGCGGTCCGCTCTGAACGACATACACCTTCAATCACGGTATGGGTGGTTACTGTCCAATAGGCTTTCTCATCCATACGCGATTGTGGCTGCGGCACTGATCGTTGCGGTGCCGCTTGCGGCGCCGGCCGATTGAGTTGCGACATCAATTGCTGCATTTGCTGTTGCCGCTCCTGCTGCGAGCGTTGTTCGGCAGCCTGCTTGTCGGCCTGTATCTGCGCCATCTGGCGCTGGAAGTCGCGCAACGCATCGCTCAGACTGGGGCCTTCCGGGGCAGCGGGCGCCGGGGCAGCGGGCGGGGGCGTATAGCTCGGCCTATTGGTGTCGTTCGCACGCGCCCAATCGCCGGCCGGTGCCTGCGAGACAACCGGTGCCTGCGCCGGCGGCGGCGGCGGTGGTGCCGCAATGGTGAAAGTGGCATGGCCGCGCGCAAGCCGCCCTTCCGCATCGGTAACGGTGACGGCGAGGGCGCCATGGCCATCCGTATTGCTGCCCGCCGGCAATAGCGGCACCAGCCGGCCACTGGTCTCGCCGCTCAGGCTGGCAGTCGCATTATTGGGGGAGAGCGTCACACGCAGCGGCGCAGCAAACATGGCAGGCAGCTCGATGTGGAAATTCGCCGGCTCATTGCTGCGCAGCCGATTGGCCAATTGGATACGGGCAACATGATGCTCCACCCGGAAACCGACTTCACGGCTGGCTGTGGCGCCATCCGGGCCGGTGACCGTGGCACTGAACATCATGCCTTCGCCCGCGCGCAACAGGCCCGGATCAAGCCGGATGCCGACGCGCTGTTCCGCCTCCCCCGGTTTGACCACTCGTTCTACACGCTGACGATACCGTTCGCTGCGTCCACTGCCGGTCAGCAGCGCAAAATCCACCATCACATTCGAGGCATCGGCGGCACTGAAATAGACAAAAAGATGTGGCACCTGCTCGGGATAAAGAATGGCAGCATGTTGGGCTGCCACCGTATCCGGCGCCACTACCAGGCGGTGAATGCGTACCGCCTGCAACATGGTGAAGGTCGCCTCGACATGCCGTGCTTCAGCTCCAGCCACTGCTGGCTGATAAGTGAAGCGTACCCGGTAGGCACCATTGGCAATATCCGTGATCCGAAAACGAAAGCGATTTGTTTTGCTACCGCCTGTTTCTGCCACCTGTTCACGCTTGGCCAGGCCGGGTAGTGCATTGCCGGCTGCATCCAGCACCTGCCACTGTAGCGTAGCGACCTGCGGGGAATCGCTGGCTGGAAACTGCAGGTCGGTCTCGAAAGCCAGTACCGCCCCCTCGCCGACAGTGGCCGGTAGCGGCGGGCCGCCATATTCATTCAGGGTGGCACGCACCGGCGTCAGCGTGGCATCGGCCGTCACTGCCGGTGCGGCGGCACGCAGGGCGGCTATACGTCGACCAAGTTCAGCCAAACGTTCACGCAGGCCATCAACTTGACGTGCCAGGGCGACGAAATCATCTGTCCGGTCGCGGCTCCAGGGTAGCGCATCATACCTGGCTTGGGCCGTCGCCAGGGCCTCACCGGTGGCTGCGAGTTCGACGGTGAGGTCGACTATCTCGGCAACATTTTCGGCTGGCTCCGGTTGAGTTTGTGCCGCCGCACCTGCGACCAGCAGCAGCAGCAGCAGCATGGCGGCGAGATGTCGCATCGACATGATGATCCTCATGGTCGCACTGCAAATTTTTCCAATGCTTCAAAATACTCACCAAGCTGTACCGAGACTTCTTCAAGATTACGGAATCCGGCCGCCCTGATTGCCGCTTCGGCTGCCGCAGGGGAAAGTGACTTGGCTCCGGCGGGCAATTCGCTCACTGGCGTGGTTACACGTTTCATGATCTCCACAGCATGGCCTAACCGTGCCGGCACCTGCTTGTTCGGATCCAGGCCACGCGCGTTGAGCCGACCAAGGATTTGATTGTCGTATTGTTTGGTGAGTTGGCGCATGCCCTCAGAAACCTGGTCCCAGCCGCGCACTGGATCGGCAGCCAGCAACTCCTTGCCAGGATGCAACCATTCATAACCCTTATAGGCGATGGTGGCCCCAACATCGGCAGCGGCCCGAGAATCCACCCGGGTAGCGCCTTTGCCGAGAAACTGCTCGATCTTCATACCTGGGCGATAGGCATCCAGGGCCAATCCGTCGGTGACGGTGTGGTCCACCCGTTTGGCGAATTTCGCTGCCTCGGTTGCCCGCGTTGCCGGGTCGAATGGCAGGCCACGCCCTGGATTGAGTGCTGTATAGAGCGCGGTGTTGTAATGCTTCTCCACCAATTCCTTGGGCACATCCATCAATGTGCCGTCCTTAAGTCGAAGCTGATAGGTGATGTCGCGGTCCGACCCGATATCTCCAGGCTTTGGCGGCTTGTTGCTGGCATTGAAGACCTGGATGTCGAGATTGTCCGGATCGACCAGATCGTTGAGCTTGAACTGCTTGATTCCACCGCGCTGATACTCCACTGCATTGCGGCGAAACACGATGACTTCCTCTGGCTTGCGGCCAGTCATGCGCTGCCACAAACTGGGCGGGGCTGTGGTTTTCTCAGCAGTAATAACGGTGCGCACTGCCAATTCGCTCACCTGATCATCGGTGAGCAGACCGATACGCGCCGCATGACCGCGCAGATTTGATGCCAATTCCTGCGCCGCGCGCTGCGCCACATTCAGATCGGCACGCGGCGCAGCTTCGCCGGGCAGCTTCAGCGCAGCGGCCAGATCATCCTTCAGGTCTCGGATCGCCAGGCGATCAACCACACCGCTGCCATCATTCATCAGCCGGCCGGCAGTATCCGGCACCACTTTGCCATAGAGCACCTCCTCAATGCGGGAAACCTGCTCGCGCAATGCCGGTTCGGCCTCCTTCAATCTGGCGATGGCGCGCTTGTCGGCTCGCGCCTCAACATACGCGGCCATTGCGGTTGCGTCGTAGATCAGTTCGTCGGGCTTGCCACCAGCAATGACTTTACCCAGGCTCTCGGCTTTGGCGGTGCCTTGAGCATTGGCCGTAGCCCATGCGGCTTCACCGGCGCGCCCTTCGGCGCTGCGCAAGAAGTCATCCAGCGCGACCTCACTGCGTGCATTCAAGGCACGCCGCTGCATGAGCCGCGCTGTTGCCTGCACTTCCGGGTAGGCCGAGAAGTGACGCACAAATTCAGCCAGCTGGGTGCCACTGTAACGTCCAGCAGCGACAATCGGCGCTGAAGCTTCGCTGGCCAGCGCCACAAGCTGGCCGAGCGCTTGAGCGACACCTGGCAGGCGCTTTACCGCCTGGCCCACTGGTCCCGTGGCAGTGCCCAGCAGCGCCATACCCCAACCCAACGCATCCAGTTGTTGGCCGGTCAATGCATCGGTGCCCGTCACCAAGGCTGCCAGGTCCATCGCCTCGCCAAGTAGGGGCACGCCCGAACCGATGGTCTGCACAAGCTCAAGTTCCGCCATGATCAATTCAGCTTCTGCAAGCAGAATATCGGCATCGGCCGCCAGTATTTGGCGCAACGCATCACTATAACTGCGGAAGCGCGCCAGCGCTGTTGCCGGATCGCGCTCAAGTAACGCTTCCAGATAAGCGACAGACACTTTGCGATGCAGCTCCTTGCGATAACTTTGCGTAGCGGCGGCAGCTTTGGCTCGCTCTTCCTGCTCGCGACCAGCCCAATCCATGAAACCGGCCAGCCGACCTGCCGGCCCACGGACCGCATCGGCATGCTGGCCACCAGGCTGGGCCAGATCGGCGCGCAACAATGCCTGCTTGGTCAGGTCATGCAGCCGGCGCAGTTTCTGCACATCCAGGCCATAGCGCCCGGCCATTTCCAACGCCTGCCCCAGGCGCTTCTGGTAATTCTCTCCCGTAAGATCGTCGAATCCCAAACGCCAGGCGTCCACTTGATCGCGCAATCCCCGTTCGACGCGGACGCGCACACTATGATCAAGATCGTCAAGCTGATGGGTCAGAACCCGGTGCGTGGCCGCCAGTTGTTCAATACGCGAAGCATTCGGCGAAACCTGCGCCCGACCCGCAGCACTCCAAGTCAGGCAGGTTGCGCAAAGAAGCAGCCCGACGATGCTGTCGACCTGCCGGCTCGGCGCCCTTGGCGCTGTTCGCTTTTTCATTGCTTCTGCCTCACCTGCCGCAATGTCGCGTCAGTCAACTATCCGGCAGAGGGGTGGCAGGCACAATTAGGGCAGATGTGCTATGGCATGGAAGATGGCGGCATGATAACAGCCCCCAGCATGGCCTCTCGACTGCAATGCGCCTCACTACATTCCGGCACAAGCTGCAAACCATCCCCAGGTAGTGCAATACTTCGCTGCCGGATCATGGCCTGGGAGAAATTGGTCCTCAGCACAGCATCGCGCAGCGGCGAATGCACGATGCGGGCCGCAATCCTATGCAGGCTTTCGGCATTTTCCACCCATACCACCGACTCTGGCAATGTAACCCGGAGTGGATACTGCACCGCATGATGCAGCAGGGCAGGATCTCCAGCGCGAAAAATCGCGCGCAGTAAACGAAACCCGCGATAGGCAGTCCTCGGCTCGAAACCGGCCTGACGCAGACGGTCATCCAGCCCGACAGGCAGCGGCAATGGGCTGAAATGCCCCAGCCCTGCCGGCATTTCTGGCAAACCCTCGTGGCGGCGCAGCGCACGGACAAGCAACTGCAATGCCTGCTGCCGGTCAAACAATTCCTGTAGGCCCGGCAACATGACCGCGTCACCGGCATCAAGGTCGAGATACAGTCTCTCAATGAGAAAATTTGCATTGCCTCCCGGCTGCCGTGGCGTCGCGGCCTGGATATTTTGATCATAGGCCGCAGCAAAACGCATCCTGGCTGCCCAGGCTCTTTCCTCCACCTCGGCGAGGGTTGCCAGGGGTTCGTCGGATGCAAATCCAGGCTCAGCCAGTTCCGCTGGCAAGGCCGATAGTTGCTGATGCAGGGGCCGGAAAGACGGCTCTTCCGGGTCGCTACGCAGCAGCAATCTGTAGTTACGGTCACGCAATTGCACCGTCACAGACTCTAACCGGTCCTGATATCCCTCCGGCTCGTCAGGCGCCGCGGCACAACCAAACAATGCCGCCAGCAGCAGCACAGCAACCCGTTTCATGGCGTGGATTTACGCGGCAACAATTCGCCGATACGCCTCGGATAACGCGGCCAGCCGGCAAGAGCCAGCAGCCGCAGTTGCTCCATCGCCATCACCAGTTGGTCCGGCGAAAGCCCGGTATTTCCTGGCAACCAATGTTCCGAGGCCTCTCCGTGAAGGCGAAAATGCGGCACTGACATGCCGTCATAAACCGGCCCAGTGGCGAAGCGTCCGACAAAAAAACTCTCAACCTGCGGCCAAGCATAACGCTCCGGCCCGCCATGCGGGCGCTGCACGGTGAAACCTTCGCGATCAATATCGATCCGCCCGGTCAAACCCCAGGCCGATTTCAGACCATAATAGGTGATCACCGCTGGAAATGCTCCAGACATGAGGGCGAAGATCGGGCCTGGCTCACCCCAAATCCCCCACAGAATCAGAGGCAGACAAAGCAACCAGGCCAGCATCACGGCAAGTAAGGCCTGAAGCCGGTTGGCCCTAATCGTTAACTGCCACTCTGCCTCTACCATGCCCTATTGACTGGCATTTCAGGCCAATCCCTCCCTGATCGCATAGGCCGTAATGGCGGCACGGTTCGGCAACGCATATTGCCGCAACAATGCCGAAACATGGATGCGCACGGTGAAGGGGGAAATCTGCAATTCCCGCGCAATCTCCTTGTTCGACAACCCACGAACCAGCAACTGCAATACCTCGCGTTGGCGCGGTGACAGGGCTGCGGCTGGTAATGCCGACATGCGTTGCGATTCTCGTTGATCGGTGGTCACGAGCAGATTTCCGCATACCACCACATCGCCGTCCAGCACCCGGCGCAATGCCTGGATCATCTCAACGGGTGGCACTGTCTTGGCGATAAAACCGTTGGCTCCTGCCGCCATCACAGCATCGACCAATTCAGCATCCTCGACCATTGATACAATGACGATCGACGATAGCGGATAATGATACCTGAGTTGTCGCACGCTGGCTGCGCCATCAAAACCAGGGAACAACAGGTCGAGCAGGAAAAGCTCTGGAGCATGGGTGGCGCGGGCAACCTGCTGCATCAGGAGGTCGGCCGAATCTGCCTCCAATACGTCAACCTCGGGCATGACTTTCAGCGCAATGCGCCTCAACCCATCCCGATAGATCGGATGATCGTCTGCCACCATGATCCAGCGTCGCATATAGATATACTGTGCCCGCAGAATCAAACTGTCCATATTTCTCGGCATAGTGCATATGCACTATGGCTCACACCAAGCTGGCCTGAACCACGCCGGGAATTCCGGAAGCTGTTTAGTTTAAGTTATGCGGCCATGGTCGGTTGTTCCGGTGCGGCGTAGAAGTTTGCCTCAGCTTCCGCGGGCGGGATGTTGCCGATGGGCTCAAGCAGTCGACGGTGATTGAACCAGGCGACCCATTCGAGGGTGGCGAACTCGACTGCTTCGATGGTCCGCCAAGGCCCACGTCGATGGATCACCTCGGCCTTGTAGAGACCGTTGATGCTTTCGGCCAAGGCGTTGTCGTAGCTGTCTCTGACGCTGCCGACTGATGGCTCGATCCCGGCCTCTGCCAAACGTTCGGTGTAGCGGATACTTACGTATTGCGACCCGCGATCCGAATGATGAACCAGCCCCTGCGATGGATGGGGCGACTGTCGTGGATCGCCTGCTCGATGGCGTCCAGCACAAAGATGGCATGGGCGGTACGGTTGACCCGCCATCCCACGATATAGCGGGAATAGACGTCAATCACGAAGGCCGCATAGGCAAACTTGGCCCAGGTCGTGACATAAGTAAAATCGGAGACCCAGGGCCTGTTGGGTGCCGGGGCGTGGAACTGGCGATTGACGTGATCGAGCGGGCAAGGCGCTGCCTTGTCGCTGATCGCGGTAGGTACGGGCTTGCCCCGGATCACTCCCTGCAGGCCCAGATCCCGCATCAGGCGCGCGACACTGCACCGGGCAATATCAAAGCCTTCCCGCTGCATCTGCCGCCAGACCTTACGCACGCCATAGACGCTGAAGCTCTCTGCAAAAACCCGCATGACTTCCGGCTTGCGGCCCTCATCACGTTGGGATCCGGCAGAGCGCCGGCCAGGATCGCGGCGCTGGGGAACGCGTTCGTGGTGGCTGGATGGGGCGATCGGCAGAACCCTGCTGATCGGCTCGACCCCATAAGCATCCCGGTGCTCATCGATGAAGGCGATCATCGCTTCAGTGGGCGGTCGAGCTCCGCCTGGGCGAAATATGCGGAGGCTTTGCAAAGGATCTCGTTGGCCTGACGCAACTCCCGGTTCTCCCGCTCCAGAGCCTTGAGCTTCTCGGCCACATCCGTCGTCACGCCGGCACGCTTGCCACTGTCGACCTCGGCCTTCTTGAGCCACTCGTTGAGGGTGTCCGCCGAGCAGCCGATCTTACCGGCCACCGATACCACGGCAGCCCAACAGGACGGATACTCTCCGCTCTGCTCTTGAACCATCCGCACCGCTCGGGCGCAGACCTCAACTGAAACCTTGTTCGTCGTCTTGCTGGTCATGCTCCATCCTACTCAGGAGTTGGAGCCTCCGGCAAACCCGGTGCGGTTCAGCAGCAGGTCGAGAGCACGTAGAAGATCGCGTCCAGCACCGCGCGCACGTCGACTTCGCGCTTGCGACCGCCGCGCTTGGCCGGCGGGATCATCGGCTCGACCAGCGCCCACTCGGCGTCGGTCAAGTCACTCGGGTAGCGCAGGCCGCGCGGATCAACCGCGCGGCGGTGTTTCGCTGTCCACATCGGGCATCTCCCACATCCGTTTCTGATGCTCGTAAGCGAATCACAAATGATTCTCCCAACTCACCAACTTTCCGGAACGGCTCTATGCATCGGGGATGGCCCGTTGTATATTTACGATTGCAGGCAGCCGGCTATACTACATTCACCACCAATCAGGATGCCCCGCGAAATTCATGCTGCATCGCCATCTGAATCATCAGCGCTACACTCTCGCCGCGATCGACGACGTCATTTCGCGCGGCTCGATGGAGGATTGGCTGGAGATGCGCCGGGCCGTGCTGGGCGATCGGGCGCTACTGGAAAAAGTGGAGCGTGTTTGCCGGGCCCATATCGCCGATCCGTATGCGCAGCGGCATCATTTCTGGATGAATTATGCCAAAAAGCATCTCGAAGCTGCCTAATTGGGAAAACGTGCTGTCTTCAGCGGCACGGCTCCAGGCCATTCTTCCAGATGCCGTGCTGGTTGGTGGAATCGCCACTGCGCTTCATGCTGAGCATCGCTTTTCCCGTGATGCCGACCACGTATATACGCAATTGAGACGGCAGGCCGCAGCCCGATATTGCGATCCCCAGCTTCGGCTACAAGAGCAGCATCGCGATCTACCGCCGCTTCGGCTTCATCCGCAAGGGCAGGGCCGGCGATGGCGCGCGCTTTGATGGCCGGATGTTGCGCGATGTGGTGACGAAGGACAATACCGCCTCGGATGTCTGGGCCGATACCGCCTATCTACGCAGCCTGAAATTCAGAATATACGCTTTTTCATTTGCAGAATATACGCAATAGACATGGTGTCGATCGACCCGCCGCCGGCTGGAGACCACCAAAATGGGTGGGCCGGGTCCGTCCTTCAGGGCGGAGAGGATGTCAAGCCGAAGCACTTGGCATTTTCTGGAAATCTGCTTTATCCTGCATTTATTAGAAAATGCAATTTTGCAGGATAAAACCTTTGCGCGAAACCTACTTCGATCATATCGATTTTTCAAACGAGCAGTTGCGCATCATGCTGGATGCCAAGCAAGCTTATGAGACTTGGGTTGAGGCTGAGCGCGAGTTGGCCGCGATACCATACAATTTTCAATGGAAAAGTATTGGCGGAAATAATTACCTTTACCAAACCCCGCGGAAAGCCCCGTCCTTCAGGGCGGGGATGGATAGCAGTTAGCGTGTTGCCTCCTGCTGCTGCTCGATGTAGCGCCGGATGATGTCGATCGGTGCGCCGCCGCAGCTCGCCGCGAAATAGCTCGGCGACCACAAGACGCCTTTGTAATAGCGCCTGGCCAGCTCTGGGTGCAGCTGGCGCAGCCGGCGGCTGGAGACGCCCTTGAGGCTGTTCACCAGCTTGGCCAGCGCCACTTTTGGCGGATATTCGACGAGCAGATGGACATGGTCATCCTCGCCATTCATCTCAACCAGCCGGGCCTCAAAATCAATGCAGATGCTGGAGAAGATTTCCCGTAGCGATGCAAGGGTGTTGGCCGCCAGGACATTGCGACGATATTTGGTCACAAAGACCAAATGCACATGAAGTGCGAATATGCAATGCCGTCCAGTGCGATAGCTATTGTCATTGTCCATAGGCCAACTATATTCGGACGTATGATTCAGCGCAAGGCCTGCCGTTTCCGGCTCTACCCGACCCCTGGCCAGCGCCAATTGCTGGTCCAGTATGCCGGCGCCTGCCGCTTCATCTACAATCTGGCCCTGGAGCAGCGACGCGACTGGTACAGGCCCGGCCGGAAATTCAGCTATGCCAGCCAATGTCGGGAACTCACCGCGCTGCGCCAGGAATATGATTGGCTGAAAGCCGTGCCGGCACAGGCGCTGCAGCAGGCCCTGAAGGATCTGGATCATGCCTACCGGAATTGGTGGGCCGGGCGGGCGGCGGCGCCGCGGCCGCGCCGGCGGAGCGGCGACCAAGGCTTCCGCTTCCCTGATCCATCCCATCTGGACATCAAGCGCACCGGCCGGCGCAGCGGCATGCTGAAGCTGCCCAAAATCGGCTGGATCAGATTCCGTGGCTGGCGGCCGCTGCCAGGTCAAATCCGCAACGTCACGATCACCGGCCTGGCCGATGGCTGGTATGCCGCGGTGCAATGCGAACGTGATGTCGACGCGCCTCAGGTTGAGAATCGATCAGCCATTGGCATTGACCTTGGCGTTGCAGTGTTTGCTGCAATGAGCGATGGCCGACATGTCGCGCCAGCCAATGCCGGCCGCAAGACCCTGAAGGCCATGAAGCGCGCCCAGCGGGCCCTGGCGCGCAAGCGGCGCGGCTCGATCAATCGACGCAAGGCGGTGCGGCGGGTGGCCAGGCTGCACCGGCGGATCGTCAACATTAGATGTGATTTTCTCCATAAGATCAGCACCAGCATCGCCAAGAGCCACGGCATGGTGGTCATGGAGGCATTGCAGGTCGGCAACATGTCCGCTTCCGCAAAAGGCTCTGTCAGCCAACCGGGCCGGCGGGTGCGGCAGAAAGCCGGCCTGAACCGCGCCATCCTGGATCAGGGCTGGTCACGGTTCAAAGCACTGCTGCGATACAAGCTCATCGACAGAGGCGGTGAGCTGATCGAAGTCCGGCCGGCTTATACCAGCCAGACCTGCGCGGCCTGCGGCGTTGTCGATGCTGGCAGCCGCCGCAGCCAGGCGGTCTTCGCCTGTACCGGCTGCGGTCATGAAGACAATGCCGATGTGAATGCCGCGAGGAACATTCTCCGGCTCGGCCTGGAACAACGGCGCATGGACAATGCGTTGCAGCCTGTGGAGGGACACCGCCCTGAGCGGCCCGCTGAAGCAGGAACCACCCGGAGGGCTGCGTGATGCGTAACCTTTCGGGAATCTCCGTCCTTCAGGGCGGAGAGGATGTCAATCAATTCGGGATCGACATGGAAATGGCACCAGCCTTGGCCGCCGGGCGCCGGAAACTGAACGGCAGCATCTGGAATTTCATGGCGCCAAAGCAACATTGAAGGCGCGTATTGCTGATCTAAAATCCCGACTCGATGAGATTGGCCGGCTGTATAAGGCGCTTCGATTGCCGCTGATGCCAATCGAGGCCAGGCCGAACACCAGCCAATTGCTTAGTGCCTACCAGATGGAAGCCAAGTGCTTTTTCTCTTCCGAGATGAAGCGCTCTCGGCAAAGCCCCGAAGCCCCCGAAGCCGTATTCGATATCAACCACCAATGGCTGCTGCTGGGAAGGCCGGTGAACCAGGTGCTCTTTGATCGCCGCCTGCGCCCGATCTGCATACGCGCCCCGGACCCCAGATATTTGGCGCTGCTGAAGGCCTATATGACGACCGAGCCCGGGCGCGCTCTCGGCATGGCCCAGAAAGATCAGCTTCAAGCGGAAATTCTGTTTCGCGCCATTGCGGAAAAGGTGCCGCATTATCCGATCGGCGCCGAATTCAGGGACAGCCTGGCGCCGGACATTGCCGCCGTCTTCGACACCTGCTTGGAGGACGGCCTCATCACCGAAGATGACATGCGGCCGAGGCCGAGGTGGTGAGGGCCGACAATTGAATGGCGGCCCGGGCGCAGGTGCGAAACCCACGCCCCGACGGCAGGTTAGAGCAGGCCAGCGTTAACCATCGCCCGCCCGATATAGCCGACGGCTAACATCATGTTGAATAACATTTCCATGCTGGGATTCTCCTAAAATGTGCCTGGTAAATGCTTGGCGCACACATCTGCCATTATTGGGATGCAATGTATTTATGCTGGAGCGGAGCGCGGTTCGGAATTTCCCCTAAAAATTACGCCTCACGCTCTACAGGCGACAAAAATATTTGCGCCATCAATCACCAGCTACCATAAAATGTCACCTTGAAGCACCAAATATGCTATTTATGGAGCCTCAAGGCACCATAGCGCTTGAAAGTATTTCAAATCATCTACATGGTGTCTTAAGCTGCTAAAATTGAAGTTTATGGAGCCTCAAGACACCATGGTCGCTCAGAATGCTCTCCTCAAAGCCCCTCCCTATCAGGTAGAGCAGGCCCTGAAGACGCTGGGTGCCCATATCCGGACAGCCCGGCTACGCCGCAACCTGACTATTGAAGAACTGGCCGAGAAGATCGGGGTCGGGCGTCATGTCGTCTCCGCCGCCGAAAGGGGCAAGCCCTCGACGGGGATCGCCGTCTACGCCGCGATGCTCTGGACCCTGGGCCTCATCGATCAACTGGCGGAAGTCGCCGATCCAGACCGGGACGACGAAGGCAAGACGCTTGCGCGGTCGCGCGAGCGTGCCAAGGCTGGCGGATCGAAAGGGCTGAGCGATGACTTCTAACGCCAACCCCGCCGAGTGCTTCGTCTACATAACCCTGCCGGGCCAGACCGAGCCGGTGACGGCGGGGCGTTTCGTCCTGACGCAAGACCGCCTCGGGGCGGCCATCGGCCGCTTCGTCTATGGCCGCAGCTACCGCGAACGGCCGGACGCCGTGGAACTCGATCCCGTCGAGTTGAGGCTGGCACCGCGGACTTACGAGACCACCGCCATGAACGGCGTGTTCGGTGCGCTACGGGACGCTGGCCCGGACTATTGGGGACGGCGGGTGATCGAGCGCCATGTCGGCCGCGCGCAACTGGGTGAACTCGAGTATCTGCTCCATTCGCCCGACGACCGCGCTGGAGCGCTCGGCTTCGGCCTCGGGTCGCAACCGCCGGCACCTCGCCGCCACTTCAACCAAACGCTTGACCTGGAGAAGCTGCAAACCATCGCCGATGCCCTGGTGAATGAAGAAGAGGTTGCGCCCGATGCCGTCGCCGGGCAGGTCGAAGAGTTGCTGCTCATCGGCACCTCGATGGGCGGCGCCCGGCCGAAAGCCGTGGTCGAAGACCGCGAGGGCCTGTGGATCGCCAAGTTCAACCGCACGGACGACAAGTGGAATCACGCGCGGGTGGAGCACAGCATG
>DLGP01000149.1:0-19247 GCA_002482765.1 Alphaproteobacteria bacterium UBA7691
ATCCAG
The DNA here is from genome assembly GCA_002482765.1 of Alphaproteobacteria bacterium UBA7691. Lineage (GTDB taxonomy): Bacteria > Pseudomonadota > Alphaproteobacteria > Ferrovibrionales > Ferrovibrionaceae > Ferrovibrio. The sequence goes on from DLGP01000149.1 coordinate 7, forward strand.
TTGCGCCTCATCGAAGCGCAGCCGCAGATCCAGCTTCGGCTGCGGCTTTTCCTCGGCGCCAGGCGGCGGCTCGGCGTCGCTGGCCTTGACAAATTCGGTCAGGTCAAACCGCCTGCCCTCGGCACGCACCGTCATGTCGCCATTGCGGGCGCGACGCAGGTCAACGCTGGCTTCGCTATCGCCCAGCCGCAGCAGGCCAAGCTTGATCGACCAGTCATTGTCGTTGCCCAGGCTGGCACTGCCATCGGCAACAAATCCATCTGCCGTAACCCGCAAGCCCTCGAACAAGGTGGGCTGATTGGCGCGCAGCCGCGCAGTGAAATGCGCCGCGCCGGGTTTGCCAACCGGCTTGGCCCAGAAGATATCAGCGATCTCCACCTTGGCCGGCGCCAGATCAAGCTGGGTGCGGATCACGGTTTCATTGTCGCGCCGGCTCTCGATCTCGGCCAGCGCTTCCACCGGGCCGGAGACAAAGGGCGCCAGGTCAAAACCCAGCGCCTTGCGGCCGCTATCGTCCACCCGGCCAGCCAGCTTGTAGCGCGCCTGCACCGGCAGCTTGCCGTCAAATTCCTGGCGCCAGCTCAGTCGCACCGGCACATCATTCAGCGCCGCCGTGCCTTCGGCATCCAGGCCTTTGGGATCAACAGTAAGCTGCATGGTGCCATCACTCAGCGCAAACCGATCCTGAATATCGGGCAGCGCCAGATTAAGCAGGCTGGCCTTGGCAGTGAATTTCACATCATCCAGTTTCAGCTTGTGATCCAGCGGCAGGCGGAAGCTGGTATCCACCCGGCCGGTGCCGGCCACGCTGGCCGGCTTGATGCCGAGCTGGCTTGGATAACCCAGCGGCTTCTGGTCGATCAGGCTGAGCAGATCCTTGTTGGCGCCATCCACCGTGATGGCGATATCGGCAAACTGGTCACGCGCCTGCAAGCCATCCACCCGCAGCTTGCCATTGCTGGCCTGTAACGGGCCAACCCGGCCGGATGTTACGCTGAGATTAAATTCATCGGCATCCAGCACGGCCTGGCCTTCAGCCTCGGTCATGCGGGCGAGCGGCGGGAAATAATCCACGCTCAGGCCCTTGAACTGGAAAGCCAGTCGCACGGCATCGCGCGGCAGCTTCTGCTTGCCGGCCAGCATGGCCGGGCTGAGCTGGGCGGCGAATTCGCCCACATCCACGCGGCCGCCCCGGATGCGCGCCATGATCCAGTCACGCGCATTCTTCGCCATGTCACGCGGCCAGTAGCGCGGCAGCAAATCCACCGGCAGGTCAGTGAAGCGGCCCTTCACCTCCAGACCCAGTTCGCCCACAGCCGGCCGGCGCAACAGGCCATCAAAGGCAATGGTGATGCCATCCTGGAATTGCGCCGTGGCGGTTTCGATGCTCAAGGTTTCGCCAATGCCGGGCGTGGTGCCGGTATCGATCCGCCCGGTCAGCTTGGCCTCACGCAGGGCCAGCGGTTCGGCCCATAATTCCGGCATGGCGATATACCCGGCACCGGCGGTGAGCGCAAAACGCAGATTGGCAATATCGCCGCTCTGCGCCAGGCGGAAGGCGACCGTGCCGGCCAGCGGCATATGCATGCCGGCAAGCGGCTTCAAATCAGGCGCGAGATCGGCAAAATCCGCCGGCTCCAGGCCCTCGAAACGCAATTCGGCTTCGGCGGCGCGCTCAGCCGCTACATATTCCGCATTCAGCCCCAGGCTGACCTGCTTGCCGCGCCAATCCAGGCTGCCCACCAGCACGGCACGCGCCTTGCCCTCGCCACGAAACGCCTGCAACACCGCGCCGGGCGCTTCCCAACGCTGGCCCAATTTGCGATCCAGCAGGATCAGGCGCGAAATCTGGATTGAAACTGAATCGATCTGGCCCAGCGGGTCGCGCAAATCCATCGGCTGCGACAGGCGCTCAAACAGGCTGGCAAACAGCAGCGCCATGAAATTGTCGTTGCGGCTGGTCTCGTATGCCTGCGGGCTGTCTGGTGCATCAGGCAGGCCAAGATGGAAGCGGCCCTCGGCATCGCGCAGCAACCGTGCTTCCACACCGCGCACCCGCAGATGCGTTGGCGCGATCACGCCGCGCAGCAAAGATGCGCCACTCAAGCCCATATCGATTTCCGGCACCCGGAAAGCCACATCGCGTTCGCCCAGGAAGGTGGCATTCACCACCCGCAGGCGCAAAGCCTGCTCCTCGGTATTCCAGGCCAGCACGGCATCTTCCAGATTGACCCGCACGCCGATATCGGTCAGCGCCAGACTTTCCTGCAAATACGGCAACAGGAAATCCAGTGATAGCGGTTCACGATTGACGCGCCAGACCAGGGCGGCGCCGAGCGCCAATACCGTGACACTCAGACCCAACACCGTGCGGATGAACCATCGGCTCCAACGCAACATTCCGAACCAGCTTGCCTTTCCAATCATTTAGCGGGGTCCGCCGAATGCTTGACCCATGCCGGAGTTTAGCCGAACTTGGCCCGCGATTTCGAGGGCAACGCCATGGCAAAACCAACCAAATCACCCGGCCTGCCGGATTGGCGGCAAATGCCGGCCAAGGGCGATCCTGCAATCCAGGCGCGCGGCTTCGATGCCTGGGCGACGCTGCTGGCCGAATTGCCCGAGGAAGGCCGCGCTGCCGCCAAGCTGGCGCAGCAACTGGCTGCCGAAAGCGCCAAGCCGGGCGCAACATTGCTGCTGGCCAGCCTGTTTGGCCACAGCCCCTACCTGACATCCCTGGCCCTGGCCGAACCGCAGGCGATGCTGACCCTGCTGCGCCAGGGGCCGGAAGTTCTGCTGGACCAGACCTTGGCCGACTTGCGCAAAATTGCCGGCAAGGCAGCAGCAGACGACCTGATGCAGCCGCTGCGCCAGGCCAAATGCCGTGTGGCGCTGGCCGTGGCGGTGGCGGATATTGCTGAAATCTGGCCGCTGGAGCGTGTCACCGGCGCCTTGAGCGATTTTGCCGCCCTGGCGATTGATACCGCCATGGCCGCCACCCTGCGCGATGCCGCCGCGCGTGGCGATATTGACCTGCCGCATCCCGAACAACCCTGCCTGGGCAGCGGCTTTGTGGCGCTGGGCATGGGCAAGCTGGGTGCGCGTGAGTTGAATTATTCCAGCGATATAGACCTGATCATGCTGTTTGATCAGGAGGTGGTGCGGTATCGCGGCCGCAAATCGGCGCTGGAATGTTATGTGCGCCTGACCCAGCAGATGGTGCGGCTGCTGCACGAACACAATGCCGATGGCTATGTGTTCCGCACCGACCTGCGGCTGCGGCCCGATCCCGGCTCCACGCCGGTGGCGTTGTCGATGGCAGCAGCGGAAACCTATTACGAAAGTTTTGGCCAGAATTGGGAACGCGCCGCGATGATCAAGGCGCGCCCGGTGGGCGGCGACATCGTGGCCGGCAAGGCTTTCCTGGCCCGACTGACCCCCTATGTGTGGCGCAAGAATCTGGATTTTGCCGCCATTGAGGATATCCATTCGATCAAACGCCAGATTCACGCCCATAAGGGCCATGGCGAGATTGCCGTGGAAGGCCATAATCTGAAGCTGGGGCGCGGCGGCATCCGCGAGATCGAGTTTTTTGCCCAGACCCAGCAATTGATTGCCGGCGGCCGCGACAGCCGCTTGCGCGCCATCGGCACGGTGGAGGCGCTGAACGCCCTGGTGGCCACCGAGCGGCTTGATCCGGCCACGGCGCGCGAACTGACCGCCGATTACGGCTATCTGCGCAAAGTGGAACACCGGTTGCAGATGGTGAATGACGAGCAGACCCACAGCCTGCCCGGCGATGCTGCCGGCATTGCCCGCATTGCCGCCTTTCTGGGTGAGCCGGATGCCGCCAGCTTCCGCGCCAAGCTGCTGGCTTTGCTGCACCGGGTGAAGACACATTACGATGCGTTGTTTGCCGAAGCGCCCAATCTGGGCAGCGATCAGGGCAGCCTGGTTTTCACCGGCACCGACGACGACCCGGAAACCCTGGCGACATTGCAGCGCCTGGGTTTCGCCCAGCCAGCGGACATTGCCGCCATGGTGCGCGGCTGGCATTTTGGCCGCTATCGCGCGATGCGTTCGGAACGGGCGCGCGAAAAGCTGACCGCGATCATGCCCAGCCTGCTGGAAGCTTTCAGCGGCACCGGCAGCCCGGATGAAGCGATCCGCCGCTTTGACCAGTTCCTGAGTCAATTGCCGGCCGGCGTGCAGCTTTTTAGCCTGCTGCAAAGTAATCCGGCGGTCTTGACCGTGCTGGCCGAATTGCTTGCTGCTGCGCCGCATCTGGCCGACAGCTTGGCGCAGAACCCGGCCTTGTTTGACAGCCTGCTGGAATATGCCGAGACACCGCCGGATTTTGCCCCCGAACACCTGGCCGCCAGTCTGGCACGGCAGCTTGGTTCGGCGCGCGACTTCCAGGATGTGCTGGACTGGACCCGGCGCTGGACCGGCGAATTGCGCCTGCAAGTGGGGATCGGCCTGCTGCGCGGGCGGCTGGATGGCGCCGCCGCCGGCCGGGCGCTGAGCAGCGTGGCCGATGCGGTGCTGGCGGAATTGCTGCATCATGTGCAGGCCGAATTCGCCCAGGCGCATGGCGCCATCCCCGGCGCCAAGCTGGCATTGATCGGCCTGGGCCGGCTGGGCAGCCGCGAATTGACCCTGGAATCCGATCTTGATCTGCTGCTGCTGTATGAACACAGCGCCAAGGCGCAACAATCCGATGGCAAACGGCCGCTGACACCGGGCCTGTATTTTGCCCGGCTCTGCCCGCGCTTTATCAACGCGATCACGGCGATGACCGGCGAAGGCCGCCTGTTCGAAGTTGACATGCGGCTGCGCCCTTCCGGCAATGCCGGGCCGATTGCCAGCGACCTACAGGGCTTTGGCGATTATCAGCGCAAGGAAGCCTGGAGCTGGGAACATATGGCGCTGACCCGCGCCCGCGTGGTGGTGGCCGCGCCGGCCTTGGCGAAAAAATTCAATGCGCTGCGCCTGGCCGTGCTGGGCAGCAAACGCGATCCGCGCAAATTGCTGGCCAATGTGGCCGATATGCGCCGCCGGCTGGCCCAGGCCAAGCCGGGCAACAGCATCTGGTCGCTCAAGCATCATCGCGGCGGTTTGGTGGATATCGAATTCATCACACAATATCTGCAATTGCGCGATGGCCATGCCAAGCCGGCGATTCTCGATCCGAATCCCCTGCTGGCATTGCAGGCAATCCGCGATGCCGGCTGCCTGCCCGGCCCAGAGGCCGACATGCTGCTGGATGCGGCCCGGCTGCAAGGTGATCTGCTGGCGCTGACCCGGCTGGCCGGCGCCGATGCCGGCAAGCCGACGCAATGGCCGCCTGCCCTGGCGAAGCGCCTGCCGGCTTTGCTTGGCGAGCCTGATCTGGAGCGACTGACACTGCGACTCGAGGCGGCGCAGGCCGCTGTTTATCAACTTTATGATTCGCTGGTCGAACAGCCGGCGGCACCCTATCTCTCGCTGGCCGACATGATCGGCGGCAGCCATAATTCAGGAGATCAAGCATGAGTGGCAAAGGCGTGGACCTGAAACCCGGCGACAAGGCCCCGGCCTTCACCCTGCCCGGCGATGGTGGCAGCAAGCTGGCGTTGAATGCCTTCAAGGGCCAGCCTGTGGTGCTGTATTTCTATCCCAAGGACGACACCTCGGGCTGCACCAAGGAAGCGTTGGAATTCACTGCGGCACAGAAGGCTTTTGACAAGCTGGGCGCGGTGGTGATCGGCTGCTCGCGTGACAGCATAGCCTCGCATGACAAATTCAAGACCAAGCACAAGTTGAGCGTGAAGCTTGCCGCCGATGAGGATGGCAAGGTCACCGAGGCTTATGGCGTGTGGGTGGAGAAAAGCATGTATGGCAAAAAGTATATGGGAATCGAGCGCGCCACTTTTCTGATTGATGCAAATGGCAAGATTCAGCAGGTGTGGCGCAAGGTAAAAGTGCCAGGTCATGTCGAAGCCGTGCTGGCCGCCGTTCAGGCGCTTTAGAATCAATCACTTGTTGGTTCCATCCACAGCCTGTGAGTAATTGGCGCGACAAATTCGGCCATGTGTTTGCCGCGCCTCTATTTCAATTTGCAACAGATACTGGCTTGCATTAACCAAGCTAAATACGTCCTAATTCCATAGAGCCAAGCGGCATCAGCATTATTTGCGATTGGGGGGCCAGTGAGCAGACGCGCATTGAGGCAATGGCGGGAGTGGCGCGACCGCAATTTTCCGGAGCGGCAGATCATTTTCCGCAGCCGTGGCGACGTGCGTTACATCGCATTGTCGGGTCGCAGCCAATTGTTGCTCGGAAGCTGCCTGCTGGCTTTTGCCGGCTGGCTTGGCTATGCCTCAGTGAATGCGATCTATCGCGACACGCTGATCGAAAGCCGCGACCGCCGCATCGCGGAACTGACCATTGCCTATGAACGGCTGGCACAGGACTTCGAGCGCAACCAGGAGAATTTCCTCGTCGCGTCGCGTGACCTGGAAGAGCGCTATCGCAAACTGCATGAAATGGCGAGCAAGCAGGGCCTGACCCATGGTGATCAGGCTGCTGCGGGCAACGATGCCAAACCAGCCGCAAAAACCGCGGCTCCTGTGGCCCTGGCCGCCAAGCCGCCAGAAGTCAAACCAGCCGAAATCAAGCCTGTCGAAATCAAACCTGCCGAAATCAAACCGGCGGAAGTTAAGCCGGCGGAAAAACTTGCTGAAAAGCCGGCGCCGGAAAAACCCACCTTGGCGGCAGACAAGACTGCGCTGGCCTTAGCCACGGCGGCCCTGCCCAGCGCCGCGCCGGTGGTGGCCAGCCCGGCACAGCCGGCGGCAACCAGCAATGCCGATGGCAACCCACGCAGCATCGAAGACCTGGAAGCCATGCTGCGCGCCAGCCGGCAGAAGCAGATCGGCGCCGTGCCCAAGGCCGGCGAAATCGAGGCGCGTATCCTGGGTCTGCGCGGCCGCCAGCGCGATGTGGTGGAAGACCTCAGCCAGCGCACCGAAAAGAGCGTGGCGGCTTTGGAGACCAGCCTGCGCGGCACCGGCCTGGATGTCGAGTCGCTGCTCAAGCGCCATGCCGCCGCCCGCGCCGAAGTTGGCATCGGTGGCCCGCTGCGCACTGTGGCCGATGCCGCCGGCAATATTCCGCCAGCCATTGGTGTTGCCGTGGATGGCCAGATCAAGGATCCGATCGACCGCGATGTGGCCAAGCTGGAAGGCAAGCTCGGCCGCTGGGGTGAATTGGTGGCCCTGGCGCAACGCCTGCCGCTGGCTTTGCCGGTTGACCCCGAGGAAACCGAAACTTCAAGTGGCTTTGGCCGCCGCATGGACCCGTTCACCAAGCAATGGGCATTTCATGCCGGGCTTGACCTGATCGGGCCACGCCACGCCCCGGTGCAGAGCACGGCACCCGGCGTTGTGGTGTTTGCCGGCCGCAAAGGACCCTATGGCCGAGCCGTGGAAATCGACCACGGGTTGGGTATCAAGACCCGCTATGCGCATTTAAATTCGATTGCCGTACAGGTGGGAGACACGATAGCTTTCAACAAGCGCATTGGCACCATGGGTTCCACCGGCCGCAGTACCGGCCAGCATTTGCACTACGAAATTCTGCTCGACGACGAACCGGTCGATCCCAGCAAATTCATTGAGGCGGGCTACCATGTTTTCAAGCAACAAGAAGATACCAACCCCGGTCGCTAACAAAGCACCGCCATCCCTGCTCAGCGCCGGCCTGACGGTCAATGGCGATCTCAACAGCGATGGCGAAGTGCAGATCGACTGCATCGTTAATGGCGATGTGGTGGCGGATCGGCTGGCCATTGGCGAAAATGCCCGCGTGGTCGGCGAAGTGGTGGCCGAGCATGTGCTGATCCGGGGCGAGGTGATCGGCCGCATCCGCGCCAAATCGGTGGAGCTGGACAAAACCGCCCGGGTGCGCGGCGATATCTGGCACGAGCTGCTTTCCATCGCTGCCGGCGCCAAGATCGAAGGCCTGTGCAAATATGCCGAGAACCCGCGCGAGGCCGAGGCGAAATTCAGCGTGGTGACGCAGATCACCAACAACCCAGACCCGCAGCCCGGCAAGCTGGAGCGGATCGAGAAGGGTGACAAGGGCGAGCCGCAAATGGTCGAGGCATTGCGCGCCACGTCGTAACGCCAGCCGCTACTCCAATCTGAAACGGCCGTGTTGCAGAAAATGCAGCACGGCCGTAATCGTTCGTGCATCATCGCAGATGAAGGTATGCGCCAGCGGCAGGCTGAGAAAATCGGTCATGCCGGGCAGCATGGCGGAATCTAGCTCCACTGTGCCGTCATGCGGCACCTCGCCGGCCAGCAGGCTGTTGATCCAGCTTGCCGGATTGAGCGGATGGAACCCCTTGGTGCCGGCAATCACGCCGATCTCGGCGGCCGGCATGCCGATTTCACCCAGCCAGGCGGCATCACGCCCCAGTTCCAAAGCCGGGCGGCCAAACAGGCGCGGCAGATCGGCCAGCAGCCGCGTGGCGGTGAGGCGCGAGATGATGCCGGCGCCGCGATTGGGTGAGGCAATCAGCACCAGCCGGCCTAGCGGGAAGCCGGGATCGTGGCCGGTCAAGCCGGCCCGGATCAGCAGGCCGCCCAGCGAATGGCCGACAAAATGTGTGTGTTGCGGCTGCTGCGCCAATTCGGTGGCGCAAAAGCTGCGGAACAAGTCCACCAGTTCGGCCACGCTATGGCGCCGGCTGGGATAATCCCAATTCACCACCTCGTAGCCGGCGCCTGCCAGCGCCTGCTCCAGCCGCGCCATCGAGCGCCGCGTGCGCGACAGGCCATGCAACAACACCACGCGCTGCGGCGGCGGCCCGGTTTCAGCGGCGGATGCGGTCATGGCAGCAGATGAACAATCGAATTGGCGTAATAGCGCAGGATCGCTGCATCGGCCGGATTGGCGCGATACAGCCCGGCCATGTCGCGGCTCAGAATGCGGCGCAGGCCAAACATGCGCAAGCCGGTTTCAATGCCGTAATCAAGATCGCCGCGCGGCACATAGATCCGCGCCCCGCCAGCCTGCAAGCGCTCGATCAGCGCCTGGCAGCGCGCCTTCACCTCCAATGCGCTCAAGCCGGCCTCGCCGGCATCCAGCAATACCTGCGAAACCAGCGCCGTGGGCAACACCGGCACCACGGCGCCAACCCGGCTCATCAATTCCGCGCCCAGCGCTGCCACATGCGCCGCCCGCGCCGCCTTGTCATGCAGGCGCAGATCGCCGGCGCCACGTTGTTGCAGCCAGGCCCGCAGCGAAAGCGGTGTGCCGAAATTGACGCAGGCATAGCCGAAGCGATACCAACGCCCCGCCAAGGCACGCAGCAGATTGCGGCCGGCAAAGCGCAGCATGGTGCCGATGGCGGCGGTGGCCCCCACTCGCCTGGCTTCGGGATCGAGCTTGCGCAACAGCGAGCGGTCTTCCAGCACGCGATCGTAATTGATCCCCACCGGCACAAACACCACATCGCGCCCCTCCACCGGATCAAAGGCGCGGGCCAGGTAATCCAGCAGGCCAAGCTTGGGCGCCCGCATGCGGCCATCCAGGGTGAGGCCGCCTTCCGGGAAGATCGCCTGCGGCACGCCGCCAGCCGTGGCGGTTTGCACATAACGCTCCAGCACCTTGCGATAGAGCGGATCGTTGGAATTGCGCCGGATGAAATAAGCCCCCATGGCGCGGATCAGTTGCTGCAACGGCCACACCCTGGCCCATTCGCCCACGGCATAACTCAGCGCCGCCTGATCCGCCGCCAGATAAGCCACCAGCACATAATCCATGTTGGAGCGGTGGTTCATCACAAACACTACCGTGGCATCGCGCGGCACCGCATCCAGCCCGGCCGTATCGGTGTAGCCTACTCGCACCCGATACAGGCTGCGCGCCAGCCGCCGCGCCAGCCAATAGCCGATGCGGAAATAGAAATAGGCATTGAAGGCCGGCACGATTTCGCGCGCATAACGCTCCACCTGCGCCATCGCCACCTCGCGCGGCATCTCATGCTCGGCGGCATGGGCTTCGGCAGCGGCCACCACCTGGGGATCGTAAAGCAGCCGGTCGATCAGCGATTGCCGGCGGGTCAGTGTGATCGGCCGAAGTTTCAATTGCAGCCGCTGGTTCAGGTCGTCGATCACCCGGTTGAGCCGGCGGCGCAGAAACCAGCGCACCCCCGGCACCAGCAGACGGTCAGCTAGGCCAATCAGCGCCAGCACGGCCGCCAGGATGGCGAACCAGAGTGGTATCTCGATGGTTTGCTGCATGGCCCCGCCTCCCGGCTTTCCGTGGGGCGCGGCCAACCTTGTGCCGGCTTATTCCGCCTTGGCGCCCACCTGGGATGCTAGCTGGGCAGCCATGAACATGTCCAGGTCGCCATCCAGCACCGCCTGCGAATTCGAGGTTTCCACGTTGGTACGCAGATCCTTCACCATCTGGTAGGGATGCAGCACATAGGAGCGGATTTGATGGCCCCAGCCGATATCGGTCTGGCTGTCGATCACATTCTGCTTCTCGGCTTCGCGCTTCTTCAGCTCGCGCTCGTAAAGCCGCGCCTTCAGCATCTTCATCGCCTCGTCGCGGTTGCGATGCTGGCTCTTGTTGGTCTGGCAGGCCACCACGATGCCGGTGGGCATATGCGTCATACGCACGGCGGAATCGGTCTTGTTGACATGCTGACCACCGGCACCCGAGGCACGATAGGTGTCGATGCGCAGGTCCTTTTCCAGCACCTCCACCTCGATGGTATCGTCGATCACCGGATAGGCACCCACGCTGGAAAAGCTGGTATGGCGCCGGGCATTGGAATCAAACGGCGAGATGCGCACCAGGCGATGCACGCCGGTCTCGTTCTTGAGCCAGCCATAGGCATTCGGGCCGCTCACCTTGATGGTGGCAGACTTGATGCCGGCTTCCTCGCCTTCGCTCTCTTCCTGGAATTCCACCTTGTAGCCATGCGCCTCGGCCCAGCGCACATACATGCGCAGCAGCATCGAAGCCCAATCCTGGCTCTCGGTGCCGCCGGCACCGGCATGCACTTCCAGGAAGGCATCATTGCCATCGGCCTCGCCGGAGAGCAGGCTTTCCAGCCGCGCTTTCTCCACCTCGGCCTGCAAGGCGGCCACGGCGGCTTCGGCCTCGTCCACCACGCTCTGGTCGCCCTCGGCCTCGCCCAGGTCAATCAGTTCCAGATTGTCGGCCAGGGATTGTTCCAGCCGGCGCTGGGTGCCGATCTGGCGATCCAGCCGGTTGCGTTCCTGCATCACCGTCTGGGCCGCGGCAGGATTGTTCCAGAGGCTGGAATCCTCCGCCTTGGCGTTTAGTTCTTCGAGCCGTTTGACTGAGTTATCCCAGTCAAAGAGACCTCCTCAGCAGTTCAAGCGACTGCTGGATCTCATCGGCCATGGCCTTGATTTCGGCGCGCATGGTCTATTCCCACGGAATAAAGGTTTTTCGGGCGCGGACCATAAGGGCGGCCGGCGCATCTGTCAAAGGGTCCGGCAGCCGCGCCGCTCAGCCGCCGCGCTGCTGCTTCACCACCTGGCGCATGGTTTCCAGCGGAATCGCCCCCGGGATCAATTGCTCGCCGATGACAAAGCCGGGCGTGCCATCCACGCCGATCTTCTGCGCCAGCGTCAGGTTACGCTCGATCACCTGGCTCACTTTGGGCGATGCCATGTCCTTTTTCAGCCGTTCAACATCCAGGCCAACACTGCCGGCAAGGCGGAATACTTCGCTTTCCGGCAACTGGCCGCGATGCGCCATCATGGCATTGTGGAAATCGAGATACTTGCCCTTCTGCTCCTGCGACGCGATGGCGGCACGGGCGGCAAACATGCTGTCCGGCCCCAGCACCGGCAATTCCTTCAACACCACACGCAGCTTGCTATCTTCCTTCAGCAGCGCAAGCAGCGGCCCCTGCACCTGCTTGCAATAGCCGCAGCGGTAGTCAAAAAATTCCACCAGCGTCACGTCGCCCTTGGGATTGCCCGCGACATAGGACACGCCATCGTCAAAAATCTCCTTGGCATTTTCCTTGATCGCCAGCTTGGCACCGGCAGCGGCGCGCTCCTCCTGCTGGCGTTCCAGCGCCTGCATGGCCTCCACCAGAATCTGCGGATTCTTCACCAGGATGTCGCGCACCAGATTTTCCAGTTCCTTCTTCTGCTCGGGCGAGAAGGATGTTTGCTGCGCCAGGGCGGGCAGCGGCAACAGCAGCAGCAGGGCAACAAGCAGGCGAATCATCGGGATATTCCTATGCTGAAAACGCGGCCACTATGGCGATGCGCCCGGGCCGGAACAAGGCACGATCTGGTGAAGTGGGATTGCCTCAGCGGTTGCGCAGTTCTCGCCGCCGATCCTTGGTGGCCGCAATCACATCCTGCGCCCGCAACCAGCCCGGGGTGCCTTCCTTGAGCAACCGGCTGGCGCGCTCGGCCTGGCCTTGGGCATCATGCAAGGCGCCCTGCACCAGATAGCGCTCGGCGCTGGCCAACGAGGCCATGCCGATATCGCCGCTGCGGCCATAGGCGATGGCCAATTGCTGCCAGGCACCGGAATTCTCCGGTTCGCGCTGCACCACAGCCTTAAGGATGGTGGTGGCCTCGGGCAGCAAAGCCGGGTCTTCCAGCGCCACCAGCACGCGGGCAAAACCATAAGCCAGCAACGGCTCGCGCGGGCCAAGCTCATAGGCGCGGCGCTGCGGCGGCAAGGCATCCTGCACCCGGCCCATATCAATCAGGATATCGCCCTTCAATTCGTGGAAATACGGATCGTTGGGGAATTCAGCGATCAGGCTGTCCACCTCGGCCAGCGCACGCGGAAAATCCAGCGCGCGGAAATAGGCAAAGGCGCGGGCATAGCGGGCATAATGGCTGGTGTCGGTTTCCGGGTATTTGCGCAAGGTGGCGCCCAGGCCATCCAGATAGCCCATCAGCTTGGCCTGCATGCGCTTGAAACGCTCCAGGTTTTCCGGCGAATCCGGCACCGAACTGAATTGCGACTGCTGCGCCCGCGCGGTCAGCGCCGAGACACGTTCAACCGAGAGCGGATGGGTGCGCACATAGGGGTCTTGCCGCTCCGCCGCCAGGGCTTCCTGGTTGGCGAGGATTTTCATGAATTCCACCAGCCCCAGGGTGCTCTGCTGCGTCGCCTCCAGGAAATTGGCGCCGGCCTGGTCGGCGGCGGCTTCCTGGCCCCGGGTGAAGGAGAGGAAATTACGCTCGGCGATATGCTGCCCGGCCATGATGCCGGCCACCGCCGCATCCGGGTTGCCCGAAGCAACACCGGCCGCCACGCCCAGCAGCATAGACGCGATCATCAGCGCCGAGGCATTGCCGAGTGAATCCTCCAGCCGGGCCAGATGGCCGCCGGCGATATGGCCGATTTCATGCGCCAGCACACCGATCACCTGGGCCGGGCGCTCGGCGCGCTGCAACAGGCCGGTATGCACAAAGATGCGCTGGCCGCCGGCCACGAAGGCATTCAGCGAGCGGTCATTGACCAGATGCACCTGGGTGGCATCAGCGCTTAATCCGGCCGCCTCCAATAGTGGCACGCTATACGCCCGGATGGTATTTTCAATCTCGGCGTCGCGCACCAGTGCAACGCCGCCACGCCGCTGCGCCAGCACTTCCCCCGGCTTGAGAGCCGTCAGGAAAGGCAGGCAGGCAGCAAAAGCGATGGCAAGAGCGCAACCGGCAGCAACGGGCCGGCGCAGAGAGGACCAGCGTAAAGCCATGACAAATTCGAGTCCCAACGAGCCGAGCAGTTTGCGTCAGCCCCTTGAAGGTAGGCATCGGGCCGGATGGCGTCAATGTGCGGCACTGATTGTTACAGTGTTGCTGGTGGCTGGCTGCGGCGCAAATAAAGCTGAAATCAGCGAACCAGACCCGGCTTCGGCACGTGGTTTCAATGGCGGCGTGGCGGCCGACGAGCCGCGCGCGGCGCTGGTGGCACGCAACATCCTCGCCTCTGGCGGGAATGCCGCCGATGCCGTGGTGGCCGGCGCGCTGGCCCTCACCGTCACTTATCCCGGCGCTGCATCGTTGGGCGGCGGCGGCATCTGCATCGCGCTCGACCCGGTCAACCGCAAGGCCGACAGTATCGACTTCCTGCCGCAATTGCCGCCCGGCGGCGGCGGCGTGCCGATCCCGGGCATGCTGCGCGGCCTGGCCTTGCTGCAAGGCACCCATGGCCAGTTGCGCTGGGAAGCCGTGGTTTCGCCGGCCGAGGCGCTGGCCCGCTTTGGCGAACGCACCAGCCGCGCCTTTGTGCAATCAGCGGCAGAGGCCAACCCGCCGGTGGCGCGTGAACCCGGCCTGGCCCGGCTGCTGCTGAACCGCAGCGGCGCACCGCGCAGCGAAGGCGAGCAGGTCAGCCAGAATGAACTGGCCGCCACGCTGGGCCGCATCCGCAGCGCCGGGGCCGGCGATTTTTACCAGGGCATGCTGGCACGCCAGGTGCTGGCCGATGCTGCCCGTATCGGCGGCGCCATCCGGCCCGAGGATTTGCGCGGCTATACCGCCCAGATCGGCAAGCCGATTGAGGTGCCGTTCCAGTTCGGTAGCATTGTCTATGCCAGCCCCAATGCCCAGGGCGGCGCCATCGCCGCCTGGCTGCTGGAACAGGGTTTTGAGCCGGCCGGCCGGCTCAGCCTGCAAAATGTCGGCAAGACCAAGCCGCGTGAATTTGTTACCGCTATCGGCCAGGCCTATCGCGGCACCGGCGGCAATGCCCCGCTTTTTGAACAGGGCAGCACCAGCCTCTCCGCCATCGACAAGACCGGCCGCGCCGTGGCTTGCAGCTTCAGCATGGGCCGGGCCTTTGGCGCCCGCCGCATCGGCAGCGAAACCGGCATCCTGTTTGCCGCCGCACCGGGCGGCCCAGGCGATGAAACCGCCTATCTCGCCGCCCTGGCGGTGGGCAATTACACCGCCAAGCAGAGTTTTGCTGCCGGCGCGGTGAGCGGCGGCGCGCCGGGCGCTGCCGCGCTGGCGCAGGTGCTGCTCGACAGCCTGGGCAGCAATGGCGGCCGGCTTGGCGCCGCGATGGCCAAGCCGCGCCTGTTCCAGCCAGCCCCCGATGCGCCGGTGCTGCATGAACCGGGCTATGATGCCGCCCTGCTTGGTGCCATCACCGAACGCGGCGTGCCCAAGGTGGAAGTGCGCCGGCTCGGCCGTGTCACCATGGCGGTGTGCGGCAACGGCGTGCCACGCAGCCCGGAAAGCTGCCGCGTGGCCGCCGATCCGCGCGGTTTCGGCCTGGCTGCCGGCGACGAATTCTAAGCCCGTTTTTCCAGGAGTATTGTAGCGATGTCCCTCACCCCGTCGCGCCGTGGCGCCATCGATCCGTTTTTTGTCATGGAAGTGATGAAGGCCGCCGCCGCACGCGCGGCTGCCGGCGGCGATGTGATCCATATGGAAGTGGGCCAGCCGGCCACGGCGGCGCCGCAGGCGGCGATCCAGGCCGCCGTGGCCGCAGCGCAGCGTGAACCGCTGGGCTATACCCTGGCGCTTGGCATCCCGGAATTACGCGCCGCGATCTCGGGCCATTACCGGCAGTATTATGGCCTCGACGTGCCGGCTGAACGTATCGTTGTCACCACCGGCTCCTCGGCCGGCTTCCAGCTTGCCTTCCTGGCCGCCTTTGATGCCGGCGACGAAGTGGCCCTGGGCGAACCGGCCTATCCGGCCTACCGCAATATCCTCAAGGCGGTGGACCTGGTGCCGCAGATGATCCTGACCGAGGCCGAGACCCGCTTTCAGCCGACGCCGGAAAGCATCCAGGCCACGGCGCCCAATGCCAAAGGTGTGTTGGTGGCCAGCCCGGCCAATCCCACCGGCTGCATGCTGGATGGCGCCGCCATGGCGGCTTTGGTGCAGGATTGCGCAGCACATGACCGCTGGCTGATCGTGGATGAAATCTATCACGGCATCACCTATGGCGGCCGGGCGCAATCGGTGCTGGCGCTGACCGATCAGGCCATCGTGATCAACAGCTTCTCAAAATACTTCTCGATGACCGGCTGGCGCCTGGGCTGGATGGTGCTGCCGCCGCAATTGCTGCGCGCCGTGGAATGCCTGACGCAGAATTTCTACATCTCCGCGCCTGGCATCAGCCAGGTGGCCGGCGTGGCCGCGCTCGGCGCCTATGACGAGCTGGAGCGCAACGTGGCGCGCTATGCCCGCAACCGCGAAATCCTGCTGAACGAACTGCCGGCTGCCGGTTTCGACAAGCTGGCGCCGGCCGATGGCGCCTTCTACATCTATGCCGATATTTCGCGCTTCACCAACGACGCGCAGGGTTTCTGCACCCGGCTGCTGAATGATACCGGCATCGCCGCCACGCCCGGCTTTGATTTTGACCGCCGGCGCGGCCATTACTTCATGCGCTTTTCATTTGCCGGCGCCGAGGCCGAGATGGTGGAAGCCGCCCGCCGATTGAAGGCCTGGAGCAAATAGGCGGGATTATTGGCGCTTATTCGCGCGGCCCGGGCCATTCCGGGCGCGGCGCCGGATCAACCACGCTCATATCGGCGCCGCTGGTCTGGCGCAGCGGAATGGCGCTGGCATCGAAGCCATCCAGGCATTGGATATTCACGCCATAATGATCCGGCGCGGCGCGTTTGCGGTGAAATGTGTAGATGCCGCAGCGTGAGCAGAAATAATGCTTCGCCCGCCGCGTGTTCCATTGATACAGCGTCAGCACATCCTCACCCGACAGGATGGTGAGCGCGCTTTCAGGCACCTTGGTCATCAGCGCGTTTTTCTTGCGGCAGAGCGAACAGTCACAGGTGGTCAATTCGGTGATTGCCGCTTCAATGCGGAATGTCACGGCGCCGCAATGGCATGAGCCATGATGCACACCCATGGCGCGCCCCTCGCCTAATGCTTGTCGGGATCGAACGGGTTCTTGCTTTTGCGCAGCATGATGCGGATCGGGATGCCGGCCAGGTCGAAGGCATCGCGATAGCCGTTGATGAGATAACGCTGATAGGTTTCCGGGATCGTTTCGGCGCGGCCGGCAAACAGCGACATGGTGGGCGGCCGGGTTTTCACCTGGGTGCCATAGCGGATACGCACGCTGCGGCCATTGGCCATCGGCGGCGCATTCTTGGCCAGCATATGCTCGAGCCAGCGGTTAAATGCCGCCGTGCCGATGCGGGTGTTCCAGCGCTCATACTGCTTCATCACCGCCGGCAGCAGGCGATCCAGATGGCGCCCGGTCAGGGCCGAGAAAGTGACCACCGGAATGCCGCGCGCCTGCGGCAGCGAGGTCTGCAAACGATCATCGATCTCTTTCAACGCCTTGGCGCGATCTTCCACCAAATCCCACTTGTTGACCGCGATCACCAGGGCGCGTCCGGCATCCAGCGCATGGCCGATCAAGCCGGCATCCTGGTCGGTGACGCCCTCGTTGGCATCGAGCAGGATGACCACGACATTCGCCGCATCGATGGATTGCAGGGTCTTGATGACGCTGAATTTCTCGACCGCGTCCTCGATGCGCCCGCGACGCCTGACGCCGGCAGTATCGATCAACGTGTATTTCCGGCCATCGCGCTCGAGCGGAATGCGGATCGAGTCGCGCGTGGTTCCGGCCACATCCGAAACAATCACGCGATCCTCGCCAAGCAGGCGATTGACCAGGGTCGATTTGCCGACATTCGGGCGGCCGACAATGGCGACTCGCACACCGCCCTCATCCTCGCCACTGATCTCCTCGGCCTGGCCTTCCGGCAGCAACTCGTCGACGGCTTCGAGCAGATCACGCGTGCCGTGGTTGTTCGAGGCCGAGAGTGGCAGCGGCCTGGCCACGCCAAGACGGGCGAAATCCGCCAGCGCGATGGTTTCATCGAGGCCGTCAATCTTGTTGACCACCAGCAGCAGGGGCTTGGAAGTCCGCCGCAGGCGCTCGAGGATGGCCTGGTCGGTGGGCAGCAGGCCGTCACGGGCATCGACCACGAGGATGACCAGGTCCGCTTCGGCGATGGCCAGTTCCACCTGGCGCGCAGTCAGTCCGGCCAGCCCTTCCTCGGTATCGGCAAGCCCGCCGGTATCGACCACCACGAACGGGCGCTCGCCCAAGCGGCAGATTCCATAGTGGCGATCACGCGTGACCCCGGGCATGTCGGCGACCAGGGCATCGCGCGAACGCGTCAGGACATTGAACAGGGTGGATTTGCCGACGTTGGGGCGACCAACCAGGGCGACGACGGGAAGCATCGCGGGCGCTCCATATCAGGTTGCAGCGGCACAGGATAAGGCCGCATGCCGAAAAGACCAGTCACCGGCTCCAGCCGCGCGCGAGCGCGGATGGAGCCGGGACGCATTCCTACATCGGGGTACGGAACGCGGCAAGATTGCCGCCCGCATTCTCGACAAAAACCACATCGCCGCTGACCACCGGCGCACTCTCGATCGCGTTCTTGCCGACCCGCTGGCGCGCGGCAAACGAACCATCGGCGAGATTCAGCCAGAGCACGTAGCCCTCAAGGTCGCCGACCACCGCAAAGTTGCCGACAACGGCAGGCGCACTCAGCCAGCGATGGAGCAATCCATCCTGCTTCCAAAGGTTTGCCCCGCTCTGGCGGTCGAACGCCCAGACGTTGCCTTCGGCATCGCTGACCACCACCGTCGAACCGCCGACGGCGAGCCCGGCAAAGCTCGACATGTCACGCGTCCACAGCGAACGCCCGGACTCGGCATGGAACGCGGCAACCTGGCCGTTGTAGCTGGAGGCGAAAAGCTCGCCGTTGTCGAGCACCAGTTGGCCATCGGCATCAGCCAGGCGTTCGACTTCGGTACGACCTTCGCCGGCCGCCAGGATCTGCACCCAGGCCGGGGCACCATCCGCATCACGCACCGCCACCAAGCGGCCGGTGTCGAAGCCGTCAATGACAAAACCGTTGCCGATCAGCGGCGACGAATTTCCGCGCAGGCTGAGTACCGGCACGGTCTGCTCATAGACCCAGCGCCGCGAACCGTTGACCGGATCAAGCCCGTAGAGGCGTCCGTCCTGGGTGCGCACTGCAATCACATTGGCGGAAATCGCCGGAGCCGTGATGATTTCCGAACTGAGCTGGACCTGCCAGAGCTCGCTGCCATCCTGCGCCGAATACGCCCGCACCTGGCCGTTCAGGGCCCCGACGACAACCATGTCCGCGCTGGCCGCCGGCCCGCCCGACCAGGAAATCTTCTTCACCTCGGTTGACC
>DLGP01000149.1:19284-22896 GCA_002482765.1 Alphaproteobacteria bacterium UBA7691
CAGAGGCGACGCCCGTTGGCGGCATCCAGGGCCTGCACATCGCCATTGACACTGGCAACGTAGACACGATCGCCGACAACCGCCGGGTTCATCCGTGCACCGGATTTGCCGGTGCCATCGCCTGCCGAGCCCGACCACAGCTTCTGGATGCTCACGGTCGGGGCAAACTCGACCAGCGGCTTCGGCGGTTCGACGTTGTCCTTCTTGCCGAGACTCTTCAGCCAGTTGCATCCGCCCAGGGTCAAGGCCAGGGCGACGAGGACGAGGACGACGATTGCGCGCCTCATGATTTCTTCGGTTCCGCGGCAGCAGGCGACAAGCCGCCTTGTTTCATTTCGATGAAGGCGCGCTCGGGTGCCTGCTCATCCATGTGGGTCAAGGCTTCAGCATAGGCCGAGCGGGCGTCTTCGATACGTCCGAGCTTGGCCAACGCATCACCACGCAACTCGCTGGCCTGGGCCGGGAAGTTTGCCTTGGCAACCTGATCGAGCTTGACCAGCGCGGCCTCGGCTTCGCCCTTGGCCAGGCTCAGGCGTGCCTGCCGCAGCGCAATCAGCGATTTCATGGCGTCATCACCGGCCGCTTGACTGGCCCAGTCCAGATCCGCACTGGCCGCCGCCAGATCACCCTTTTCAACCTGCACGGCTGCCTGACGCAGGGCGGTCATGGTGGCAAACGCGGTCTTCGGGTATTCCTTGCGCAGGGTCTCGGCAATCTTCGCCGCATCCTCGTTGCGCTTGGCGTCAACCGCTTCGGTGAACGCCGAATACTGCACGGCGGCTTCGGAAAGCGTGCGCAATTCGCGCGCCTTCCATTGCTGGTATCCGAATATCAGCAGCAAGCCAACGACGACACCGATTGCGATCGACATCGCGTTGCTTTGCACCCATTTGCGCACCAACTCACCTTGTTCGTGCTCGTCAAGAACTTCAAATGCCATACGCATCACCAAATGAGGCGCCACGAGGGATTGCCGATAACCGGCAGGGCGGCGCGAGGGGCGCTAGGGTAACAGGATTCAAGCCAGCGCCTGTGAAAAAGGCGTAGGTCGACGCCGCAATCAGGAGTCGACGCGGCTCGCCAGCTTGTCGCCGCCGAACAATCGCAGGCGGGCGACGTTGGCCCGTTGGAACGGGGCAAGATCGACACGGATGCCATCGGCAACCACTTCGGCACCTTCGGCATTGCCGATGCGCACGGTCAGGGCCGTGTCACTCGCGTAATTGCGCTCGACGCCGGCACCCAGCAATCCATATTCGATCCGGATGCCATTGGCATCGACAACCTCGACCCAGCTGGCCAACTTGAGCTTCAGGCTGAGGCTGTGCGGTCCACTTGTCACCGGCATCGAAGCGGAAGAACCATCGGTCTTCGTCATCTGCTGGCTGGTGCTGAACGGTGCCATCGAGGCAATGATCGGCGCGGGCGATTCGGCAAGCGGATCCACCTCGGCAATTGCATTCATTACCGGATCCGCGCTTGGCGAAGCGGCAGCGGCGGGCGTCTCCGATGCTGCCGCAGCGGACTTGTCGGCGATGGCAGGCGAGGTGGTGGCAACTTCGCTGACCGGCGGCGCATCAAGCAGGACCGTGCGGGCGAGGTTTTGCTCGAGTCCACCATGCGTGGCCAGCCACACTGCCGGCCCGACCACGAGGGCGGTCAGGATCAAGTAGGTTGCACTGACCGAATAGCGATCCATCAGGTAGCGCGAGCGCGACACCCTGCCGGTGGAAACCAGGGGTGCCTGCACGCCGCGTTCCGCAATCACCTTCTCGGCGAGAATCTGCGGCATGTCGAGAAGCCGGGCGTAGCTGGTCAGGTATCCGCGCAGGTACACGGCATGCGCGATCCCGCTGAAATCGTCTTCCTCGATGCGCTTGATCAGGCGCGCCTGCAGTTTCAGTCGCGAGCCGACATCCTCGCACGTCCAGCCGCGCTGCTCGCGCGCGAACCGAAGTCTCTGTCCTATCGTGGCATCCGTGAGTTCGGGTGCGCCTGCTGCGGTCAGATCGATTGCATTCGTGGGATCGGATTTCTGTGGAAGCTCCGCGGAACACTCCTGCAGATCCTGCTTGGCGGCACCTTCATTGCTCACTGACTGGGTCTCCGGGATCGACAACAAATCAAGCTGACTGGCGTCAGCTTCGTTAATACCCATGTCCCTGTGGGTGCGTTTCTTGTTCTTGCGCCGCGACATGGTCAACCCGGGTTTCCGGAAATCACCGGGGCATCCAGCGATCGAGCTTGCTGCGATTCCGGGAACTTCTCGCGCAAGCGGCGCGTGTAGTCCTGGGCTGCCTTGCCATTGCCGAGACGCAGCTCGATGTTGCGTCCCAACAGCAGGGCATCTGCACTTTGCTGACCGACCCCTTCGTAGCGCTGGATGAAAGCCCGAGCCTTGAAAAAATCATTCTTCAGGTACAACGCGCTCGCCAGCTGGTACAGCGCTTCCGCGTTGTCGGGCTCGCGAGCCAGTGCCGCACGCAAGTCATTTTCAGCAACATCCAATTTGCCACCCTTGATCGCACATGTGCCGGAATTGGTCAAGGCCACGGCAGGTGTTTTGTAGAAGGGATCTGCGATGGCGCGCACAAAATAGACGGCCGAATCGTCATAGCGGCCGATCTTGCACAGGAAAGCACCGTAATTGTTGTTCTCGTTGCCCGATTTCGGCATCAGTTCCGCGGCGCGCCGGTAGTGCTGCTCGGCCTTTGCGTTGTCGCCAATGCGCTCGTAGAGCAAGCCGATGACGGTGTGCGCATCGGCGTGGTTGTTGTCGGCGGCCAATGCCTTGTTGAGGTTCTCCAGGGCGACTTCGAGCTTGCCCTGGGCCATGTATTTCTGGCCAAGGTCGGTGTACAGCGCCGCCGCCTTGGTCTTCGGGTTCTCCGGGTTGCTTTCCGGAGCGGGGCGCGTGCTGCCGCCGCCGGTGGCGCAACCGCCGAGCAAGGCCAGCATGAAAATCGCCATGAGGATCCGATCAAGCCGCATCTGCCACGCCTCCCTCGATCTTCTTCTGGAATTCCGCCTGGCGACGCGTGCGATCCATGACCTGGCCCTTGAGCTGGCCGCAGGCGGCGTCGATGTCGTCACCGCGCGTGCGCCGCACCATGGTCAACACACCGGCATCCAGCAGGATGGTCTGGAAATCACGAATTGACGATTCCTCCGAGCGCTCGAACTGCGTGCCGGTGAACGGATTGAACGGGATGAGGTTGACCTTGCTCGGCACCTTGCGCACCAGCTTGACCAGTTGCCGGGCCAGCTCGGAGGTGTCATTGATGCCCTTCATCATGGTGTATTCAAAGGTGACCGTCGTGCGCGGGCTACGCTGCGTGTAGCGCAGGCAGGCATCCATCAGCTCGGCGATCGGGTACTTCCTGTTCAGTGGAACGAGCTGGCTGCGCAACTCATCGTTCGGCGCATGCAGCGACACGGCCAGCGAGACATCGCTCTCGGCGGACAGGCGATCGATCATCGGCACGAGACCGGCGGTCGACAGCGTCACGCGCTTGTTGGCGAGGCCGAAGCCGAGGTCGTCGCGCATGATGCTCATGGCGCGCACGACGTTGTCGAAATTGAGCAGCGGCTCGCCCATGCCCATCATCACGA
>DLGP01000084.1:0-216 GCA_002482765.1 Alphaproteobacteria bacterium UBA7691
CAGCTTGGCGCCTTCCTGCACACCCAGATCAACATAGCCCTTCACCTTTGCAAGATGCTCGCCGGTGACCAGCGGACCCATTTCGGAATCCTTGTCCACCGAGGGGCCAACCTTGAGCGCCCGCACGCGCGGCGCCAGGGCTTCCACCAAACGATCAGCGGTGGACTTGCCCACCGGCACTGCAACCGAAACCGCCATGCAGCGCTCGCCGGCCGA
>DLGP01000084.1:293-588 GCA_002482765.1 Alphaproteobacteria bacterium UBA7691
GGCGCCGCCCATGGCCTGCACGCGCTTACCATGCGCCGCAGCCGTGGCATAAACATACTGGGCAATCGGGGTGGAGCCGACAAAGCTGACCGCCTGGATGCGCGGATCGGTGAGCAGGGTATCCACCGACACCTTGTCGCCGATCACACAATTCAGCACACCGGCCGGGGCGCCGGCTTCCAGCATCAGTTCGGCCAGACGCAGCGGGCAGCTCGGGTCCTTCTCAGACGGCTTGAGAATGAAAGTGTTGCCGCAGGCGACGGCGATGGCAAACATCCACATCGGCACCATGGCG
>DLGP01000084.1:609-38514 GCA_002482765.1 Alphaproteobacteria bacterium UBA7691
GAAGTTGAACGGCGTGATGCCGGCCACCACGCCCAGCGCCTGGCGCATGGAATACACGTCGATGCCGGTGGCGACAGAGTCGGAATACTCGCCCTTCAGCAGATGCGGAATGCCGCAGGCAAATTCCACCACTTCCAGGCCGCGCTGCAACGAACCGCGCGCATCCGACACCACCTTGCCATGCTCGTTGGCGATCAGCAGCGCGATTTCGTCGGCATGCTTCTCACAGAGTTCCTTGAACTTGAACATGACGCGGGCGCGCACCAGCGGCGACGTGCGCGACCAGGTCTCAAACGCACGCTGGCTGTCGGCAATCGCGGCTTCCACTTCTTCCTTGGTGGCAAGCGGTGCGCGCGAGGCTACTTCACCGGTCGAGGGATTGTAGACATCGAGGAACCGGCCGGACTGCCCCGCCACCTTTTTGCCGCCGATGAAGTGATACAGTTCCTTGGTCATTTCCGTCCCTCTGGTCTAAATACAACTGGGTTGCAGGTATGGCAGGTATGGGCGCCGCTTGGTATTGGAATTTTTGCACAGCAGGTGGGCATAATTCCTCAACCTAGACTCCCGGTCGGCAACAGGAATAGCCCCCGCCGCCGATGCCAGCAAGCCATAGCCCGGGCGCCCCGTATTATTGTGCTGTGCAAGATAGCGGCTGGCGCAGGACGGGCGTTGCGGCTAAAACCTTGGCCATGATACCCCCCAGCCATTCGGCAACCACCGCGCAGCAAAAACTGCCGGCCAGACAGCTTGCGCGCTTAGACCGCGCCATGCGGCTGGCTGGCCTGGCCTTGCTTGCGCTGGCAGCATTTTATGCCCTGGCCCTGGTTGAAAGCGATAGCTGGCGCCTGGCCTGGCTACCCGGCGCGCCGCCGCTGCATCTGGAAATGCTGATTTGTGCTGTGATCGGCGCGGTTGGCCTGCTCGCCGGCCTGGCCCAGCAGCGCCTTGCCAGCCTTGCCGCGCTGGCCTTGGCCGCACTTGCCGGCCTGAGCCTGTTTGATGCCCTGCGCAGCCCAGACCTGGAGCGCGGCATGACATATCTCAGCGCCGCCGATGGCCTGGTTGCCCATATCGGCCATATGGGGCCGGTGGCCGCCACCGGCTTCCTGTTCGCGGCGGTTGGCCTTGGCATCCCGGTGCTGCGCCCGGGCAGCAATACCGGCACCGCCCTGCATCTGCTGGTCTGGTCGGCAGCTACCATGCTGGTGGCCTGGGGTTTTGTGCTGTGCCTGGGCGCGCTCGACCTGCTGCCGCAAACCCGGCTCTGGGCTGAACATGCCACTGCCCTGCTGCCGGTGGTGCCGGTCTATCTGCTGCTTGGCATCGGCTGCGCCGCCCGCTTTGCAGCGCATCGTGGCAAGGCGATTCCGCGCCCGCTGCTGCCGGCCCTGGTTGGCATCCTGCTGCTGGGCACCAGCGCCTCTTTTGCCCTGTGGCAGGCGACCGGGCAGGCCGAGGAGCGCGCCCTGGAAACCGACATGGCGCAACATGCCCGCTGGTTCGACCATGAGCTGGGTCGCCGGCTGCACAATCGCAGCCGTATCATGGAAGTTTTGCAAGCAAGGCATGGCGAAACCTGGCAACAAGATAATGCCGCCCTGCGCCGCGATGTTGTCCTGGCGCTGCTAGCCGACGCCCAGATTGCCACCATCCAGTTTTTGAGCGCCGACGGCATTGCCTTGACCGAAGGCTGGACCGAAAGCAATGAGGCCGCCACGCAGCTACAGCTTGGCGACGGCCTGCATGAAGAATGGTTTGACCGTTTGCGGCGCGGCGACTTCGCCCCGGGCCATACGGAACTTTCCGCAGATGCGCGTTTCAGCGATGGCAATGAGGCCTTCGTTGTTCTGGCGCCGCTGGCTAATGCCGATGGCCGCACCAGCCTGCTGGCGGCCGGCATCCTGGCCATCCGGCAATTGGATGCCGTGGCCGCCATTGCCACCAGCTTCGGCTATGCGGTGCGCATTGAGCGCGACAATCGCATCATCTACCAGAACGAACGCCAGAACATGCGCCGCAGCGTGGCCTTTCCGCTGACCACGCTGGGAGCGGAATGGAGCATCAATATCGGCCCGGCGCATGACACGCTGGAAGCCGCCAAACGTGTCCGGCCGGTGGCGGCGCTGACGCTGATTTCCTGCCTGCTGGCCACGGCGATGATCGCCGGCCTGGTGGCGCTGGCCTATCACGCCGTGGTTCAGCGCAGCGACATGGCGCAGGCCCGCGCCCGGCTACAGGAGACCAATGACCGTTTCGAGGCGGCGATGCGCGGCGCCCGTATCGGTATCTGGGATTGGAATATCGCCACGGGCGAAACCGTGATCATCGCCGGCTTCATCACGGCCGGCGGCATCGCACCGGAACGTGAGGTGCGGCGCTTCCCGAAAAACAGCTTCCTGGATCGGGTGCATCCGGAAGACCATGCGGTGATCCGCCAGCGTATCGGCCGGCATCTGTTTCGCGGCCAGCCTTGCGAAATGGAATTCCGCCTGCGGCGCGATGACGGCCTGTTTGTCTGGACCCTGGCGCGCGGCGCGGTGATCCGCGATGCCGATGACAAGCCGCTGCGCATGGTTGGCTCGATTGAGGATATTGAGGATATCCGGCGCCAGGTGATGGAGATGGAGCAGCAACAGCGCATCCTGGAAGCCCAGGCGGAAAGCCTGACCCAGGTGGCGCGCGACTTGGAACTGGCGCGCGATGCCGCCGAGGCCGCCAACCGGGCCAAATCCAGTTTCCTGGCAATGATGAGCCACGAAATCCGCACCCCCATGAATGGTGTGCTGGGCATGCTGACCCTGCTGCGCGATGGCGGCATCGACAACCGCTTGCGCCATTATGCAGAAATCGCCGAGCAATCGGCGCGCGACCTGCTGGGCCTGATTGACGACATCCTGGAGGTTTCCAAAATGGAAGCCGGCAAGATGCGTATCGACACTGTGGATTTTGACCTGCGCCCCACCCTGGAAGCGCTGGTGATCCTGCACCGGCCGCGTGCGGAATCGGCCGGCAATCAATTGACCTTGCATATCCCGGATGATGTGCCGGAACACCTGATCGGTGATCCGATGCGGCTACGCCAGATTGTCACCAATCTGATGGGCAATGCGATCAAGTTCACCCAGCATGGCCGCATCGATCTGCGGCTGAGCGCCACCCCGCAGGATGCCGACCATATCCTGCTGCGCTGCGAGGTGACCGATACCGGCATCGGTATCGAGCCGGCGATCCAGCAGCAACTGTTCCAGCCGTTCACCCAGGCTGATGCCAGCATCACGCGGCGTTATGGCGGCACTGGCCTGGGCCTCACCATCTGCCGCAATCTGGTGATGCTGATGGGCGGCGAGATTGGCGTGGTGAGCCAGCTTGGCGCCGGGGCGTGTTTCTGGTTCACGCTGCCGCTGCGTGTTGACCATGAAATGAGCGAACGGCTCGACGCCCTCTCCGGTTGATTTGATTCACGGCCTTTTAACCCTTCCTGGCGGAGACTTAAGCTCTCTCCCAGGGAGCCTGCCCATCATGCTGCCGCTTTATCCAATTGCGCCGCACCCCGCCGATCTGCTGCGTCAGGCCATTGCCCAGCGCGGCTACAGCCCGGAACGCTTCCGCAGCGAAGCCCGGTTGCAACCCAAGTTGTTCCGGGCGGTGATGAGCGGCAAGCGCCCGATCAAACTGGGCACCGCGATGCGCCTGGGCCGCTTCTTTGGCACCTCGCCCTGGGTGTGGATTGCTTTTCAGCAACGGTATGATAAAGCCCTTTGAATGAGCACAGACCGCCTGCCCCCCAGCCTGCCCAGTTTCCCCGCCGCCCGTCCGCGCCGCCTGCGCCGCGCCGATTGGACCCGCCGTCTGGTGGCCGAAAACCGCCTCAGTATCGACGATCTGATCTGGCCGCTGTTTGTGCATGAAGGGCCCGGCAATGCGCCGATCCCGTCAATGCCCGGTGTGGAGCGCCTGACAGTGGCCGCCGCCGCCGCCGCGGCGCGCGAGGCCGAGGCGCTGGGCATTCCCTGCATCGCCCTGTTTCCGGCCACCGATCCGGGCCTCAAGACCGAGGATGGCCGCGAGGCGACCAACCCGGATAACCTGATCTGCCAGACCGTGCGTGCCATCAAGGCAGCCACAACCAATCTTGGCGTGCTGTGCGATGTGGCGCTGGACCCCTATACCAGCCATGGTCATGACGGCCTGATCGTGGATGACGAGATTGTTAATGACGCCACGCTGGACGTGCTGGTGCAGCAGGCCCTGGTGCAGGCCCGCGCCGGCTGCGACATCATCGCGCCGTCCGACATGATGGATGGCCGGGTTGCGGCAATCCGCGCCGCACTGGATGCCGAGGGTTTCCAGCGCGTGCAGATCATGGCCTATGCGGCGAAATATGCCTCAGCCTTCTATGGCCCGTTCCGCGATGCGGTTGGTTCGGCGGCCAATCTCGGCCGTGGCGACAAGCGCACCTATCAGATGAATCCCGGCAATGGCGACGAAGCCCTGCGCGAAGTGGCGCTGGATATCGCCGAGGGCGCCGACATGGTGATGGTGAAGCCCGGCATGCCTTATCTGGATATCTGCTGGCGGGTGAAGCAGAGCTTCGGCCTGCCCACCTTCGCCTATCAGGTATCGGGGGAATACGCCATGCTGGCTGGTGCCGCCGAGCGCGGCTGGCTCGACCGCGCCCGTGTTGCCAGCGAAAGCCTGCTGAGTTTCAAACGCGCCGGCTGCGACGGTGTGCTGACCTATTTCGCCCGCGACGTGGCCCGCGCCCTCAAGGAAGGCTGAGGCCAAGTCAGCGCTGCGGCATGTCCTTGGCTGAATAGCCCAGGCTCACCACGGCCTCTTCCGGCACCGGCGGCATGCTGGCTTCCCACTCCTCCCAGGCCTGACGCATCTGCGCCAAGCGTTCCGGTTCGCGCTTGGCCAGGTTGGCGCGTTCGCGCGCATCGGCAACGATATTGAACAAATAATCGTTGCCATCCACCCGCAGATACTTCCAGGCGCCCGCCCGCATGGCGCGCTGCTGGCGATGCTTCATGCGCCAGAATAGCGGCCGCTCGACCAGATGCGTCGGATCATGCAGCAGCCGCGCCAGCGAAACGCCATCAAAGGGATAATCCGCTGCCGCCTCTGCGCCGCCCAGTTCCACCATGGTGGCAGACCAATCCATGGTCAGGCAAAGCTGGCCGCTGACCGAGCCTGGCGGTATCACCGCCGGCCAATGGGCGATCCACGGCACCCGGATGCCGCCTTCGGTCAGGTCCATCTTGCCGCCCACCAAAGGCCAGTTGTCGCTGAAACGCTCACCGCCATTGTCGCTGGTGAAAACGATCAGCGTGTTGTCCAACTGCCCGGTCTCGCGCAATGCCGCCACGATCCAGCCGATGCCTTCATCCATGTGATGGATCATGCGGCGGTAGGTATCGATATTGCCGCCATCGAGGTGAAACAGGTTGTCCTTGACCTGGTTCGCCAAGTCGGCATCGTCGCGGGTTTCCCAGGGCCAATGCGGCGCGGTGTAATGCAGGCTGAGGAAAAACGGCGCGTCGGCTTGCTGCTGCCGCACAAAATCCGCTGCACGCTGCGACAGCAGGTCGGTCAGATAACCAGGCGCAGCATGTTCGGCTTCATTCAGGTAAAGGTCATGCGCGCCATTGGTGCCGCAATGAGTGAAATAATCCACGCCGCCAGACATCGGCCCGAAAAACTCGTCATAGCCCGATTGTAGCGGCCCGAAAGCCGGCGGATACCCGAGATGCCATTTGCCGATCAGCGCGGTGCGGTAGCCGGCAGCCTTGAGCAAAGATGGCAATGTGGGATGCTCGGGCGGCAGGCCGAGGATGCTGCTGTTGCGGCTGCGGATGCTGATCGGTTCCTCGGCCGCGCCGCGCAATCTGTATTGGTAGCGGGCCGTCATCAGGGCAAACCGGGTGGGCGAGCAGACGGGCGAATTGGCGTAGCCATCGGTCAGGCGCAGGCCCTTGGCAGCGAGATCGTCCAGCACCGGCGAAACCGGGCCGAATGCGGCATCACGACCGCCATAACAGCCAAGATCGGCAAAGCCGAGATCATCGGCGACAATGAATAGGATGTTGGGGCGTTGTGTCATGATCAATCCTGCTACGACCTGAAAATCCAGGCCGGCCAAGCACCGGCCTGGAGATGACAAGGCTTATTCCGGCTTGAAGCCGGAGGCACGGATCGGCGGCCCCCAGCGTTCGTAATCCTGCTTCATGATGGCGCCGAGCTGCTCCGGGCCAAGGCCCGTCGGCTCCACGCCCATATCCAGCATGCGTTTATTCATGGCCGGTTCATGGATGGCGTCAATCGCCGCCTTGGACAGCCGCTGCACAATGGCCGGCGGCGTGCCGGCCGGCGCAAACAACGCATACCAGGGCGCAGCAACCAGATCATAGCCCTGCTCGCGAAACGTCGGCACGTCAGGGAATTTCGGGCTGCGGCTCTCACCGGCCACGGCCAGCAGCCGCGCCTTGTTGCCATCAACCAGCGACTGGATGTCGGCCACTACCGTCGACAAAGCGGCGATTTCACCCGCCGCGAGAGCCAGCATGGATGGCGCCGTGCCGCGATATGGCACATGCTGCAACTTGATCCCGGCGCTCTCGGCAAACATCACGCCAAAAAAATGCGGCAGGCTGCCGGATGCGGCAGAGCCATAAAAGCCATGCTTCTCCGGATCGGCTTTGACCCATTGCACATAGTCCTTGAGCGTCTTGGCCGGCACCTGCATCCCTACCCCCAGGCCGACCTGGAAATTGCTCAGATGCGCCACCGGGGCAAAATCCTTGAACGGATCGTAATTAAGCTGCGCCCCGTAGCTATGGGGAAAGATCGACATCGTAGCCACCGGCGTCATCAGCAACGTGGTGCCATCCGGATTGGCGGCCTTCACCGTCTGATTGCCGATAATGCCGCCCGCCCCGGCCTTGTTCTCCACGATGACAGGCTGGTTCAGCCGCTTTGCCATCGCCTCGGCCAGCACACGCGCCAAGGCATCCGAGGTTGCGCCGGGTGGATAGCCGACAATGATCTTGATCACGCCGCTTTGCGCCCAAAGCTTGGGGCTGAACAAAGCAATCGCCGCGATCAGCAGGCATTGCACCAGAATTCTACTGCGCATGATGAATCCTCCCTGTTCTATGTTGTTGATCGAGTGTAGGGTCTGGCGCTTGAATTGATCTAATCAACTATGGCCATGAAACAGCCTGCTGCTTCATCTCTACGGGCGCCAAGGCGAATGGGGCAATTGCTCAACTTTCGCCTGCAAGCGCTTTTTGCCCTCAGCGGCGCCCCCGTGGTGCGTATGCTGGAGGGGCGCTATGGCATCACGCGGCGGGAATGGCGCCTGCTGGCCTGGCTGGCCGAATCCGGGCCGCTTTCGCCTTCGGCGCTGGCCGAAGCGACACAGCTTGACCGCGCGCGCACCTCGCGCGCCATCGGCAACCTGACCGGCAAGGGCTTGATCAACCGCATCGCAGAGCGCCACGACCCCAGAAGGGCCATGGTGTCGCTGACCCCGACCGGGCAGGCGCTGTATGAACAGGTATTTCCCGCCGTGGCGCAACTGAATGCCCAATTGGTTGAAGTGCTGGACGAAGCCCAACTGCATGTTCTGGATATTGCCCTGGCGCAATTGACGACGCATGCCCGCGCGGTGAATCAGCGGGTGGCCACTGAGGTCAAGACCATGCGCCAAGCTGGCGGCTCGCGCCGCCTGCATTCGCCTTAAATCAAAAGGCCGGCCCCTTATGGGACCGGCCTGACTGGTGGTGGCCTACTTCTTGGTCTTGGTGGCTTCCAGCCGGGCGATCAGGCTCGACGTATCCCAGCGACCGCCGCCCATCTGCTGCACTTCGGCATAGAACTGGTCCACCAGCCCGGCCACCGGCAGGCTGGCACCGTTGCGCCGCGCCTCATTCAGGCAGATGCCCAGATCCTTGCGCATCCAATCGACCGCAAAGCCGTAATCAAATTTGCCCTCGATCATGGTCTTGTGGCGATTATCCATCTGCCAGGAGCCCGCCGCGCCCTTGGAAATCACTTCCACGGCTTTCGTCAGATCAAGGCCGGAAGCGCGCCCAAAGGCCAAAGCCTCGGACAAGCCCTGCACCAGGCCGGCAATACAAATCTGGTTCATCATCTTGGTGAGCTGGCCGGAGCCCGCCGGACCCATCAGGTTCTGCATCTTGGCATAAGCCTGGATCACCGGCTTGACCCGCTCGTAAACCGGCGCATCGCCGCCGCACATGATGGTGAGCTGACCATTCTCGGCCCCGGCCTGGCCGCCGGAAACCGGCGCATCGATGAAATCCAGCCCCAAAGCGGCAGCCTTGGCATGCAGTTCACGCGCCACATCGGCCGAGGCAGTGGTGTGGTCCACAAAGACGCTGCCTTTGGCCATGCCGGCGAAAATGCCGTTGTCGCCATAGACCACCGAGCGCAGATCGTCGTCGTTGCCGACGCAGGCCATGATGAATTCGGCCCCGGCAGCCGCCTCGCGTGGGCTTGAGGCACTGGCGCCACCATGCTGCGCCACCCATTTGGCCGCCTTCTCGCCCGAACGATTCCAGACGGTTACACTATGCCCGGCTTTCACCAGATGGCCCGCCATCGGATAGCCCATGACCCCCAGACCGATAAACGCCAGCTTCGCCATTGCTTCCTCTAACCTTGTGATTTATAAGGGTTATTGTTTCGGCGCGGACTTTCGCACACTGCCCTTTGGGTTGCAATCGTCTTTTATAAGTATATGTATTTTGCACTGCGCAATTGCCGCTTGCATATCAAGCAACATGACAATATATTACATATAGGAAACCGTACCTGAAATGGGAGAAACCCATTATGCCGCTCAATAGCATCGGCCTAGTTGCCGGCGCGGGCAGTAGCGGCGCGGTAGCACGCGAGGCCCGCGTTGAATCAGTGAGTGCGTCAAGCGCAAACTCTTCTGAGTTCTCGCCACGGGAGATCGTTGTCAGCGGGGATCAGGAAAGCAGCGTCACGCGCTATGGCTCGTATTATGTCAGCCCCTTCA
Organism: Alphaproteobacteria bacterium UBA7691; assembly: GCA_002482765.1. Taxonomy (GTDB): domain Bacteria; phylum Pseudomonadota; class Alphaproteobacteria; order Ferrovibrionales; family Ferrovibrionaceae; genus Ferrovibrio. The sequence goes on from DLGP01000084.1 coordinate 9,662, forward strand.
TCCGGCTCGACACATCCACGCGCTTGGCAATTCTTGAATTCCGCGATTCCGAAACCGGTGAAGTGCAGCAGCAATATCCCTCGCCGCGTGCGGTGAAGGAATATGCCCAGAACCTGCCGGACAATTTTGACCTGCCGCGTGTTGGCGGCAAGGGCCGTGGCGAAGACGCGCCGGAGCAGGCCCCCCCAAGCTTTGGCAAACCAGCCAACGAGCCAACCGGCGAAGTGCGCATCATCGGTGCCGGTTCTGGTGCGCCAACACCGCAGCCGGTGCCGCAGCCAGCCCCGACTGGCGGTACTGGCCGCGCCCCAAGCAATCCTGCAATTGCTGCTTTCGGCGCCGCCTTAAGCGGCCTGACCAGCGGTTTCAGCTCACGCCAGGTTGCCGTCGCCTGAGGCCAGGCTTACTGGCGTTTTAAGTATCTTTGCGCCCTGTTTAGCCCCTGCGGCTCGCGCCAGCGGGTTTTTTGTGTTTTTTTAACATGGTGCGGGGCCAGAATCTGATATCCAGGCTTTAATCTGGTATCCAGGCTTCAATGTGGTGTATGCCGGTTTGCCTTTGCCGGCTTCTGTTTAGCTTTCATCCAGGATTCTCATGCGCTGGATTTTCCGCCTGTTCGTCCTGCTGCTTGTTGTGCTCGGTGGTGTTGGCACCGCCGCCTACTTCATCGCCCGCTCCTCGCTGCCACAAACCAGCGGCACCATCACCTTGGCCAACAGCCCGTTGCAGCAATCGGTGCGCATCATCCGCGACCGCCATGCCATTCCGCATGTGCTGGCTGAAAGCCGGGTGGATGCGATGTTCGGCCTTGGATTTGCCCATGCCCAGGACCGGCTGTGGCAGATGGAAGTGAATCGCCGCATTCCGGCCGGCCGGCTGGCGGAAATATTTGGCCCGCGCGCCCTGGATACCGACAAATTCCTGCGCAGCCTGGGTGTGCGGCGCGCCGCCGAACGCGCCTATGCCCATCTCAAGCCGGAAACCCGCGCCGCGCTGGATGCCTATGCGGCCGGCGTGAATGCCTTCCTGAAACAGCGCAACGATCCGCTGCCGCCGGAATTCCTGATCATCGGGATTGAGCCAGAGCCGTGGACACCGACGGACTCGCTTGGCTGGATCAAGATGATGGCCTGGGACCTGAGCGGCAATTGGGGCACTGAACTGGCGCGGCTCGGCCTCAGCCGCCGGCTCAACAAGCAGCAGATTGAGGAATTCTTTCCGCCTTATCCGGGCGATGCTCCGGTGGCATTGGCGGATTACAGCGATCTGTATCGCAAGGTGACGCAGGCGCTTGACCTGCCGGCACTGGCCCGCCTGCTGCCGGAGGAACGGCCCGAGGGCATTGGCTCGAATAACTGGGTGCTGAGCGGTACCCATACCGTGACCGGCGCGCCCTTGCTCGCCAATGACCCGCATCTTGGCCTCTCAACCCCTGCTTTGTGGTATTTCGCGCATTTCTCCAGCCCGAGCGGCGATGCAATTGGCGCCACGCTTCCAGGCGTACCGGGCGTGGTGCTGGGCCATAATGGCCGCATTGCCTGGGGCTTCACCAATACCGGGCCGGATACCCAGGACCTCTATATCGAGAAGATCGATCCGGCCGATCCGGGCCGCTATCTGGTGCCGGCCGGGGTTGATCCCAGCGGCTCGCTGCCCTTTGCCACCCGCAGCGAAACCATCAAGGTGAAAGGTGAACCCGATGTGGTGCTGGCGGTGCGCGAGACCCGGCATGGCCCGGTGATTTCCGATGTCAACACCACGGCCCAGGGCCTGCTGGAACCGGGCTATGCGCTCAGCTTCGCCTGGACCGCGTTGCGCGACGACGACCGCAGCGCCGACAGCCTGACCGGGCTGGATTCTGCCGCCGACTGGCCGTCTTTCGTGGAGAATTTCCGCGGTTATGTCACGCCGCAGCAGAATATTGTCTATGCCGATCTGGCCGGCAATATCGGCTTTTTTGCCCCTGGCCTGGTGCCGAAGCGCAAGCCGGAAAACGACCTTAAGGGCCTGGCGCCGGCGCCCGGCTGGGATGCGCGATATGACTGGGCCGGCTTCATTCCGTTTGAGGAATTGCCGCGCAGCTATAATCCGGCCAGCGGCCAGGTGGTGACCGCCAACCACAAGATCGTGCCAGACAGCTATCCGCATTTCATCACCAGCGAATGGGCCGATCCCTACCGTGCCATCCGCATCGAGCAATTGCTGCGCGAGCGCCAGGTGCATTCGGTGGAGAGTTTCAAGCAGATCCAGGGCGACACGGTGTCGCTGATGGCGGCGGAAATCCTGCCGTTGATGCTGAGTGCGCCGCTGAAAACCACGCCGCAAAATGCCGAATTGCCGGCGCTGCATGCCGCCCTTGCCGGCTGGAATGGCGCCATGACCAGCAACCATGCCGAACCGCTGGTTTTCCAGGCCTGGTATCGGGAATTGACCCGGCTGGTGCTGGCCGATGAACTGGGCGACGATTTTCAGCGCCTGTGGCGCCATCGCCCGGCGCTGATGCGCAATATCCTGGCCAACAAGGATGGTCAGGCGCGCTGGTGCGGCAGCTTGGCCGCCCCCGGCAGTCCGGCCGAATGCGCCGCCCTGGTGGCCGAGGCGCTGGATTTGGCCCTCACCGACCTGAAGGCGCGCTATGGCCGCGACCCCAGCCGCTGGCGTTGGGGCGATGCGCATTTTGCCAAATCGACGCATCGGCCGTTTTCCAGCACGCCGCTGCGCCGGCTGTTCGAGGCCAGTGTGCCAACCCCGGGCGATACCTTCACCGTTAATGTTGGCCGCAACAACATGGCCGACGAGGCCGAGCCTTTCGCCAATGTGCATGCCGCCTCGCTGCGGGCAATTTACGATCTGGCCGACCTCAACCGCTCGGTCTTTATCCACTCAACCGGGCAATCCGGCCATCCGCTTTCGGCCTTTTACCGCTCGTTGGCGCCCGCCTGGGCCAATGTGGGCTATCTGCCGATGAGCATCCGGCCGGGTGATATCGAGGCCGGCGCGCTTGGCAGCCTGGTGCTGCGCCCGGCCCCGGTTGCGACCAGCAACAATCCGGCGGGTTCGGAGGCTGGTGGCCAATCGCAGTAATTTCCCAATCACGGTAATTTCCCAATCACAGTAATTTCATCGTCGATTCAATATTCTATTTACCAAGCCCGTAAGCTAAAACTGAGTTAGCTGAAACCCGACTCGGCAGTTTGGCTGCGGGTTGGATAAGGAGTGCGTCATGCTGATTGTTATCGGCACCGTTGTCGGCTTGGCTTGCGTGCTCGGTGGCTATATGGCCATGGGCGGCAAACTGGCGGTGCTTTATCAGCCCTTCGAGCTGGTGATCATCGGCGGCGCCGCCGTTGGCGCCTTCATCGTCGGCAATCCCAAGCCGGTGCTGAAATCGGCGCTGGGCGGTTTCAAGCAGGCCTTCAAGGGGCCGCGCTTCACCAAAGACGACTATCTCGAACTGCTTTCATTGCTCTATTCGGTGTTCAAGCTGGCCAAGAGCAAGGGCATGCTGGCCCTGGAAGCCCATATCGAGAAGCCGGAAGAGAGCAAACTGTTCAACCAGTTTCCGAAATTCACCGCCGACCACCATGCGATGGATTTCCTCTGCGATTATCTGCGCCTGATGACCCTGGGCAGCGAAAATCCGCATGAGATGGAAGCGCTGATGGACATGGAACTGGAAATCCACCATCAGGAAGATCACCTTGCCCATAGCGGCGTGTCAGCCTTTGGCGAAAGTTTCCCGGCGCTTGGCATCGTCGCCGCCGTGCTTGGCGTTATCAAGACCATGGGGTCGATTTCCGAACCGCCGGAAGTGCTTGGCAAGCTGATTGGCGGCGCGCTGGTCGGCACCTTCCTCGGCATCTTGCTTTCCTACGGCATCGTGTCGCCGATTGCGGCGGCCTTGAAGGCGACGCAGGAGCATGACGGCAAATACCTGCTCTGCCTCAAGGCCGGGCTACTGGCGCATTTGCAGGGTTATGCCCCGGCTGTGTCGGTGGAATTTGCCCGCAAATCGCTGATGTCGAATGTGCGGCCCAGCTTCTACGAAGTGGAAGAAGCCACCAGCAAGGTGCAAGCGATCTAACCGGCGGAGGACGCAGTTATGGCTGCCGCCGACGGCGAACGCCCCATCATCATCAAGAAGATCAAAAAGGGTGGTCACGCAGCCCATGGCGGCGCGTGGAAAGTGGCCTATGCCGATNNGCGATGATGGCGTTTTTCCTGCTGCTCTGGCTTTTGAACGTCACCACCGATGAGCAGAAAAAGGGCGTGGCGGATTATTTCTCGCCGGCCTCGGTCAGCCGCAGCTTTTCCGGTGCCGGCGGCGTGATGGGCGGTCGCACCATCATCGAGGATGGCGGCAAGATCAGTTCCTTTGGCCTGCCCACTATGATCGTCGGCCCTTCTTCGGAAAAATCCGATCAGCCCGACCAGCCGCAATACGATCAGAAATATGAGGATTCGCGCCGCCCGCCACCCTCGCCCGGCCAGCGCGGCGAACTCAGCCCGGACCCCACGGACCGCAATCAATCACCGGGTCAGGGGCAAGGCCCTGGCCAGTTCAATCAGCAGGGCCAGATTGATGCGCAGGCCGCCGCCGAACGCCTGGCTGAAGTTGAACGCGAGAATTTCCAGCAAGCCGAAGAAGCCATCCGCCAGGCCATCGCCGACAATCCGCAGCTTTCCGAACTGGCCAAGCAGATCGTGTTTGACACCACGCCGGAAGGCTTCCGCATCCAGCTTGTGGATCAGGAACAATCCTCGATGTTCCCTTCGGGCAGTTCGGCGATGAGTGATAAAACCCGCCGGCTGATGCAACAGGTGGCGCAGGCGGTTTCAAAATTGCCCAACAAGCTGGCAATCAGCGGCCATACCGATGCGCAGCCTTTCCGTGGCCAGGGCAATTATTCCAATTGGGAACTTTCCACCGACCGCGCCAATGCCAGCCGGCGCGCGCTGATTGATGCCGGCGTGCCAGCCGAGCGCATTCGCCAGGTCACCGGCAATTCCGATCAGGACCCGATGATCAAGGATAATCCGCTTGATCCGCGCAATCGCCGCATCGCCATCCTGGTGCTGAGCGATGTGAAAAAGGTCAACGCGGCCGAAGGCGGCAATGGCGGCGGCGCGCCGCGCCCGAATACGCCGCCCACATCGCGCAGCGTGTTGCCGCCGCCGCCGCCGCCGGGCCTGAACGGGCCGAGCAGCAACGGTGGCATCCGCATCCAGCCGTCACGCTGATGCGCAACGACCTGCCAATTCGCCGCCCGTTCGGATCGTCCCCCGATTCCGATCCGCCGCCCTTTGACGAGGCGGAATTTGCTGGCGTGGTGCCGCGCCGCGCCTTTGCCTATCTGATCGATCTGGCATTGATCAGCTTTTTTGGCATCCTGCTTGGGCTGGGCGCCATTATGCTCGGGCTGATCAGCTTCGGCCTGCTGACGCTGCCGGTGGCCACCCTGCTGGCGCTGTGGCCCACCGCCTATCACACGCTGACCATTGGCGGCCCCGCTTCGGCCACGCCCGGCATGCGGCTATGCGGCATCCAGGTGCGGGTCTGGCATGGCGGCCAGCCCGGCTATCTGCAAGCATTGCTGCACACGGTGGTGTTCTATGTCTCGCTCGGCCTCACCTTCGGCCTGATCCTGGTATTGCCGCTGTTCCATAATCGCGGCCGCTGCCTGCACGATATCCTGTGCGGCACCATGGTGGTGCGGACCAAAACTAAATCCGTTCTGGTCTGATCAGACATTTGCGCTAACATACTGGCAAGTCTGAGCCGGGAAACGCATAATAAGGCCGTATGAAACATCGCCTGCAAATTCCGTTGCGGCATTTCTTCGCCACGCCGCCCACGCCCTGCCCCTATCTGGCCGGCAAGCTGGAGCGCAAGGTGGTGACCCTGCTGGCCGGCGAAGACCCGGATAGCCTGCATAACGCCTTGAGCCAGGCCGGCTTCCGGCGCAGCCAGGATCTGGCTTATCGCCCGGCCTGCGAACAATGTAATGCCTGTGTGCCGGTGCGGGTGCTGGTGGAGGCTTTCCGCCAGAGTGATGGCCAGCGCCGTATCTGGCGCCGCCGCAATGGCATCATCACCCGCCGCCTGCCGGCTTATGCCACGCGCGAGCATTATATGGTGTTCCGCCGCTATGTAACGGCGCGGCATGAAGGCGGCGGCATGGCGGATATGGAATTCGCCGATTACCGCGCCATGGTGGAAGACAGCCCGGTGCGCACGGCGCTGACCGAATTCCGCTTTGCCGATGGCCGGCTGCTCGGGGTTTGCCTCACCGATGCGATGCAGGACGGCATTTCGTTGGTCTACAGCTTCTTCGATCCGGATTTTGACCAATCCAGCCCCGGCACGCTGATCATCCTGTGGCATATCGAACAGGCGCGCGAGCAGGGCCTGCCCTATGTCTATCTCGGCTATTGGATCAGCGAGAGTCCAAAAATGGCCTATAAAAGCCGTTTCCAGCCGCTGGAAGCCCTGACCCCGGATGGCTGGCAGATGATGCCGGAAGCCGTTGAGAATACCTGATTTTTCATTTTGACCGGCAAGCGCTGGCGCTTCCACCCTGTTAATTTCCTGTATTCTTGTGATTATTTTATTGCGCCGGGCTTGGCATCGCAGCCCATCAGCCTGTATGAAAGCCAGCAAAGGTCGGCATCCGCCAGGGGGGCGCCGCGCTTCGGACAATGCAGCCGGGGCAAAGGTGAACTGTGTATGTTGCCAATCGTGCTTTTGCCCGGCTGCCGGGCATTGGCTGCACCCCTCCCCCTGAAATTGCGATGATCGATCCTGTTATGCTTCGATGCGCCATGCGGCGCCCAAGGTAAGGATTGGAATTGTGAACGCCATTGCCCTGACCGTGCGAGCGATCAGCGCCCTCAACGAATTGCTTGGCCGGTTTTTCTCCTGGTTCTCCCTGGGGATCGTGCTGGTCTGCTTCTCCGTGGTGGTGCTGCGTTATTTCTTCAACACCGGCTTTGTCTGGATGCAGGACCTCTATGTCTGGATGAACGGCATCATGTTCACCGGCATCGCCGGCTATGTGTTGATGCGCGAAGGCCATGTGCGGGTGGATATTTTCTACCGGCCGGCAACGATCCGCCGCAAGGCCATCATCGACCTGTTCGGCACCTTTGTGTTCCTGCTGCCCTTCGCCTTGGTGGTGATCTACTATAGCTGGAACTATGTCCGCAGCTCCTGGGGCATCTCCGAGCAATCCGGCAATGCCGGCGGCATGCACGGCCTTTATGTGCTGAAATCCTTCATCATCGTTTTTGCCGTGGTAATCGCCCTGCAAGGTATTGCCGCAGCTCTGCGTGCGCTGCTGGTGCTGGCAGACAAGGAGGATTTGCTGCCTGAAAACCTCCGCTACAAGACGGAGGAATTGTCATGAGCGGCATTGTCATCGGCGAAATTCTCGCCGTTCTGATGTTCTTCGGCATCATCGGCGTGCTGATGCTGGGCTATCCGGTGGCGTTTTCGCTGGCCGGCACTTCGCTGATCTTTGCCGTGATCGGCTGGGCGCTTGGCGCCTTTGACCCGTCGAATTTTGGTGCCATTGCCAGCCGCTATGTCGGCAGCATGACCAATGAAGTGCTGGTGGCGGTGCCGCTCTTCATCTTCATGGGCGTGATGCTGGAAAGCTCTAAAATCGCCGAGCAGCTGCTTACCACCATGGGCCGCCTGTTTGGCAGCCTGCGTGGCGGCCTCGGCCTTTCCGTGGTGCTGGTGGGCGCGCTGCTCGCCGCCTCCACCGGCGTGGTGGGCGCCACCGTGGTCACCATGGGCCTGCTCAGCCTGCCGGCAATGATGCGCGCCGGCTATGATCCCAAGCTCGCCACCGGTGTGATCTGCGCCTCTGGCACGCTGGGCCAGATCATTCCGCCCTCCACCATCCTGATCTTCATGGGCGACATGCTTGCCGGCATGAATGCCCAGGTGCAGATGGCCAAGGGCAATTTCGCGCCTTCGGTGGTATCCGTTGGCGACTTGTTTGCCGGCGCCTTCCTGCCCGGCCTGCTGCTGGTGTCCTTGTATGCCGGCTGGGTGATCTTCAAGGCAATCACCGATCCCAAAAGCTGCCCGGCGCTGGAAGTGACCGCCGAGGAACGCCGCACCCTGGCCCGCGATGTGCTGGTGGCATTGATTCCGCCGCTGGTGCTGATCGTGGCTGTGCTCGGCAGTATCCTGGCCGGCATCGCCACCGCCACCGAGGCGGCTTCGGTTGGTGCCATCGGTGCTGCCGCCATGGCAGCGGTGCGCGGCCGGCTGAACATGGAGGTGCTGCGGCACTCGGCGCGTTCCACCGCCGAGATCACCTCGATGGTGTTCATCATCATCTTCGGCGCTTCGGTGTTTTCCATCGTGTTCCGTATGATGGGCGGCGATGCGCTGGTGGAGGAATTGCTGCACAGTCTGCCCGGCGGCCAGCTCGGCGCGGTCATCTTTGTGATGGCGCTGATGTTTGTGCTTGGCTTCATCCTGGATACCTTCGAGATCATCTTCATCGTGATCCCGATCACCGCGCCGATCCTGCTGGCGATGGATGTTGATCCGGTCTGGCTGGGTGTGATGGTGGGTGTGAATCTGCAAACCAGCTTCCTCACCCCGCCGTTCGGCTTCTCGCTGTTCTATCTGCGCGGCGTGGCACCCAACAGCATCAAGACCAGCCAGATTTACAAAGGCATTATCCCCTTTGTCTGCTTGCAGGTGGTGGCGATGGCCGCACTCTATGCCTTCCCGGAACTGGCCACCTGGCTGCCAAATGTGATCTTCAAGTAAGCGCGGGCTGAACAAAAAGCCGCAGCGGCCAAAACCGCTGCGGCTTTTTTATGTCTTTGGCGCAACGAAAAAGGGCCCGCCTTGCGGCGGACCCTTCCCGTTAAACCGGATATCCGGCTTAGAGCTGGAAATACTTCTCGCGGGCCACCAGGAACGGGCTGTCAGTGCCGCGGGTGCGGGTGCGCAGCACCTCAAGGGCAGCGATGAAGCTCTCGGCGGTCTTCTTTGTCAGGGCATCGTCGCTGTTGCGCACGGCGGTGATGACTTCCTTGGCGGCAACGCCACCGGCCTTGAGGATTTCCTCAGGGAATTGCAGCGCCTTCACGCCATGCTTCTCCACCAGAGTCTTCAGCGCCACCGGATCGTTGGCGTAGAAGTCAGAGGCGGTGTGGTCGTATTCGGCCTGGCAGGCATTCTCAACAATCGCCTGCAAATCCTTCGGCAGCGCGGCGAACTTGCTCTTGTTCACCACGGCTTCGGTCGCCAGGCCCGGCTCGATGAAGCTCGGGAAATAGTAGTTCTTGGCAATCTGGTGGAAACCGAGGGCCAGATCGTTATACGGGCCGACGAATTCAGCGGCATCCAAAGCGCCGGATTGCAGCGCCTGGAAGATTTCGCCCGCCGCCAGGTTGACCACGGTGGCGCCCAGCTTTTCCCAGGTCTGACCGCCCAGGCCGGGGGTGCGGAACTTCAGGCCCTTGATATCGGCCACGCCGGTCAGTTCCTTGCGGAACCAGCCACCGGCCTGGGTGCCGGTATCGCCCGACAGGAAGCCCTTGACGCCGAACTTGTCGTAGATTTCGTCCCAGATCTGCTGGCCGCCCATGAAGCGCACCCAGGCCGCCAATTCACGCGAGGTCATGCCGTAAGGCACGCCGGTGAAGAACGACAGGCCACGGCTCTTGCCCTGCCAGTAATAGGCAGCGCCATGGCTCATTTCAGCCGATCCCTGGATCACGGCATCGAGCGCCTGCAAGGCGGGCACCAGTTCACCAGCGGCGAACACGCGCACATTCAGGCGGCCGCCCGACATGTCGTTGATGCGGCGGGCAAGACGCTCGGCGCCAACGCCCAGGCCGGGGAAATTCTTCGGCCAGGTGGTGACCATGCGCCATTCGATGCGGCCCTGCGACAGAGCCGGGGTCGGGAAAGCAGCAGCGGTGGTGACAGTGGCAGCGGCGCCGGCAAGCGCAGCGCCCTTGATGAAATTACGGCGTTTCATTGTTAGGGTATCCTCCCAAAAGTGTGGTCAACCTATCACGATGTTGACGCTGGCCGGAGTTTGGCAACTTTAACGACGCCGGGCAAGTGCCGATCCCCTCAAGCCTCGGGCAAACCAGCTTTTTTTCATCTTGCACAGGCGCTGCATTGCACACAGGCTGTTCATTTCCGAGCGGCTGCCTGCTGGTATAGTCTGTGGCTGGCGAGGCAAGGTTGAGGGCATGGCAATTCCGATGATTTTTTCAGCGGCTGCTTTTTTAGCCACGGCGAATCAGGCCAAGGCAGCGCCCACATGACAGTGCGCGGCAAGCTCGCGGCCGCCTTCGCGGTGTCGGTGCTGGCTGCGGCCGGCCTGGGCATCGCCGCCCTGTTGGCGCTGTGGAGCGTCGGCGAGTTGGTGGTGCGGATGTATGACCAGCCGCTGATGACGATCAACTATGCCCGCTCGGCGCAGACCAGCTTTGCCGTGATGGAACTATCCAATCGCGAATTTGACTCCCGCGACGCCGCTCGCGTGGCTGAACAGATCGAAAGCCTGAAGGCGCGTAATGATGACTTCCTGGGCGACCTGCAAATCGCCGAGGAGCGTGGCCTGTCCAAGGTGATCCACGATCTGGCGGTGGATATTCGCAACCTGGATGCCGAATGGCTGGAAGCCGCCGAAAGCGCGCTGCGTATGCGCGGCAGCCGGGTTGACCTGGAAGCCGCCATCCATCGCCGCGAGGATAGCGCCAAGGCGATCCTGGAAAAGCTGGAAATCCTGACCCAGACTTCGGTNNGCTTTGTGTTCCGCATGGATGCCGAGGCGGCGGTGGAGCGCGCCAAGCAGCGCACCCTGATGGTGATCGCCGCCCTGGCGCTTGTGATCTTCGGTGTGGCCTTCCTGCTGATCCGCGATATTGTGGCGCCGCTCAATGCCATGACCCAGGCAATGTTCCGCTTGGCCGGCGGCGAGCGCGACCTGGAACCGCCGCATATGCAGCGCCGCGACGAGTTGGGCCGCATGGCGCGCTCGCTGGGGGTGTTCCGCCAGGCCATGCTGGATGTGGAGGAAGCGCGCGAAAAGGCCGAAGCCGCCACCAAGGCAAAATCCGAATTCCTCGCCATGATGAGCCATGAGATTCGTACACCGATGAATGGTGTGCTCGGCCTCACCCGGCTGCTGCTCAAAACCGATCTCGACCGCGAGCAGACCGATCTGGCCAATACCGTGCTGCAATCCGGCGAAGCCCTGCTCACCATCCTCAACGACATCCTGGATTTCTCCAAACTGGAAGCCGGCCGCATCGACCTGGAACAGATCGATTTTGATCTGGCGGCCCAGATACGCGGCGCAGTGAAGCTGATGCGCTCGCGTGCCGACGAAAAGGGCCTGCAACTCGGCTTCGACATCCCGGTGGATATGGCGCCCCATCACAAGGGCGATCCGGGCCGGCTGCGCCAGGTGGTGCTGAACCTGATCGGCAATGCGATCAAGTTCACCGAACAGGGCCAGGTCTGGGTGGCGGTGAGCCGGCTCGGGCCAGCCGAAACCGGCAATGGCGACCGCTTGCGTTTTGAAATCCGCGATACCGGCATCGGCATCGCACCCGAAAATATCGGCAAGCTGTTTGGCAGCTTCGCCCAGGCCGATTCCTCCATCACGCGGCGTTTCGGCGGCACCGGCCTGGGGCTGGCGATCAGCCGCAAGCTGATCGAAGCGATGGGCGGCCGGATCGGCGTTGACAGCACAATCGGTGTAGGCAGCAGTTTCTGGTTCGAAATCGACCTTGCCGCCGGCGAGGCGCCGCGCAGCGCCGAGGCTTTGGCGGCCGAACAGGCCGCTTTGCCGGCCCTGAGGATTCTGGTGGCCGAAGATAATCCGGTGAACCGCCGGGTGATCGGCGGCCTGCTGGCCGAGGGCGGCCATCGCGTCGACTTTGCCGTCAACGGCCTGGAAGCCGTGAGCAAGGCGCTGGAGGGTGACTTTGATCTGGTGCTGATGGATGTGCATATGCCGGAACAGGATGGCCGCGCCGCCACCAGGGCGATCCGCGCTGCCGGGGCCAGGCTGCCGATCATCGCCGCCACGGCCAGCCTGAGCCCGGATGGTATCCGCAGTTGCCTGGACGCCGGCATGAACGATTATGTTGGCAAGCCGATCCATCCGGCCGCGCTGGATGCGGCGATCCGCCGCGTGCTCGGCATGGGCGATGCCAAGCAACCGCCACCGCCGCTGCCCGCAGCCCGGCCGGTCAGCGACCAACCCTTCGACGCCGACGCGCTTGCCCAGCTTGGCGATGATCTGGGCAATGAGATCGTGGTTGAATTGATTGACGCATTCTTTGAGGCGGCGGAACAGCTTGCAGCGGATTTTGCAAACCAGGAGCAAGCCCAGGACTGGGTTGCCATCGGGCTTGGCGCGCATAGCCTGAAAAGCTCGGCTGCCAGCATGGGCCTGCTGCGGGTGCACCACAAAGCTGAATTGCTGGAGGAACAGGGCCGCGCCGGCAATGGCGCACAGGCCGCCGCCACGCTGGCCGAATTACGAAACGACTTGCAAGACGGCCTGGAATGGTTGAGGAACAAGCGCCGGGAACTGGCTTGATCGAGCGATTGGGATAACAGGATAGATGCTGGAAGATACCAAAGTGCCAGGCTTTGAGCGGCTGCGTGTGCTGCTGGTGGAGGATGATGCCTTTGCCCAGCGGCTGGCCACGGCCGTGCTGAAGCAGCTTGGCGTCACCAATCTGGTGGTGGTGAAGGATGGCCAGGCCGCGATCCAGCAACTCAGCTATGAAGATGCGCGCTTTGACCTGATCATCTCAGACTGGAACATGCCGCATGTCAGCGGCCTCGACCTGCTCAAGCATGTGCGCAGCACCTGGGAGAACATGCCATTCCTGATGCTGACCGGCAATGCCAACGAGGAATTTGTGCGCACCGCCCAGGCCAACAAGGTGGATGCCTATGTTATCAAGCCATTCTCGCCGGCCCAGTTGAAGCAGAAGATCATGGTGCTGTTTCGCATTAAGCCATCGTAAACCCGCCATGCCGCACTATCCTGGCGGGCCTCGTATCCACAGCCCGCAAGCCGCTTAGGATATCGAACCAGATGTGGCGTAACGTCGTCAGACGCCTTGCCGGCAGCAAGCCGGCCACCGAGACCGGGCCTTCGCCGCGGGACCGGGAACGTGTCGACCGCATTCTGAGCAAAATCTCCGAGGAAACCTTCCTGGTCTTCGACCTGCTGAAAGACGGCATGGTGAAGGAAGCCTCGTTCAAGACCGTGGAAGAGAGCATCACCCGGCATTCCATCCTCTCCACCTTCGAGCAGGTGCGTTCGGATGCCTATGGCGANNGATGTGGCCGAAATCGCCCGCGAACATGCCCGCCGCTTCAGCCAGGCCGCGCTGGCCATGCCGGAGCCGCAGCAGCGGCAATTCGCACTTTCCGTGGCGCAAGCGTTTGAACGCTTCGCCAAGCAATTACAGGTAGTGCAACAGCAGATGGCACAGGCCGAACCCGGCAAAGCCGCCGCCTTGCGTGACCCGCATTCTCAATCTTGAGCGTATAGACGCTTGCCAAATCGCGCCTGCGGCGCGATACAGAATCCGTTACATTTTCAGCGGGGGACAGAATGTTCGGCTCGATTTTTGGCAATCGCACCTTTGATTACGAAATCTATGTGATGATTGATGGCCGCTGGCGGCTGGATAAGCGGCTGGAAGGCGAAGCCGGTGCCGGCAAGCTGGCCGGCGAGCAGCTTGAGAAAAACGCCATCGCCCAGGCCAATGCGCTGCTGAATGTGGGTGATTTCACCGCCGTGAAGGTGATCCGCACGCGCGAGAATTCCACCACGCAGACCGAAATCTTCAGCAAGCAGGCCACGGCGCGGCCCAAGGTGATGCAGACGCGGCCCTATCGCGGCGTATTCCCGGTTTGCGAAACCATCCTTGACTTCACCACCCGCGATGCCGCCCGCGGCTTTGGCGCCGTGTTCCGCGAATTCCTCGACAAGCAGAATTGCACCGCCGTGGAAATGCTGCATTCGCCGCAGCACCAGCGCAAGCTGGCCGATCAGAGCAACTTCCTGCGCGCCGGCATCTATGCCCTGGCCGGCGCCCAGACCCAGGCCGGCCTGCCCGGCCAGGCCGAACGCAGCAAGAAGCTGGAAGCATTGTTTGACAAGCTGATCGGCCATACCCGCAATGCGCTGGCGGAAAAGACCATGCCCAGCATGGAAACCGGCGGCTTTGACAGCATGGTGGAGCGCATCAAGGCGCGCTACACGCAGCCCGGCGACGCGCGTTTCTATATCTTCTTCCAGGTGGCCAAACACCTTATCCAGATGCCGTCCTATGCCGCCAAGCTGGATTTTGCCCTTAAGCTGCTGACCCAGCGCCAGCATGCCGAGAATGATGCACTGCTGGATGAACTGGCGGCTTCCTGCCTGGATAGTTCACAATTGATCCAGGATGTGCTGGGCCATCGCGCCAATCTCTCCGATGCGCTCACCGCCCTGGCCGAACTCTCCAATGGCAAGCTGGAAATCCCGGCCACGCCGCAGACCGACCCGCTTTTGGTGAGCCTGAACAGCCTGCTGGGCCAGAATCGTTTGCCGCTTTGCGTCGATACCCTGTGGGAGCGGATTCAGACCAACCTGACCTCCAAGGCGTTGCTGGCCAAAAACGATCCCAAGAAGGAATGGCAGCTTACCCGCAACCTGAACCACAAGCTGCTGTCGCTGGCGCCACCCGCCTATAAGGAAGCCATCGACCATGCCGGCCGCATGCGTATGGAGCGTGTGCGCGACATGCAGAGCTGAGCCGTTTTTCATGCTGCGGATCTGGGGCCGGGCCAGTTCGGTAAATGTGCAGAAAGTGCTCTGGGCCGCCGATGAACTGGGCCTTGCCTATGAGCATGTTGTGGTGGGCGGCAAATTCGGCGGCACCGACACGGCTGATTACGGCCGGCTCAATCCCAATCGTCTGGTGCCGGCCATCGCCGACGATGCGGAAAGCCCCGGCGGCGCGCCTGTAGCAATCTGGGAAAGCCACGCCATTCTGCGCTACCTTGCCGCCCGTTATGGCAATGGCAGCCTGTGGCCCAGCCTGCCCGGCCAGCGCAGCGAGGCGGATCGCTGGATGGATTGGGTTCACACCGTCATCGGCGAACCGATGCGGGTGCTGTTCTGGGGTTATATTCGCGACCCGGCCAATGGCGACGCAGCGGCAATGCAGGCGGCAGCAGATTTGCTCGGACAATATTGGGCCCGGCTGGATGCCCATCTGGCTGACCGCGATTTTGTTGCCGGTGCCGATTTCAGCATGGGCGACATACCTGTGGGCTGCCATGTGCAGCGCTGGCTCAATTTTCCCATCACCCGCCCCAACCTGCCGCATCTGCGCGCCTGGCACGATAGGCTGGCCGAACGCCCGGCCTATCGCCGCCATGTCATGGTGCGGATGGAGTGAAACTGCTTAATCCATCGGTGGCAACAAGGCGCCGGTGGTATCGGCATCGGTCAATTCGGTGTTGACCATCTTGGCATCGGTGAGATTGGCATTGCGCAGCCGCGCCCGCACCAGCCGCGCATCGATCAGGTTGGCGCCCTTCAGCACCGCATCGGAGAAATCCGCATCGGTGGCATCGGCGGCAGCCAGGCTGGCCGACCAGTAACGGCCAATCGGCTTGCCATCCGGCCCGCGCAACGGCACCTGCCCCATGGTGGCGCGATGCAGCACGGCTTTATGCAGGATGGCACGCGCCATATTCACGCCATTCATCAGCGCGCCGATCATGTTGGCGCCGGTCAGATCGGCTTCCGACAGGTCGGTCATCACCAGCGTGGCATTTTGCAGTTTGGCGCCGGCCAGTTTGGCACCCTTCATGTTGGCACCGGACAAATCCTTGCCCGAGAGATCAATCCGCTCCATCGCCAAGCCGGCCAGATCGGCGCGCGCGCCCTCCTGACCATCGCTTTTGATCCAGCGTTCATGATCCATCAGAATCTGCGCCACCGAATTGCCAAAGCTGGACACATCAACAAACATTTCGGCGCCGGTGAAATTCGCCGTGTCCATATCAACATCTTCAAGCACCGCGCCCTTGAGATCGGCGCCTTCAAAATTCGCCCCCTCGATCAGCGCCAGCGACAGATCGGCACCGCGCAGCGAAGCGCCGTTGAGATTGGCGCCGGCCAGATTGGCCTTGCGCAACGTGACCTTCGATAGATTGGCCTTGGTCAGATTGGCGCCAGAAAGATTGACGCCGTTCATGTTTGAACCGGTCAGGTTCGAGCCGCGCAGATTGGCTTCCGAAAGATCGGCGCCCTGAGTGTTGGCCTTGGGCTTCTTGCCATCGGCATTCGGCGCCCCGAAGCCAACACCGGCATCGGAAGCCTGCATCAGCGCGCCACCCCGGAAATCCACGCCCAGCAGCCGCGCCCCGGCCATCTGCGCCCCGCGCATGCTGGCGCCGCGCAAATCGGCCTTCGACAGATCGGCGCGCGACAGGTCGGCACGCTCGAGATTGGCGGCAAACAGATCGGCTTCGGAAAGGTTCACATCACACAGGATGGCGCGCGACAGGTTGGCGCCGGAAAGTTTGGCGGCGCGCAGATCGGCGCCGGAAAAATCATAGCCTTGCAGATCGGCCAGAGACAGATTGAGGCGGACCCCGCGAGGACGCTTGCCGAGCCATTCACGATGGCGCGCCAGCATCCGTTCTACTTCCATCGGATTCATGCGACTTCTTCTACCCCCGGGCTGTCAGCACCCCCGCCCCGGATTCTCCAAGGCCCCCGAAACGCTGAGCAGGTGCAGCGATTTTAGTTCTTTTCCACGCTCATGCAATCAATAGCTATTAACCATATTCGCCACTGGCGGGAAAACACCCGGTCTTTGTTACAGCAATAGCCTTAACGAAGTCGAAACCCTGGTTGCATACGCGCCTGCGCCATGGGCAAATCGCAACAGGCGCCGGGAATCGGCCAACCGATTCGCCGCCGGCGCGTTTTTTCAAATCATGGGGGATGCCATGTTGACGTCTTGGAAAGAAAAGACCGGCGGCGTGATCGCGCCGGATGAACGCCTGCCCTGGGGCCAGACCGTGGTGGCCGGCCTGCAACATGTGGTGGCGATGTTTGGCGCCACCGCGCTGGCGCCGATCCTGATGGGCTTTGATCCCAATGTCTCGATCCTGTTCTCGGGCATTTCCACCCTGCTGTTTTTTGTTGTCACCGGTGGCCGGCTGCCGAGCTATCTCGGTTCCAGCTTTTCCTTCATCGCCGTGGTGATTGCAGCCACCGGCTATGCCGGCGGCGGTGCCAATGCCAATCTGGCGGTGGCTTTGGGCGGCATCATCGCCTGCGGCCTGCTTTATGCCATCATCGGTGCCATTGTCATGGCGGTGGGCCATGCCTGGATCGAAAAGCTGATGCCGCCGGTTGTCACCGGCGCCATTGTGGCGATCATCGGCCTCAACTTGGCGCCGATTGCCGTGAAGGGCATCAGCGCCAGCAGCTTCGACATGTGGATCGGCCTGCTTACCGTGGTGGCGGTCGGCATCGTGGCGGTGGCGGCTCCCGGCAGCCTGCGCCGGCTGCCGATCCTGATCGGCGGCCTGGTGGCCTATCTGTTTTATGTGCTCTGCGCCAATGGCCTGGGGCTGGCCAAGGCGGTGGATTTCAGCGCCGTGGCCAATGCCGCCTGGCTCGGCCTGCCGAACTTTACCGCCCCGGTATTCCAGGGCCCGGCCATCGCGCTGATTGCGCCGGTGGCGGTGATCCTGGTGGCGGAAAATCTTGGCCATGTGAAAGCCATCGGCGTGATGACCGGGCGCAACATGGACCCCTTGCTCGGCCGCGCCTTCCTGGGTGACGGCATCGCCACCATGATTTCCGGCAGCGGTGGCGGCACCGGCATGACCACCTATGCCGAAAATATGGGCGTGATGGCGGTGACCAAAAATTTCTCCACGGCGTTGTTTGTGGTCGCCGCGCTGTTTGCGCTGCTGCTCGGCTTCTCGCCGAAATTCGGCGCCGTGATCGGCACCATTCCCGGCCCGGTGCTGGGCGGCCTGTCGCTGGTGGTGTTTGGCCTGATCGCCGCCACGGCGGGGCGGATCTGGGTGGAGAATGGTGTTGATTTCTCCAACAGCCGCAACCTGATCACCGTCGGCGTGGCGCTCACTGCCGGCGCCGGCGACCTGGCGCTGAAGCTGGGCGGCTTCTCGCTCGGTGGCATCGGCACCGCCACCTTTGGCTGCATCATCCTGTATCACCTGCTGGCCGGTCTGGAGCGCAAGCCGGATTGAGCCGCCACCGGGCCGGCTCCAGACGGGGCCGGCCCGGCAGAGCCAACGGCAAACTTCGCCATCATATTTGCCATTCTTTGCCAAGCCGTGCAAAATGCGAACAGCAAGGAGATGGTCATGGCAACAATGAATGTTTCCCTTCCCCAGCCGATGAAAGCATGGGTGGAGCGCCAGGCCGAAAGCGGTCTGTATGGCAATGCCAGCGACTATATCCGCGACCTGATCCGCAAGGATCAGGAACGCAAGGCAGCCCATGCCGCCCTGCAAGCCGCGATCACCGAAGGCGAGGCAAGCGGAACCGCACAGCCTTTCGACGCGGCAGAATTCAAATTGCAGATGCGCGAGAAGCATGTCGTCCGCTAAACCGGATGAATACCGACTGACACCACACGCGCTTGCCGATCTTGACGCTTTGTGGCGCTACTCGGCAGAAACATGGTCGATTACTCAGGCAGATCGTTTTATCGACGACCTGACGCGGATTTTTGCCTTGATCGCTGCGATGCCGACACTGGCGCGGCAACGCAACGAATTCTCCCCGCCTGTGCGCATCCATGTGCATGAAAACACGCTGATCGTATACACAATAGCCCCGGACCATGTGGCAATATTGCGCCTGCTCGGCGGGCAACAGGATTGGGTCGCCCTGCTGAAGCAGGCCGATCTATAACCGGCGCCGGGATCAAACCGCCAGATACACCACCAGCCGCTCCAGGGATTCACGCCAGCCACGGCTATGGCGCGTCGCCGCATCGGCATCGGCAAAGCGGTCATGCAGCAGGGTCACTTCGGTCTCGCGGTCGCTCACCACGCGGAAGCTCACCGTCACCCGCGACACCCGGTCAGGCGTGCCGGCCCAGGCCCAGGAAAACACCAGCCGGCTTTCAGGCACAATTTCCAGATACTGGCCGGCGACTTCGTGTTGCCCAACGCCTGGTTCCTCAATAACCGTGCGGAAACGGCCGCCGATGCGCAAATCGGCTTCGGCTGCGACACAGCGCGTGTGATGTGGCCCCCACCATTGCACCAGCATTTCCGGCCGGGTCCAGGCAGCAAAAACCAGCGCCACCGGCGCCTGGAAAACGCGCTGCATGGTCAGGCTTGGATTGATCGCGTTCATAATCGGCCTCTAACAAATATGCAGTTGCGAATCATTATTATTTATGATCTAACGCTTACGGGGATGTTTGGTCGCGGCATTGGATCGCGCCGATGAGAACAACCCTGGGCAGTTCCATGAGGATAATCGGCGAAATCCTGAGCCACATCCAGACTCGCACCGGGCGATGACAGCAATCGCCTGATATCCGACCTCCGCGTGCGCCCCAAGACGCGATAATCGTCTCGAAAGTACCATGTCATCCATATCCTTCCCGCGTGCCGCACTGGCGGCGCGTGCACAATATTGCCTGACCTATGGCGGTTCGGCGATCACCGCGCTGGCCTTGCTGTGCACCAGCATCGCCGCATCGGCGCAGACAAGCGCCAACCCCACTCCGCTGCCCACCGTGAATGTGCTTGGCTGGCCGCTGCTGGAAGCCGAGCGCCTGGAGCAGCCCGCGCCCATCGTCAACCAGACACGCGAGCAGTTCGAGAAATTGCCCAATGATCGCGCCAGCGATGTTATCGGCCGCATGCCGGGTGTGGTGTTGGGGGGACCGCCGGGCGAGAAAAAAAGCCTGCATCTGCGCGGTATCTCCGGCGATTACAGCCGTGTGCAGATCGACGGGGTTCAACTGCCCTCCTCGGGCCAGACACGCACTTTTGAGCTGATGAACCTGCCGGCATCGTTGTTCGACAACATCGCCATCATCCGCAACCCAACCGCCGAATACGAAGCCGATGGTCTGGCCGGCCGTGTTGCGCTGACAAGCCGGCGCCTGGGCGACAAACCGGAGTTGAATGGCCGCGTGGCCTTTGGCGGTGTGGATGCAATTGATGCCAGCACCGGCCAGGCCAGCCTGGCCTACGGCAACAAACTGAATGAGCATTTCGGCATGATCGGCGCGGTCAATTTTGATCGCCGCACCATCACCAAGACCAAACGCTTCAGCGAGCGCACCTTCTCCGGCGGCCCAGGCGGCGCCGGTTTTCTGCGCGACGAGGACGAACCCAAAACCTACACTAACAGTGACATGTTCCTCGATCTGGTGCGCAGCTATGACGGCGGCGAGGTGCACCTCAAGCCGCTCTATCTGCGTGAGGAAGCGGAACTGGACAAACAGCGCGACCAGTATCGGCGTGCTACCGGCTTGTTCAACGACCGCACCCTGACCAGCGCGCGCGAAACCACCCAGACCGGCGGTCTGACGGCGGAACACAAGCATGAATTCAACAGCACCTACCGCTATGAATCGCTGTTCGGTTATGCACAGACCGGCTTCGACAGCAACAACCGTGAGACTGCGCTGACATCGGCACTGGCCTTCAACAGCGGCAGCCGCGAGCAATCCGAAATCGAGGATGGGCAATATCATGCTGCCGCCAAGCTGATCGCCGCCCTGCCCGGCACCTTGCCACAGGAACTGCGCCTTGGCGGCAGCCTGCGTTTCAGCGACCGCAGCAGCGACCGCGAGGTTTTCACCCTGGATGCCGCCGGCAACCAGAGCCAAAGCCTGGCCAACCAGACGGCATCGCGAAACTCCGACTACAATATCGAGGAACGTTATTACGCGCTGTTTGTGCAGGACGAAATCAAGCTGACATCACGCCTCAGCGCCACGCCGGGCCTGCGGCTGGAAGTGGTGGAGGACGATCTGGGGGGCGGCAACGGCGCGCGCTTTGAACGGCGCTTCATCGATCTGATGCCATCCCTGCCAATCAGCTATCGGCTGAATGACAGCCTGACATTACGCGGCGCAGTTTCTCGTTTGCTCAACCGGCCAAAATTTGACGAAATCGCGCCGGGTGTGACGGTACGCGGCGCCAATTCTTTTAACGGCAATCCGCAACTCAACCCCGCCCGCGCCTGGGGCCTGGATGTTGGCCTGGATTATGCCACGCCGGACCTGTTCCTCGGCATCAATCTCTATGGCCGGCATATCAAGGACATCATTGAGCAGCGCGAGACCAGCGCCAACCAATATACCTACAGCAACTTCGCCAAGGGCCAGCTTTATGGCCTTGAACTGGAGCAGCGCTTCCGGCTGTCACAACTGGGCTGGGATGCGCTGGCGCCGCTGCAATTGCTGGCAAACCAAACCTTCATCGCCTCCGAGGTGGATGATCCGGTTACCGGCAAACGGCCTTTCGCCGAGCAGCCGGATTATGTCGCCAATATCGGCCTGGAATGGTCTGATCGTCAGGCCGGCACGGTAATTTCGCTGATGGCGAATATCACCGGCAAGCGCCCCACCATCAGCCATGACGGCGCGGGCGCCATCCGCCGCAAATTCCGCGCAAGCGAATTGTTCCTCGATACCCATCTGGAACAGCAATTGGTGGAAGGTGTCAGCGTTTTCCTCTCGGCCGAGAATCTGACCAATCAGGAGCGTGACGAGGTGGAGTATGTCAATGGCGGCCTGAACCGGCTCGCCTCGATCGCCACCGGCCGGGTCTTTTACCTCGGCACCCGGTTCAGGTTCTGACGGCGATGCTCGCACCCGCAAATGCCCCCAACCCGGCAGTGGCGCCACAAGACGGCGCAGCTATCGGGTTGCTGCGGGAAATGACCAGAGTCGCTGTGCGGCTCTGGCCCTGGCTGCTGCTGCTGGCGCTGATGGTGGGTTTGCAAGCGGCCTTGCAACCAAGCGTGGGCTGGATGGGCAAGCGCGTGATTGATGGCTTGCAGGCCGGCGACAGCCGCCTGCAAATCGTTTTGCTGGAGAACAGCCTGCTCTTTGCCAGCGTGTTTCTGGCCATCACGCTTATCAAAGCCGGCGAGAAGGTTTCCAGCAAGGCATTCGAGATCAGGCTGATCATTGCGTTGCAGCGGGTTTTTTTCGCGCGGCGACGGATCATGACCGGCGCCCGCGATGTGTCGCAAATGTTTTATGGCAGCGAGGTTGCCAAGCGCGGCTTCGAGGTTTTCGTCAAGGATTTCTGGGTCATCAGTTTCAAGACCGGCTCGGTCATTGTCTGGCAGATGACCCTGGCACCCGAATGGCTGCCGCTGCTGTTTCTGGCCACCATCCCGGCAATCGCTGCCGTGGCGCTGATCGGGCCGGCTATCCGGCGCGCCAGCCAGGATATTCTGGGCCTCCAGGAAGCGGTGGCGGCCACGGTGACACGGCGCGGGCCGATGCTGCTGCGGCGGGTGCAGGAGCGTTTGTTTGGCCGCTTCCTGCGTTTTGAAACCTTGAAAGTGGTGGCCGACGATATGGTCGACCTGCTGATCTGGTTCAACACGGCGGCACTGATCGGCTTGAGTTATGCGCTGGATATCGGCCTGCTGCCAGACCGCGTGTCGCCTGGCGACTTGGCACTGGTGGCGGTCAATCTCAAATTGCTCTCCGAACCACTGGGGCATATCGGCAAGGTCTATACCAAATGGCAGGAAGCCCAGCCGGCGCTGCATCGCATTTTTCGCGGCGGCGATGCTTAATGGCCATCGGAATCTTGCGAATCATTCCCGATTGCAGTAGATAAAGGGCGGGGATGTATTGGCGCCCTACCCGGGGCGCCTCTCATGACAACCCTGAACCTCCAAGGGAACCACCTCCGCCATTCTCGACCGGCTACGCCAACAGCGTGGTATCCGATCGTGCGCTTTATGGCCTGAGGTCCAGCCAGGAAACATGAAAACCTCACTGAAACAACACTCCCGCGTCGAAGTCAAAGCCTCGCTCAAGCAAGGCGACACGATCTGGTTCGGCGCCGCCAATGGCCTCTACCGCTTTCGCATCGGCAGCACCCAGGCTGTGCCGGTGCCGCAATGGCAAGGCCGCGAAATCCGCGCCATCGGCCCCGCCAGCGGCGATGGCTTTTATCTCGTTGCCGGCGATGAACATGACCAGGCCGTGTTCCGCTGTGATGCGGATGGCCGGTTGCTGGAAACAATTCCCGCCCCGGCGGGTGCCAAGGGCAAGTCGGTCAGCGGCCGTTACGGCCTGTGGTTCGGCGCCAAGAACGGCGTGTACAAACATGATGGCGCCGGCTGGCAGCATGTCTTTGATGGCAACGGCAAAGCCGAGATCATTGGCCTGTGGGAGCGCGGCGGCACCTTGCGCGCCTCGGTGAAAAAGCTGGCGCCGCATGATCGCGCCGCCCTTGCCACCACCACGGATGGCGGCAGCACCTGGACGGTGGAGACCATGCCGGATTACCAGGATATCTACCTGGCGGCCGATGACGACATCATCATCACCCGTTGGCGCGGCGCGCGCCGCCGCGATGCCACCAAGACCGGCTACAAGAAACACCCGCTGAGCGCTGGCTGGATCGATAACGGCGCCACGGCGGTGCTGGATGGCGAGAAACTTGAGATGATGTTTCCGCCCCGGGTGAAGCTGGCACTGCATCACCCGATGATGGCCGAGGCCGAGCATCTATATCCCACCGAGACCGGCGCGGTATTTGCCGGCTCGCAGGGTGCCTATGCCATCGCCGCCGCCACCGGCACGGTGCGCGACCTGATGCCGGCGATGCCCACTGACAAGGCTTTCGGCAAAACCAAGAAGATATACGCCCTGGATGACGGCGCACTCCTCGCCGCCACCACCTTCGGCGTGTTCCGCTCCACCGATCTTGCAGAAAGCTGGCAACTCACCGATTCCGAATGGATGGTCTTTGATGCCGAGGCGATGCAGCGGGCGGCGGATGGCCGCTGGTGGCTGGCCTGCCAGCGCGGCATCTTCACCTCCAGCGACAATGGCCTGAGCTGGTATTACCAAAAGCTCAAAAGCCACGCTCATCATTACTGCGAGTTCCGCGATCTCGCGGTTGGCGGCGGTTATCTGGTGCTGGCAACCAAGGCCGGGCTGTTCATCGGCAAGGCAATGGCGATGGGCAATATCGAGATCACGCCGCTGGAGCTGTTTGACGACCGCGTGGTTGAAAGCGTGGCCTTCGACGCGGCTACCGGCCGCTTCAGCGCCATTGAGGCCGATGGCACGCTCTGGCGCGTTGATCCGGCCAGCGGCCAGGCCGAGCGGGTGGCGCAACTGCCCTGCCGGGGCGAAGCCAAGATGATCGTCACCGGCCGCGACCAGTTGATGATCTGCGGCGAGGCTGCCGTGCTGATGGTGGATGGCGCTACGGTGAGCGATATCAAGCCGCCAGCGGCCAGCGGCAAGTTCGGCTTCACCCGCAACGGCACTCATCTGCTGTTATGGGATCGCGCCGGAGCCTGGCTGCGCCAGGGTGGCGACTGGCTACCGGTATCCGGCTGGCCCGCCGGCATGCGCCATGCCAGCCTGACCAGCGATGGCAAATACGCCGTGGCGACGGATCGCAGCTGGATTCATCGCGTTTCACTGTAAGGCTAACAAACCGAGGCCGCCCGTCTGGCACGGGCGGCCTTTTTTTGTTTGGCGTGCCCTGGTGGATTTGAACCACCGACCTGCCGCTTAGAAGGCGGCTGCTCTATCCAACTGAGCTAAGGGCACCCGTGGGGAATTGACCGCAGCCCTTCGAGAGCCGGTCAGCGCACGCGGTTATAGGCGTAATTGTCGGAATAGGCGCGGCGGGCCAGCTTGCGCTCCTGCGGCTCTTCCACGTCAAATTCGATGCCATGCTTCTCGGCATAGGCGATGGCCAGTTCCTTGCTCTCGAATTTGAGCGTGATCTGGCTCAAGGTGCCGGTGGCGCCGGTCCAGCCCATCAGCGGTTCAACAAACCGCGCCGCCGCAGCGTCAAATTCCAGCAGCCAGAGTCTGGTCTTGGCCCGGCCGGATTGCATGGCGGTTTTGGCCGGCTGGTAGATGCGCGCTTTCATGGGCGAACCATCCTGTTGGCGGACAACGGCAAAACAAAAAAAGTGGTCGGGGCGAGAGGATTTGAACCTCCGGCTTCCTGCTCCCAAAGCAGGCGCTCTACCAGGCTGAGCTACACCCCGCAACCGGGCGGTTTGTAGCACAGGCAACTAAGCGGCATCAATCTGCTGGGCAAACCATTGATTGATGCTGATACCGGCCGCCTCGGCACGGATTGCCGCCTTGCGATGCAGGTCTGGGCTCAAGCGCAAAGCCAGCTTGCCGCTATAGCCACGATCCGGCTTCTCGCCGCGCTCGGCACAGAAGGCCAGATAATCGTCAATACTGGCGCGAAAAGCGTGCTCCAGGCCCTCGGCATCGCTGGCGGTGAAATGCACCACATCGCGCAATCCGGCCACGCTGCCATGGAATGCCTTGTCATCCGGGTCATATTCAATCGCGCCCGCAACATAGCCTTTATATTCAAGCGTCATGGCTTCACTCCTGCCGCTTCAAAAAAGCGCCGAAGGCTGGTGATGGCGCCTTTATCGGTTTCCGGCCTTGGATGCGGCCGGTGAAACACGGCACGCACACCATTCAAGGCCAGCCGCACCCGGCTGCCCTCACCCTCTGTCACCTCGCCGCCCAGCGCCACAACCAAAACTTCAACATCCGGCCAACGCAGATCGGCCCGGTTTGGCCTGGCAAAAATCGCGCTTAGCGTTTTCTGGTGCCGGTTATTCACCATGCGATGATATCATTTTATGATATCAAAACAAGATCATTCAGCCTATGGCTTGCGACCAAAAATGGCGTGATCCACCTTGTCGCCCGGCTTGATGCCGAGGCGCGAGGCCGTGCCGCCATTCAGTTCCAGCACCGCCCGCACCGGGCCTGCGGAACTGATGCTGGTTTCATCATGCGGAATGGCGCGCTGGTGGATATTGAGAATGGTGCCATCCGCCTTGATGAACAGCATGTCGAGCGGAATCAGCGTGTTGCGCATCCAGAACGAAGCCGGCTGCTCGGTGAAAAAATCGAACAGCATGCCGGCATCGGGCGCCATCTGGCTGCGAAACATCATGCCGCGCGAGCGGCTGGCATCGGTATTGGCCAGTTCCACCTTGAACTTGCGCAGCCCGCTGGCTGTGTGGATCACCAGATCGCTTACCGGCAGCCCGGTCTGCGGCTGGGCGCTGCCGGGCAAAGCCGCAAAAAGCGCCAGCAGCAATGTTAAGGCAATAAACCAGTGACGCTTCATAACAGCCTCATATACCACGACGTTTCGCCTCGCGGGCCATGGCGCGCACAGTATCGCGCAGCGGCCCCGGGCGGGGAGTATCGGCCAGGCTGGTGAACCAGCTTTCCGGCGGGTTGCGGCCGGCCGAGCGATTCCAGTCCAGGCCACGCAGCAGGCTTTCGGCCTGGCCCGGCAGCCGGGCCGGAATCTCCCAGCCATTCAACACCGCCCAGATGCCGCTCCAGCAGCGCGCCACCGACCAGGGATTATAACCGCCGCCGCCCAGCACCAATAGCCGGGGCGCCAGGCTNNGCCTGCCACAAAGCGGCATTGCTCAGTTCCTGCTTGCCGAGCGGGTCTTCCGCCAGGGCATCGGCGCCACATTGCAGCACCAGCGCCTCGGGCCGGAAATCGGCCAGCAACGGTGCGATGGCTTCCTGCACCAGCAGCGCCATCTCGCTGTCATTCATGCCCGGCGGCACCGGGAAATTGAACAGGTTGCCGATGCCATGATCCTCGGCGGCGCCGGATCTCGGCCAGCGCCCGGCTTCGTGCACCGAAACAAACAGCACACGCGGATCGTCGCGGAAGGCTTCCTCCACGCCGTCGCCATGATGCACATCCAGGTCAACATAGGCCACGCGCTGCAAGCCGGCATCGAGCCAAGACAGCATCGCCAGCACCGGATCGTTGAAATAGCAGAAGCCGGAAGCCTGGGCGCGGCGGCCATGATGCGTGCCGCCGCCCGGGCTGTACACGATCCCCGGCGTATCAAGCAGCCTTGCAGCAGCGATCAGGCTGCCGCCCACCCCGGTGGCCGGGCGGCGAAACATGGTGCCATAAATCGGATTGCCGCCCCGGCCCAGATTGTAAAGCTGCGACGCCGCTTCATCGAGCGCCAGGTCACGCTCGGCGCGCTGCACGGCGGCGATGTAATCCGGCGCATGGTAGCGCGCCAGTTCTGCCGGCGTGGCCTGCCGGCTTTCGGCGTAATTGCCGGCATCGAGCCAGCCAAGCGCCCGGCACAGATCAATCACGGTGGAGACACGCGGGATCGACAGCGGGTGTTTCCCGCCCAGCGAGGAATGGCGATAAATCTCGTTGCCCAGGAAAAGCGGCGTCATCACCCATCAATCTAGCTCAGGCGCAAAGCTTGCCTAGGGGCGCACGGCGCCTATAATCACGCCCAAGCCCTGAGGGGGAGCCGATGGTCGGCTGAGAGGTTCGCGCAAGCGGACGACCCCTCGAACCTGATCCGGGTAATGCCGGCGCAAGGGATTCAGCGGCGTGAGCAGCAATCCGTTAGCCTTCTCGATTCGTTGTGCGCAAACCGTCTCGCTTGGCGGTCGCCCGGTTTTGGCCCCGTTCACCCTGGATATGGCGCCGGGGCGCTGGATTGCCGTGCTGGGGCCCAGCGGCGCCGGCAAAAGCACCCTGCTGCGCGCCATTGCCGGTCTGCTGCCGGATCGCGTAACGCCAGACCTGCGCGGCCAGGTGGCCTGGATGGCGCAGACAGACCTGCTCGCTCCCTGGCTCAACCTGATCGACAATCTCTGCCTGGGCCAACGCCTGCGCGGCGAGCGGGCAGACACCGCCCGGGCCGCCGAATTGCTGCGCCGGGTTGGCCTGGCAGAGAATGCCACGACCTTGCCGGCACGGCTTTCCGGCGGCATGCGGCAGCGCGCCGCCCTGGCCCGCACCCTGCTGGAAGACCGCCCGCTGGTGCTGATGGATGAACCGTTTTCGGCACTTGATCCGGCCAACCGCTTCAAGCTGCATGAGTTGGCCGCTGAATTGCTCGGCCAGCGCGCCGTGCTGTTTGTCACCCACGATCCGGCCGAAGCCATGAGCCTGGCCGACAGCGTCTATATCCTGCAAGGCCAGCCGGCGCGGCTGGAACTGGCCGCCGAGATCACCGCGTCCCGGCCACGCGATCCACTGGCGCCCGAACATGTGGCGCAATTACGCCAGGTGCAGGCCTTGTTGCTGCAAGCGGCCCTGGCCCCGGACCCGGCATGAACCTGCTGCGCCCCGCCCTCACCCTGGCCGGCCTGCTGCTGCTGTGGCAATGGCTGGTCTGGCTGTTTGCCGTGCCGCCCTATCTGCTGCCCAGCCCGCTGGCGGTGGCGCAGGCCATGGCACGACAGCCGGAATTGCTGGCGCGGAATGCGCTGGTGACATTCACCGAAATGCTGCTTGGCCTCAGCTTCGGCGCCCTGCTGGGTGCGGCCGCCGCCCTGGCGCTGCTGCTGTCGCTACGCGCCCGGCGCTGGCTGCTGCCGCTGCTGGTGGCCAGCCAGGCTGTTCCGGTATTCGCCCTGGCGCCTTTGCTTGTGCTGTGGTTCGGCTATGGCCTGGCTTCCAAGGTGGTGATGGCTTTGCTGATCATCTTCTTCCCGGTCGCCGTGACACTTTACGATGGCCTGCGCCGCACTGATCCCGGCCTGCT
>DLGP01000036.1 GCA_002482765.1 Alphaproteobacteria bacterium UBA7691
CAGCAGGCCGCCCCTGCCCCGCGCCGCGCGTCGCCGTTGCCCTGGGCGATCGCCGCCGCGGCTTTGCTTGCTGTGGCCGGCAGCGTGTATGCCTTCCGCGACCAGATTCCGTTCCTCAAATCCACAGCGCAGCCGGTTGCGGCAGCAGCGCTGACCTCGCCGCCGGCGACTCAGCCCGCGACGGCCACACCGCCACCGGCGACTGCTGCCACGACGGCGCAGACCGCGGCAGTGCAGGCGGCGCCGACGCCGGACCCGACGGCATCGGCACCCGCTACGGTCGGCGACAGCGGCATCTCGGCCTCGCCCCTGACCCAGGCAGCGGCGCCGACGGGTAGCGAAGCCGTTGCGGCAAGCGGGTCCAATGCGCCGGCAGCGAATACCTATGCGGCGGCCAGCGAACCTGCAGCGAACGCGAACCCCCAGTTTGTCGCGGCTGCCGAGCCGGCGTCTGGCGACAACAGCGCGCCGGAACCGCGTGCCTCGCGCGTCGACGCGCTGCGCGAACTCGCCGCCGCCCGTGCCAGCGAAGGCGCACCGCCGGGGCCGCGTGTTGCGCGGGCCAATCCGCCGCAGGATTCGCCGGTAGAACCCAGCGAGCCGCGCGTGCCGACCGTGGCCGTGCTGGTCGGCGGCGATGCCGCGATCGCCGGTCCAGCGCGCCAGGAAATCACCCGGGCCTTGCAGCGCGCCGGCTTCAACGTGATCGACGGTGGCCGTACCCGTGACGACAGCGACGGCGACATCGGTCGCCTGGCCGGTCGCGCGAATGCCGCAGTCGTCGTGTTCGTGCGGCCGGTGGGTTCGCAGGTGCTGACCTATTACGGCCAGGCCTCGACCTTGTACACGGCACAGGTATCCATGCGTGCCTTCGCCCTCAAGGGCCGCCGCTCGCTCGGTGCGGGCTGGACCGAACAGGTCAGCTTCACCTCGCTCAATGCGACCGAGAAGGCACGGGAAATGGTCGAGCCCATGGCCGACGACATTGCCCAGGCCCTGGGCGAGTTCCGCGGCCGCGGTGGCCGCGGCTGAGATTGGCGCAAAACCGGCTGCAGGAAAAAACCGCTCGTCAGGGCGGTTTTTTTTCGCTCGCCGTCATGCGCCGCCGGTCGGCCTGGCGAGGCGCAGCCGCCGACTCAGGCTTGCTCGGAGGTGGGCAGCGGCGCCGGCACGTTGAGCATGCCGCCGGCGGCGACGTAGGCGGCCAGGGCCTCGCCCTGGCGCAGCAGATGCTGGTTCATGGTGCGCTCGGCTATGGCTGCGTCGCGCGTGCGCAGGCAGGCCATCAGATCCCGGTGCTCGGCCAGCGACTGCGCCATGCGTCCCGGCGCGAGCAGCTGCCGTCCGCGGTGCATCTTCAGGATACGGTGCAGGTCGTGGGTGACGCGGATCAGCCAGGGGTTGCCGGCGTATTCCTGTACAAGTTCATGAATTAGATAATTGTACTGATAGTATTCGGCCACATTGCCGGCCGCCGCGGCCCGCTCCATGGCATCGTGCAGCGCCTCGGCGCGGGCCACGCCGGCGTCGTCGATTCGGCGCACGCATTCGTAGGCGCAGCGGCCCTCCAGCATCGCCATCACCGGGAACAGCTGGTTCAGGTCTTCCAGCGAAAGCCGCGTGACCCGGCTGCCGCGGCCGGCGTCGAGCTGCACCAGCCCTTCCGCGGCCAGCAGCTTGAGGCTTTCGCGCAAGGGCGTGCGGCTGATGCCCAGTTGCGCCGCCAGCTCCGGCTCGTCGATCCATTCGCCGGGCGGCAGCTCATAGTCGTAGATCTTCTGGCGCAGCCGCTCGGCGACTTCTTCGTAGAGCGGCACCCGCTTCTTGCTACGGCCCGGGACTGTTGTCGGATTCATTGGCGCTCACGTGACGCAATATTCAAGACGATGGTCATTCTACTGCGCTGCTGCGCAGGGGCCGGAGCGCTCACATCCAGCCCGGCACGACAAACACCAGCCAGGCCAGCAACGGCCCCAGCGCGACCACCAGCCCGCTGTAGATCAGGAACCGGCGGAACAGCGATTCGCGCTCGTCCTCGGCCGCCGAGGCCACGACCAGGGCGCCATTGGTCGAGAACGGGCTGACGTCGACGATGGTCGACGCCACGGCCAGCGCGCAGATCATGCCGGCCTCGCTGAGGTGGCCATGCAGCAGGAACGGCACGGCCAGCGGAATCGTCGCGCCGAGCACCGCGGCCGACGAGGCGAAGGCAGAAACGATGCCGCCGACGTAGCACACCAGGAGAGCGCCAAGCAGCGGTAGGCCGATGCCGGAAACGCCGTGGCCGATATAGTCGACGGCACCGGCTTTCTCCAGCACGCCGACATAGGTAACGACGCCGCTGATCAGCAGTACGGTCGACCAACTGATGCCGTCGACCGCGCCTTTCTGCGCGTTCGGTGCCACCAGTGCCAGCGCGACCGCAACAGTGATCGAGACCAGGCCGACGTTGAGGTTGTAGAACAGCGCCGCTACGCCCAGGCAGAGCAGGCCGGCCAGGGTAACCAGGCGGTCGCGGGTGAAAGCGACGCGTTCCAGCGCTACCGGGTCGGTGGACAGCGTACCGGCGCCAGCGGACAGCAGCGCGCCATGACCTTCGATGGCAAAGGCCTGGTGCGAGGACTGGTCGCCGACCACGGCACGCTCGGCGGCAGGCGCGGAACGCGCCTCGCGCCGCAGCAGCGCCAGGCCGCCGAAAGCGAAGAAACAGAGTGTCGCCAGCATCAGGTTGAAGCCCAGGCTGCTGAGGAATACGGCGGTCTCGCTGACCTGCAGGCCGGCTTTTTCGACGACGTTGTTGGTGATGCCGCCGTAGACACTGATGGGCGAGAAACCGCCGGCTTGCGCGCCGTGGATCACCAGCAAGCCCATCAGCAGCGGATTGATGCGGTACTGCCGGGCGAAGCGCAGCGCCACCGGACCGATGATCGCCACGGCGGCCGGACCCAGCGCACCGAAGGCGGTAAGCAGGGCGCTGACGATGAACATCACCCAGGGAATGGCGCCGATATGGCCGCGTACGGCCCTGACCGCCCAATGCACGAGCAGGTCGATGGTGCCGTTCTTCTGTGCGATCGCGAACAGGTAGGTAATGCCGACCAGGGTCAGAAACAGATCGCCGGGGAAGCCCGCGAGCACCTGCTTGCCGTCCATGCCGACCCAGACCCCGCCGATGATGAAGGCCAGCGCGAAGGCGACCGCGCCCATGTTGATGGGCAGGGCGGTGGCAACGACGAACAGGATGACCAGACCGATGATGGTTGCGATTTGCGGGCTCATGCGTCCTCCCGTGACGCTGGGTTCGCGTAATGCGATGAATGGCCACCCGCCATTCGAGGGCTACAGGGTTACCGATCCGGAATCTGTTTCAGGCCGCGCGGGCGCATGCCGCCTCGACCCACCGCGACACGCCGTCCAGCGTGCTGAAATCCTCGACCGCACGTGCCTCGCAGCGGGGAAATGCGTCGCGCAGCATTTTTGCCAGTGCCCCGCCCGGGCCCAGTTCCAGAAACACGCGCGCGCCGCGCTCCACCGCCTGCGCCAGCGCGCGCTGCCATTGCAGCGGACGGGCGATCTGGCCGGCCAGCGTGTCTATGGCGCGCTGCGCCGTCGTCACCGGCAGTCCGTCGAGGCCGGCCAGTACCGGCAGCCGCGGTGCCTGCACGCCGGCGTCGTGCAGCAGGCGGGCGAAGGTATCGGCGGCGGGCTGCAACCAGTGCGTATGGGCCGGCAGCGAAACGGGCAGCAGCGTGGCGCGGCCGCCGGCCTGAGCACTGGTTTCGGCCGCCGCCTGCAGTCCGCTGCAAAGGCCGCCGAGGACGTAGTGGTCTTCGCCGTTGACGATGGCGATCGCGAGGCCATGCCGCTCGCAGAGCGAGGCGACCGCGTCCCGGCGCAGGCCGGTGACTGCAAGCAGGCCGGCGCCGGGCGGACTCGCCGCATCCATCAGTCCGGCGCGCACGGCGGCCAGCGACACGCAGCCAGTCGCATCGAAGCTGCCGGCAACGGCATGAGCCGCCAGTTCGCCGACGCTGTAGCCGAGGGCGACGAGCGGCTCGGGCAGGTTGGCCTTCAGTGCCTGCCAATGGGCCAGCGCTCCAGCGCAGACCAGCGGCTGGGCGAACCGGTTGGTATAGCGCTCGGGCCGGCCGGCCAGTTCGACGATGTTGCAGCCGGCGGCGGTTGTGGCGGCCTCGATCACGCGCATTGCCTGCGCGTCATTGCGCACACGGGCGAACATCGCCGGGTGCTGGGCGCCTTGGCCCGGGCAGAGCACGGCCAGGCTCATGCCTGCCGCTCCTGGCAATGCAGGAACCAGGTGCAGGCGAGCAGGTCGGCGCTGCCGCCTGGACTCAGCCGGCGGCTGACGAAGACCTCACCGATCTGCTGCAGTTGCTGTTGCCAGTCCGGCTGCCAGGCGCCGCCGGCAGCGATAAAGCCGCGGGCCAGGCGCTGGGCCTGGCGCAGCCCGGCCCAGCCGCCGCGGTGCAGCAGGTTGAGGTCATCGGTCTGGCCGATCAGGCAAAGCAGCGTATGGGCGAGCGCGGTGTTGCGCGGCATTCCGGCGGCGAGGGCCTGGCGCAGTGCCGGCAGGGCGACCTCGCGCAGCAGCGGATAGCCTGCGGCGGCCAGCTCGCGCGCACCGGCCACGCCGTAGCGCGCACAGGCCAGCTGGCCATGGCTGGCACGGTCCAGCGGCGCGGCCAGCAGCTCGCTGCTCCAGTCGCGGACGGCGTGGCATACCGCTTCGCCGCTGGGCACGCGGCCGTGCTGCTGGCGCAAGCGCGCCGCCTGTGCGGCGAGCAGTCCCAGGTTGAAGATGGCGCCACGGTGGGTATTGACCCCGCCGGTGGCGCGCAGCATGGCTGTCTCGGCAGCGATGCCGAGCCGGCGCAGGGCATCGAAGCCGGCGCGCTGCAATGCTGCGTCGGCGATGGCGACAAAGTAGCCGCGCAGGGCGAACAGGCTGCGCAGGAAGGTGGCCGCGTCCATGTCGGCATGGCTGCCGCGATCAAACGGAGTGACCAGGCCGGGCTTGGGCGCGCAGGCGAGTTCCGCATGCAGGCTGGCCACGGCCAGGCCTTCCGAGCGTGCCAGCACCTGGCCGGTCTCGGCTTCCTGGTAGCGCCAGGCAGCACCCGCGCCGGCATCCAGCAGCACCGAAACAACAGCAAGATCGAAGCGGATACGCGCCACCTCATCCGGGTGCATGCCATCCTGGAAACGCGGTGCCAGGCGGTCCCAGCGGTCGCCAAAATGCCGCCAGCGCGCATGATAGGGAATCCGCAAGCTGGGATAATTGGCGCGGATCACCGCTGCGACATAATCCGCCACCGGTTCCAGCCGGCCGGCTTCCAGCGTGAAATAGGCCGAGCGGCCTTCCGAGACATAGGTATAAAACTGCTCGGCCCTGGCGCGGATGGCAACCGGGCTGAGCAGCCAGTCAAGCAACTCACTCATCGAGCCTGCGCCCCTTGCTCTGCTTCAGTTCGGCGGCATCCGGCACCGTTTCGGTAAAATAGCCGGCCGCCTTCTTGGCATCCATTTCCACCCGGGCATCGGCCGGAATCAGATCGTCCGGGATTGGAATCCGCTCGATCACCTGAATGCCGCTATCCACCAATGGCTGGAATTTCAGGTTGCTCATCGAGACCAGCTTGTCGACCCGGGCAATGCCGAGCCAATGCAGCACATCCGGCATCAATTCCTGAAAGCGCATGTCCTGCACCCCGGCAACACATTCAGTGCGCTCAAAATAGGCTTCGGCACGGTCGCCGCCTTCCTGGCGCTTGCGCGCATTGTAAACCAGGAACTTGGTCACCTCGCCCAGCGCCCGGCCTTCCTTGCGGTTATAAACAATTACGCCAACGCCGCCCTGCTGTGCTGTCTCGATACAAACCTCGATGCCATGCGCCAGATAGGGCCGGCAGGTGCAGATATCGGAGCCGAACACGTCCGAGCCATTGCATTCGTCATGAATGCGGCAGGCGATGCGGGTTTCAGGCTTGCCCAGCTTGGCCACGTCGCCAAACAGATACACGGTCATGCCACCAATCGGCGGCAGGAAAACCTTGAGATCAAAGCGCGTCACCAATTCCGGGAACATGCCGGCGGTCTGCTCGAACAGATGGCGGCGCAGGTCGGTTTCGGAAATCTTGAAACGGGCGGCAATGCCGGGCAGCCACCACACCGGCTCGATGGCGATCTTGGTAACCCGCACATCGCCATTCGGCGCCAGCACCACGCCATCGGGCTTGAGCCGGCCGGCGCGCATTGCCTCGATCAGTTCGGGCATGTTGATATGCGCCTTGGTCACCGCGATGGTGGGGCGGATATCCACGCCCTGCCGGATCAGATCGGCAAAAACCTCGCTCACCATATGGCCGAAGGGATCAATCGACACGATCTTGGCCGAGTCACTCCATTGCGGGAATGGCCCGATAGGCTCGGCCGGCGCAGTGTTGGTCAGGTCCGGCTTATGCTCGGCCTTGAGCTGGCCTGCCGCAATGGCAAGGGCGCGATACAGCGCATAGGCACCGGAATGGGTGCCGATGGCATTGCGGCCGGCAATGGCCGGAACACTGTCACCATGCACCGTGGCAATGATCGGGCCGCGTGCTGCCGGATCGGCCTGGCCCCAATGGATCGGCAGCGGCTTGGGTCCGCTGCCGCCCGGATGCGAGGTCAAGACAATCGGTTTGATGGCAGGCTTTTTCGCCTGCTGGTCGATTTCGCTGCTCATGACCCATTTTACCCCCGAAGCCGGCCAAGCGGAAGCATGGCGAGCGATAAGCATTTTCGATTGGACGCAGGCGGCTTCGGGCGGCATAAAAGGCGGCCCTCCTCCCCGGCGTTCCCCGCGCCGAATAAAAAACCTGCTCCAAGGATGCCAATCATGCCGCAGTCGCCCGGCAGCGCGGACACCCTGCCGCTTCGCCAGATTTACACATCCATTGGCATTGCGCTTGCCGCCCTGCTCACCTGGCTGATCTGCCGGCAGTATCTGCCGCATGAAATGGCTCTGGTCGGCGCGCTTGGCGTGTTCGGCATCGGGCTATGGGCCACCGGCGCGCTGCCGGAATACTGGACCACGCTGGCGTTTTTCCTGCTTGCCATGCTGTTGCAGGCGGCACCGGCAGCGGTGGTTTTCTCGGGTTTTCAATCCACCACCTTCTGGCTGATCTTCGGCGGCCTGGTGATCGGCGCCGCGATCCGCCATACCGGCCTGGGCCAGCGCATCGCGCTGCTGCTGGCGCGCGGCCTGGGCAATCGTTATCCCGGCATCATCGCCGGCATCGTGCTGGTTGGCCTGCTGCTCGGCTTTGTCATGCCCTCCTCGATGGGCCGCGCCGTGTTGCTGATCCCGATCATCATGGCCCTGGCCGACCGCATGGGCTATGTCGAACGCAGCAAGGGCCGCATCGGCATGCTGCTGGCCGCCGGCTTTGGTGTGCATGTTCCCACCTTCTCGATCCTGCCTTCCAACATCCCCAACACCATCCTGGCCGGCACGGCGGAAACGCTGTACCGCTACACACCCACCTATGGCGATTACCTGCTGCTGCATTTCCCGGTGCTCGGGCTGCTGAAATCGGTCACGCTGGTGCTGCTGATCCTGTGGCTGTTCCCTGACCACGATCCCAAGCCGCTGGCGGCCGGCGATGAACCCAAGGCCGAGCCGATGAGTCCGGTGCAACGCCGGCTGACCCTGCTGCTGATCGTCAGCCTGGGCCTGTGGGTGACCGATGCCTTCCACCATATTTCGCCGGCCTGGGTGTCGTTGGGCGCAGCCGTCATCTGCCTGTTCCCGGGTTCGGGCCTGACGTCGAAACAGGCATTCAACCAGGAGATCGGCTATGGCTCGCTATTCTTCATTGCCGGGGTGATGGGCCTGGGCGCCATGATTGCCGGCTCCGGCCTCGGGCCTTTGCTGGTGCGCGAATTTGAGGCCGTGGCGCATTTCTCGCCAGACACGCCATTCTGGAATGTCAGCATGCTGGCGGCAGTGGCCAGCGCCATCGCGGTTGCCACCACCCTGGCCGGCGTGCCCACCATCATGACGCCGCTGGCCGAGGAATTGTCACGCGCCACCGGGCTGCCGCTGGCCAGTGTGCTGATGAGCCAGGTGATCGGCTTTTCCAACATCCTGGTGCCGTATCAATCACCGCCGCTGCTGCTGGCAGCCCAGCTTGGCCGCGTGCCGCTGGCGGCGGCGACGCGGCTTTGCCTGGCGCTGTTTGTCGCCAGCACGCTGATCCTGACGCCGCTTGATCTGCTCTGGTGGCGCCTGCTCGGCTGGCTATAGCGGCGCCTTGACCACGGCGATGGTGGCAAGCGCCGTGGCGACGATCTTCTTCACACCATCCTTCTCGGCAAACACATCGGCGCGGGTCACCACCTGGCTCTTGCCGGCCTTCACCACACTGCCCACGGCGGTCAGCCTCTGGCCGATGGCCGGCGCCAGCAGGTTGATCTTGTATTCGCTGGTCACCACATCGCCCACCACCGAGGCGGCCGCCCAGGCACAGACCGTATCAGCCATGTAGCCCACCACGGCGCCATGGCCGAAGCCGTGATGCTGGGTCAGTTCACGCCGCAG
Organism: Alphaproteobacteria bacterium UBA7691; assembly: GCA_002482765.1. Taxonomy (GTDB): domain Bacteria; phylum Pseudomonadota; class Alphaproteobacteria; order Ferrovibrionales; family Ferrovibrionaceae; genus Ferrovibrio. The sequence continues at coordinate 8,600 of DLGP01000036.1, forward strand.
GTTGACGGCAATCTCCACCCGCCCCGGCGCCATATCCACCAGTTCGGTGCCGACCCAGGAGGTGAAACCACTGGCCGCGATCACCGCATCAACACGCTCGCGCGTCAGCGCACCGGGATAAGCCTGGCTCATTGCAGAATCTCCTCAAGCTGGGCGCCGATGCGGCGCAGGGGTTCGGCCGAGTGTTGCGCCCGGCATAGAATCATGGCGCCTTCCAAGGCTGCCAACACCAGCAATGCGCGGTCCTCGGCGCGCGTATCAGAGCGGCCCTCGACACGCAGCGCCTGGGCCAGAATGGCGCCCCATTGCGCATAGCCACGCTGGCAGGCTTCACGCAATTGCGGGCTGAACGGCCCGGTCTCCACCGCCACGATGGTGAGCGGCGAGCCATCGCGGAAGCCGGATTTCTCCAGCCAGCCGGCAACACGCTCGGCAGCGCGGCGGATCGCCACGGCGGCGCTCGGCGCCTCTGCGATTTCATCCTGCAAGGTGATGGCAAATTGCTCGGCGGCCCAGGCCACCGCTTCGGCGGCAAGCTGCTCCTTGCCTTCCGGGAAATGATGATACAGCGAGCCTTTCGGCGCACCGCTTTTCTCAATGATGCGGTTCAGCCCCACGGCAGCATAGCCATGGCGCGAAAACAGCTTCGCCGCCATGGTGACAAACCGCTCGCGGCTCGATTGAGGACGCTTGGCCATGCCTGAATTATACAGACTGGTCTAGTTATGACAAGCGCCGAAAAACGCCCGGAATTTACCCACGTCTGTCCGGGTTAATTTTTTGTCGGAGCGTCGAAAGCCCCTGCATTACTGGTTTGTTCTTCCTTTATGGCTTGTTGAGACATGAAACCAGCGCGGCTCGGATATCGTAGCACTCACCCCCCTCACCCCCCTCACCCCCCTCACCCTCGTCATCCCCGGGCTTGACCCGGGGATCTCATTTTTTGACCACTTTTCGACATTTTTTCAACTGGAGGGGGATGCGCGGATCAAGTCCGCGCATGACGAAACGCGCAGAAACTGGGCCTGGGTTTTCGTTGAAATTTAAACAGACGGCCGAGAGATTTAGCTAAAAGGCGTTTCACGGTCGATACGGCAGCCGCGCCGGCCCGGCCTGGCGCAGGGGCGCGGCCAGGTTAGCGAATTCGCAGAGCAACGGACGGGTATCGCGCGGATCGATGATTTCCTCCACCCAGAAAGCTTCTGCCGTGCGGAATGGCGAGCGCACCCGGTTGAGCCGTTGCTCGATATCGGCTTTCAAAGCCTCGCGGTCGGGCGCGGCGTCCAGATCGGCGCGATAGGCCGCCTCAATGCCGCCTTCCAGCGGCAGACTGCCCCAATCGCCCGAGGGCCAAGCATAGCGGTAATGCAGCCGCGCCGCATTGGCATTGGCTGCACCGGCGACGCCGAAAGCCTTGCGGATGAAGATCGAGCACCACGGCACGCTGGCCTGATACACCGCCGCCATGGCGCGGGCGCCATGGCGGATGGTGCCGGCCTTCTCGGAATCAAGGCCGATGACAAAACCCGGGATATCCACCAGATGCACCACCGGCAGATGGAAGGTTTCGGCCAGGTCAACAAAACGCGCCACCTTGATCGAGGTATCGGCGGTCCAGCCGCCGCCATAATGATACGGATCGCTGGCCAGGATCGCCACCGGCCAGCCATCCAGCCGCGCCAGGCCGGTGATTGCCGAGCGGCCATAGAATTTGCCCATCTCAAAGAAACTGCCGCGATCCACCACCGCATCAATGATGTCGCGCATCTTGTAGACCTTGCGGCGATCACGCGGCACGATGGAGATCAGCTTTTCCTCGGCGCGGTCAGCCGCATCGGTGATCGGCCCGCGCGGCGGCAGGTCATAGACCGAGCTGGGCAGATAGGACAGGAAACGCCGCGCCGCATTGAAGGCTTCCTGCTCGCTGGCCACCGCCAAGTCGATGGCGCCCGAGCGGGTGTGGATATCAACGCCGCCAAGCTCTTCCTTGGTCAAGGTCTCGCCGGCCCGCGCCACCACCGGCGGCCCGGCAATGAACATCTGCGAGATGCCTTCCACCATCACCGAGAAATGGCTGCTGACGGTGCGCGCCGCGCCCAGGCCGGCCACCGAGCCGAGCGCCAGCGACACCACCGGCACGGTGCCGAGATTGGCCACCACATGATCCCAGCCCGGATTGGCCGGCACATAGGTGCGGCCTTCGGTTTCCAGCGAGCGCACCGAGCCGCCGCCGCCGGTGCCATCCACCAGCCGCACGATGGGGATGCGCAACTCACCCGCCATCTGCTCGCTCATCACCTGCTTCTGCCAGATCGCGGCATCGGCGGCACCGCCGCGCACGGTGAAGTCGTCGCCGCCCACCACCACATTGCGGCCATCCAGCTTGCCGCGACCAAAGATGAAATTGGTCGGGCTGAGGTCTTCCAACTCGCCATTGGCGCCATAACGGGCGCGGCCGGCGATGGTGCCGATCTCGTGGAAACTGCCTTTGTCGAGCAGGCGTTCAATACGCTCGCGCACCGTCAGCTTGCCGCCATCATGCTGGCGTTTGATCTTGTCGACCCCGCCCATCTGCTTGGCCAAGGCTTCACGCCGACGCAGTTCCTCGATCTCGGCTTCCCAGCTCATGCCCGCCCTCCCGTGGCGTTTTTTTTTGCTTAGTAGGTACCCGGATAGGCGCCGCCATCCAGCAGCACATTCTGCCCGGTCATATAGGCAGCGCGTTCCGAGCAGAGGAAGGCGCATACTTCGCCAAATTCCTCTGCCGTGCCAAAACGGCCGGCCGGAATCGTCGCCGCCTGGCGGGCAAATTCGGCCTGCAATTCATCGCCGCTCTTTTTGCTCTGGGCGCCGATGGTGGTTTTCAGCCGGTCAGTCAGAAAGCGCCCCGGCAGCAGGCCGTTGATGGTGACGCCCTGCGGCGCCACCTGGCGCGCCAGGCCGGCGACAAAACCGGTCAGGCCGGAACGCGCGCCATTGGACAGCCCCAGAATGCCAATCGGCGCCTTGACCGAGGAGGAGGTGATATTCACCACGCGGCCCCATTTCTGCGCGATCATGCCATCCAGCGTCGCCTTGATCAGTTCAATCGGCGTCAGCATGTTGGCATCCAATGCCTTGATCCAGGCATCGCGGTCCCAGTCGCGGAAATCGCCCGGCGGCGGGCCGCCGGCATTATTCACCAGGATATCGACCTTGCCGGCGATGCCCAGCGCATCGGCGCGGCCCTGCGCCGTGGTGATATCACCCGCCACGGTCTTGACGCTGACGCCCGGCGCGGCGGCGCGAATGCGGGCGGCGGTTTCCTCAAGCACATCCTTGCCGCGCGCCGTGATGGTGATATCCACACCTTCCTTGGCCAAAGCCAGGGCGCAGCCATAACCCAAACCCTTGCTGGCCGCACAAACCAATGCGTTGCGCCCCTTGATACCAAGATCCATGTTGTTCGCTCCTTATTTTTGCTTATCGGATGTTTTCATTGCGCCGTCAGCCCGCCATCCAGCACCAGTTCGGCGCCGGTCATGAAACTGCTTTCATCGCTGGCCAGGAACAGGATGCCATTCGCCACCTCGTCCACCCGGCCCATACGCCCCATCGGATGCAGCTTTTCCAGATAACGCCGCGCCTTGTCGGGATCAGTGCCGGCCATGATATGGCCCTGCACCAGCGCAGTTTCGACATAACCCGGATGCACCGAATTGACGCGGATATTGTTTTTCTCGGCGGCGCATTCCAGCGCCAGCGCCTTGGTCAGCAAGGTCACCGCGCCCTTTGAGGCACAATAGGCGCCCATCAAGGGTGCGCCGCTTTTGCCGGCCACCGAGGCGATATTCACAATCGAGCCGCCGCCGGAACGCCTGAGCAAAGGCAGCGCATATTTGCAGCCTAGGAACACCGCGTCGCTGTTCACCGCCTGCACCTTGCGCCATTCCGCCAGCGTCATGTCCTCGATGCGGCGGAACAGGCCGATACCGGCATTGTTCACCAGCACATCCAGACGGCCCTCCGCCGCTGCAATAGCCGCGATCAGCGCCGGCCAGCTTGCTTCATCGGTGACATCCTGCAACACAAAGCGGCAGCCGATTTCTGCCGCCACCTCGGCACCGGCCGGATTGCGGTCGGTGATCACCACGCTGGCGCCTTCGCGCACAAACAGGGCGGCGCTGGCGTGGCCAAAGCCGGAAGCGCCGCCGGTAATCAAAGCAACCTTGCCGGCCAGCCGGTTCAAGCGGCGGTGTCCTGCGCGGCGCCCAAGGCCCCGGCCTTGGCTGCCGCCGCGGCATCAACGCCCCATTCGGCCAGCACCGCCCGGCCATCGGCCTGCTTGTCGCCGCTGCTGCCCGGCGGGCCGCGCCGGATTGCGCCCGGCGTGCGCGAGAAACGCGGCGCCGGTGCCGGCTGGGTCACGCCATCGGGGGCAACGAAAGTCTGCCTTGCCTGCATATGCGGATGCTGCGGCGCTTCGGCCAGACTCAGCACCGGAGCGAAGCAGATATCGCTGCCTTCCATCACCGCGCTCCATTCCGCCCGCGTGCGGGTGCGGAAGGCGGCGGCGTAAGCGGCGCGCAATTCGCCCCAGCGGGCGCGGTCATGCTGGCGCGGCAATATCTTGGCATCCAGGCCCAGCTTCTCGATCAGTTCGGCGTAGAACTTGCCCTCGATCGAACCGATGCAGATATATTCGCCATCAGCACATTCATAACTGCCATACCACGGCGCGCCGCTATCCAGCGCATTGACGCCGCGCTGCGCCTGCCACAGCCCGGCCGCCTGCATGCCGTAGAACATGGTCATCAGCGATGCGGCACCATCCACCATGGCGGCATCCACCACCTGGCCCTGGCCGCTCTGCTGGCGCTCATACAGCGCCGCCAGCAGGCCCATGGCGAGATACAACGAACCGCCGCCAAAATCGCCCACCAGGTTAAGCGGCGGCACCGGCTTGCCGCCCTTCTCGCCGATGGCGCCGAGCGCGCCGGTCAGCGCGATATAGTTGATGTCATGCCCTGCCGCCTGGGCCAGCGGCCCATCCTGGCCCCAGCCGGTCATGCGG
>DLGP01000152.1:0-801 GCA_002482765.1 Alphaproteobacteria bacterium UBA7691
GCTGCGACAAGACCACGCCGGCCCTGCTGATGGCGGCGGCGACGGTGAATATCCCGGCCATCGTGCTCTCCGGCGGCCCGATGCTGGATGGGCATTACAACGGCCAGCTTGCCGGCTCGGGCACAGTTGTGTGGTTCGCACGCCAGGAACTGGCCGCCGGCCGCATCAATTATGATGAATTCCTGGAGATGGTGGCATCCTCCGCTCCCAGCCCGGGCCATTGCAACACCATGGGCACCGCCCTGTCGATGAACAGCCTGGCGGAAGCCTTGGGCATGTCGCTGCCCGGCTGCGCCGCGATCCCGGCGCCGTATCGTGAGCGCGCCCAGATGGCCTACGAGACCGGCCGCCGCGCTGTGGAAATTGTGCGCGAGGATCTGCGGCCCTCCAAGGTGCTGACCCGCGAAGCCTTCGAGAATGCCATCGTCGCCGCCTCGGCGCTGGGTGCGTCCACCAATTGCCCGCCGCATATCAACGCCATTGCGCGCCATATCGGCGTTGAACTGGATGTGAAGGATTGGGATCGGGTCGGCTATGATATCCCGCTGCTGGTGAATTGCATGCCGGCCGGCAAATATCTCGGCGAATCGTTCCATCGCGCCGGCGGTGTGCCGGCGGTGATGAAGGAATTGCTTGATGCCGGCAAGCTGCATGCCGATGCGCTCACCATCAACGGCAAGACGATGGGCGAGAATGTGAAGGACACCAAGGCCAAGGACCCGGATGTGATCCTGCCCTATGCCAAGCCGTTGCTGCCGGAAGCCGGCTTTGTGGTGCTGGGCGGCACGCTGTTTGATGCCG
>DLGP01000152.1:828-1042 GCA_002482765.1 Alphaproteobacteria bacterium UBA7691
TCGGTGATCTCGCCGGAATTCCGCAAACATTTCCTGGAACGGGCCGGCGACGAGGGCGCCTTTGAAGGCACCGCCATCGTGTTCGAAGGGCCGGAGGATTATCACCACCGCATCAACGATCCCAGCCTGCCGATTGACGAGAACAGCATTCTCATCATCCGCAATAGCGGCCCGGTGGGTTATCCCGGCTCGGCCGAGGTGGTGAACATGCTGC
>DLGP01000152.1:1082-2235 GCA_002482765.1 Alphaproteobacteria bacterium UBA7691
ACCTCGGGTTCGCCCTCGATCCTCAATGCCTCGCCGGAATCGGTGGTGGGCGGCGGCCTGGCCTTGCTCAATACCGGCGACCGCGTGCGTATCGATCTCAACAAACGCTCGGCCGATATCATAATCTCGCCCGAGGAACTGGAACAGCGCCGCAAGGCCTGGACCCCGCCGGACCTGGTGAATGCCACGCCATGGCAGGAACTGCATCGCAAGACCGTGGGCCAGCTTTCGACCGGCGGCTGCATGGATTTCGCCACCGGTTATCAGAAGGTGGACGAAACCTTCGGCGTGCCGCGCCACAATCACTGAGGGAGCCAGACCATGACCGCCGGACCCGTGATCCGCCTGCATCCCGACGATAATGTGGTGATCGCCCGTGCCGCTTTGCCGGTCGGCACCTCGATCCCGGGCGAGAATGTTGTCACCGCCGAAGCCGTGCCGGCCGGCCACAAGCTGGCGGTGCGCGCCATCGGCCCGGGCGATGCCGTCACCCGCTATGGCCAGATCATCGGCTTTGCCACCCAGGCCGTGCAGCCCGGCCGGCATGTGCATTCGCATAATCTGGGCATGGGCGATTTCCAGCGTGACTATGCCTTTGCCCAGGCGACGCGGCCCACGGCTTTCTTCCAGCCGCAGGCCACATTCATGGGCATCAAGCGGGCCGATGGCCGGGTGGCGACGCGCAACTATATCGGCATTCTCACCACGGTGAATTGTTCGGCCACGGCAGCGAAATATGTGGCGGATGCCTATCGCGCCAATCCGTTTAGTGGTGTCAATCCGCTGGCCGATTACCCGAATGTGGATGGTGTGGTGGCGCTCACCCACAAGCTGGGCTGCGGCCTCAACACCCAGGGCGAGGGGATTGAAGTGCTGCGCCGCACGATTGCCGGCTATGCCCGGCATCCGAATTTCCATTCGGTGATCGTGATCGGCCTGGGCTGCGAGGGCAACCAGATCGACGCCTTGCTCAAGGCCGAGGGGCTGGAGCGTGGTCCGCATCTGCATACCCTGACCATCCAGGATACCGGCGGCACCGCCAAGACGGTGCAGGCGGCAATGGCCAAGGTGAAGGAATTGCTGCCGGAAGCCAATAACGTGCAGCGCGAGAAGGTGCCGGCCAGCCATCTCACCATCGGCCTGCAATGCGGCG
>DLGP01000152.1:2302-4647 GCA_002482765.1 Alphaproteobacteria bacterium UBA7691
CCTGATCGTGCGCCATGGCGGCACGGTGATCTTGTCGGAAACCCCGGAAACCTATGGCGCCGAACATCTGCTCACCCGCCGCGCCATCACCCCGGCAGTGGGCCAGAAGCTGGTGGACCTGATGGCCTGGTGGCGTGATTACACCGAGCGTAATGGTGGCGAGATGGATAACAATCCCTCGCCGGGCAACAAGGCCGGCGGCCTCACCACGATTCTGGAAAAGTCGCTCGGCGCCTCGGCCAAGGCCGGGTCGACCAATCTGGTGGAAGTCTACCGCTATGCCGAGGCGGCCAAGGCGCGCGGCTTTGTGTTCATGGACAGTCCGGGTTACGATCCGGTCTCGGCCACCGGCCAGGTGGCAGGCGGCGCCAATGTGGTGTGTTTCACCACCGGGCGCGGCTCTGTGTTTGGCTGCCGCCCGGCGCCGTCACTCAAGCTTGCCACCAATAGCGAGCTTTATGCCCGCATGACTGATGATATGGACATCAATTGCGGCGGCGTGGTGGATGGCAGCGAAAACCTGGAACAGCTTGGTCAGCGCATCTTTGAACTGATCCTGGCCACCGCCAGCGGCCAGCCAAGCAAAAGCGAGGCATTGGGCTTTGGCGAGGAGGAATTCGCCCCCTGGCACATTGGCGCGGTCATGTGACCGCGCGGGAGCACATCGGCGCGGTCATGTAATCACGGCGTATATCGACTTGGCAGGGAAGAGCGCTTTCGATACACTGATATATAAGATGGCACGGGCGCGCAGGGAGGCGCCTGTTTCAAATCCGGCGCCAGCCGAATAAGAAGGAGCCGGTTTGTTGTTCAGCAGACCGGCGCAGCAGCTTGGCTGGCCGGCAGGGAGTGTTTCGATGCGTAATCTTGCCCGGCTGCTGGCCGGCACGATCCTGACCATGATGCTGGCGCCTGGCTTGGCTGCGCAGGAGCGGTTGAGTGTGTGGCTGCCCAAGGGCGCTTTTGCCGCCGAGGATGCGGCGCTCTCAGCCCTGGCCGAACGGTTCCAGGCCCGCACCGGCGTGGTGGTAACGCTCAGCCTGTTGGCGCCAGAGGAGGCGCCGGCCAAATTCGCCGCCGCATTGGAGGCGCGCAGCCCGCCCGATATCGGCTTTGGCAGCAGTGCCGAGGCCGGCGGCGTCATCGCCTGGGCCAGCCAGGGCCGGCTTGACGACATCGCCGAGCTGGTGGCGCCGAACAGCCAACGGTATTTCCCCGCCGCCTATGAATCCAGCCTGTTGCCCGGCCCGAGCGGCAAGCGCGGCCATTTTGGCCTGCCGCTGCGCCAGCAGGGCCTGCATGCCGCCTATTGGCGCGACATGGTGCAGGATGCCGGTTTCAACGAGGCCGATATTCCAACCGACTGGAAAGGCTATTGGGGCTTCTGGTGCGACAAGGTGCAGCCGGCTTTGCGCGCCAAGGGGCGCCGCGTTTATGGCATTGCCCAGGCCGCCGGGCCGCAGGGTGATGATGCCATGCTCGGCTTTGTGGCGCATATCTCGGCGCATGATGCCATGCCAGTGGATCGCGATGGCAGGCTTTTGCTCGGCGATGCCCGGGCGCGTGCTGCCTTGGTGGCGGCGCTGAAGGATTATACCGACATTGTGCAGAAGGGTTGCATGCCGCCCGGCACGCTGGTGTGGAATGATGCCGATAGCGGCCAGGCTTTCCTCAAGCGCCGCACGCCGCTGGCGCTGGATACTCAGCTTGGCACCGGCATGGCGGCGCCCGACAGTTTGCAGATCGGCGCCTGGCCGGCGCGGCCGGATGGCAAGCCGCTGGCCCATCCGGTGCGGGTGACTTTCGCCACGCTGTTTGCCGAAGCGCAGAACAAGCCGCGCGCCCGTGAATTCCTGGCCTATCTGGCCTTGCCGGAAAATGCCGCCCTGCTGGCCGAGACCGGCCAGGGGAGATGGTTTCCGGTGCTGCGCGAGGTGGCCGAGCGGCCCTATTGGCGCCAGGACGAACGCCGCACGGCTTTGTATCGGCAATTTGTGTTGCAGCCAACAGCGGTGCTGCCGTTTGTCTATAATGCAAAATTTGCTGCCATCCAGGTCGAAACCCTGTGGCATCGCGCGGTGAGCCGCGTGGTGCTGGACAAGCAGGCGCCGGAGCAGGCGGTGGATGAAATGGTGGTGCGTGTCAGGCAGTTGGTGGAGGGTTGATTTCCCAACCGCAAGAAGCGCGCCTTAAACGACAAAAAAGCAAAAGGGAGTAGGGGTAGGCCATGGCAAGCGTGACAGTACAGCAGGTACGCAAGAAATACGGCGCACTGGAAGTGATCCGCGGTATCGACGTAGCCATCCCGGATGGCGAATTTGTGGTGCTGGTGGGGCCTTCGGGCT
>DLGP01000152.1:4823-4974 GCA_002482765.1 Alphaproteobacteria bacterium UBA7691
TCCGCATATGACGGTGCGCGACAATATGGGCTTCTCGCTCAAGCTGCGCAAAGCCGACAAGAGCGAGATCGACGAGCGTGTGGCCACTGCTGCCGGAATTCTCGGCCTGGGCCAGTTGCTGGATCGGTATCCGAAGCAGCTTTCCGGCGGC
>DLGP01000152.1:4987-17164 GCA_002482765.1 Alphaproteobacteria bacterium UBA7691
CAGCGCCAGCGCGTGGCCATGGGCCGCGCCATTGTGCGCAATCCGCAGGTGTTTTTGTTTGACGAGCCGCTCAGCAACCTGGATGCCAAGCTGCGTGTGCAGATGCGCACCGAGATCAAGGCTTTGCATCAGCAGCTCAAAACCACCTCGATCTATGTGACGCATGACCAGATCGAGGCCATGACCATGGCTGACCGCATTGTTGTGATGCATGACGGCATCGTGGAACAGATCGGCTCGCCGCTGGAATTGTATGATACGCCGGCCAACCTGTTTGTGGCCGGCTTTATCGGTTCGCCGGCGATCAACCTGATTTCTGGCCGGCTGCGCCGCGATAATGGCCGCGCCTGGGTGGCCACCGAGGCCGGCATTGATCTGCCGCTGGGCGCCAATGCGGCGGGCCAGGATGGCCAGGCGGTGGTGTACGGCATTCGGCCCGAACATATGGCGCCGGGCAGCCAGGGCGGCCTGCCGGTGACGGTGGGCGTGGTGGAGCCGACCGGCGCCAACACCTTTGTCTATGCCACTTTGGCTGGCGCCCAGGTTTGCGGCGTGTTTGCCGAACGCAGCGGTTATGCGCCGGGCGCGGCGATGCATTTTGTGCCGCAGCTTGATCGCGTGCATCTGTTTGATGCTGCCAGCGGCCAGCGGCTGGTGGCATGAGGCAGCTTTGATCGTCGTCGATTGGGGCAGCACCGGGTTTCGCGCCTGGCGCCTGGATGATGCCAGCGGCGCCATCCAGGCCCAATGCGCCGGGCCATATGGCATCACGGCGTTGCGCCCCGGCGAGCATGGCCCGCTGCTGAAACGCGAAATCGGCGCCTGGCTTGCCGAGGGCGAAAGTTTTGTGCTGGCCGCCGGCATGATCGGCAGCCGCCAGGGCTGGCATGAAATGCCGTATATCCCCTGTCCTGCCGGGCTGGCCGATCTGGCCCAGGCGGCGCGGCGCATGGCGTGGGAGGGCGGCCCGGATATCTGGTTCTGCCCCGGCCTGTCCTGCCGCGATGCCCAGGGTGTGCCGGATGTGATCCGTGGCGAGGAAATGCAGGTTTTCGGCCTGCTGGATGAAGCGGCCGGCGATAGCCATTTCTGCTTGCCCGGCACCCATGGCAAGGCGGTGCTGGCGCGGGCCGGCAAAGTGATCGGCTTTGCCACGCATTTCACCGGCGAGCTTTATGCTTTGCTCAGCCGCCATGGCCTGCTGGCCAGTGTGTTGCAGCCGCCTTCAGCGCCTGATCCGGCGGCTTTTGCCGAAGGCGTGGCGCGCAGCGGCGATCCGGGCGGTTTGCTGCATCATGTGTTTGGTGTGCGGGCGCGGGCGCTGTTTGGCGAAGTCAGCGGCATGGCGGCGGCGGAATATCTTTCCGGCATCTTGATTGGCCATGAATTGCGCCAGATGCCGCCCGGCGCGCAATTGATCCTGGCCGGCGAGGGCGCCCTGGTGGCGCGGTATGCCGAAGCGGCTGGCCTGCTGGGGCTGAATGCCACATTGGCGCCGGCCCATGCGGCGGCGCGTGGGCTGTATCGATTGGGGTGCCTGCTGCAATGACACTCTTCAAGGACAAGCTGGCCGCCCTGCCGCTGGTAGCCATCCTGCGCGGTGTTCAGCCGGATGAGGTGCTGGCGATTGGCGCTGCATTGGTGGAAGTTGGCTTCGGCATCATCGAAGTGCCGCTCAATTCGCCGCAGCCGCTGCAAAGCATCGCCAGGCTGGCGACGGCCTTTGGCGAGCATGCGCTGATCGGCGCCGGCACGGTGCTTAATCTGGCGCAGATGGAAGCGGCGGCTTTAAGTGGCGCCAAACTGATCGTGATGCCGCATGCCGATAGCAATATCATCCAGGCGGCGCGCCAGCGTGGCCTGGCGGTGATGCCCGGCTTCGCCACGCCGAGCGAGGCTTTTGCCGCGATCAATGCCGGTGCCGATGCGCTGAAGCTGTTTCCGGCCGAGGCCAGCAGCCCGGCCGTGCTGAAAAGCCTGCGCGCCGTGTTGCCGGCCACGATGCCGGTGCTGCCGGTGGGCGGCATCGGCACGGATAACATGGCGCCCTGGCTGGCAGCCGGCGCTGCCGGCTTCGGCCTGGGTTCGTCGCTCTACCAGCCCGGCCTGGATGCGGCGGAAGTTGGCCGCCGCGCCCGCGCGCTCGTGGCGGCCTATCGCGCCGGTTAGACAGATTGTTTCTGTATGGAGAGAAACGTGAAACCAAGAATTTTATTCAAATTTATAAACGATGCAGAATATGCATCAAGCATTCTTGGTGGCTGCCTTAAATTTACAGCGATACATGAATTAAATGACCCGGTTGAGATGCTTCCCACATGGAATGAAAAAGCATACCACGCCTCTCTCGACCATGTTCGCACACATGATTGCACGGAAGAAGATTATGCAGTCTGGCTAGAACAGCAAGAATTAATAAAATTTCTGACACCAGATCAATTACGTGCTGAGGTTCCGCCATCGCGTGAAATGGTCAAGCAAATGGCTAACTGGCTAATTTATAACGACGAATCTTTAATGCGTAAGAGATTGAATGAGTTTCTTTTTGATTTGCGCAGTAAGCTTGGCGTACTTAGTCTCACTAGGGGGTACGACAGCTTGCCGATGTGGGCGCATTATGCGGCAAATGCGAGTGGCTATCTCGTCGCCTATAAGGATATTGATGATGGACTTCCAAAAACAGATCCGCCGCCATTATTTCATGCCTTGGAAGTGGATTATAATGCAACCGCGGGGGTCACTTATGACCCTAAAACCTATCGCGCAATATTTCTGCGCAAACTACCTGATTGGAAATATGAAAAAGAATGGCGCGTAATCGCGAAGCTTGAAAAGCAACAGCTTAGTACGAACCTAAATAAAACCTCATCAGCCAGTCGTTATGTTAAAATGGAATCTTGTCATGTAGTTGGCGTTTTTGCCGGCTGGCGCATGAAGGAAAATGATTTTAAGTCGCTGGAAAATGCAGTCCGATCTGCAAACTCTCAAGCTCAGCTCATTCGACTCGAGCTCGATTCCGAAGGCTGGCCTAATTTTTCTCCGATAAAAGAATTTCTGCAAAATCATGATGATGTACCCCAATAAAATCCCCTCAAAGCGCCTATCCTTGATTCCCAAGAATACAATTCATAAATCAGGTCTCGAGAGTAAAGCGCTATAGAAATTTCTCGATCAGGTCGGTGGAGCTTTCGCGCCCCACCTTGTCGTAATGCGCGGTGATGAAGAGATCGGCGCGGCTGCGGCCCAGCTCGAACAGGCTTTGCAGGAAATCCCATTCCGCATTCAGCTTTGAGGAAGCGCCGAATTTGCGTAATTCCTCCTCGGCATCGATGCTGTGGATCAGCATGCGCTTGAGCCGACCGTTATCATCATAGCCGCCATCGATCATCTTGGTGACAAAATGGATGGCGCGCATTTCGCGCATCAGGCTGGAATTGAAGCTCAGCGTGTTGATGCGGTCCATGATGGCATGGGCGCTGGTCGGCACTTCCTCGATGCGGATCGGATTGATCTGCACAATCAGCACATCGCGGCTTTCACAATCATAGATCAGCGGATAGATCGGCGGATTGCCCATATAGCCGCCATCCCAGTAATGCTCACCATCCACCTCCACCGCCTGAAACAGAAACGGCAGGCAGGCCGAGGCCATTACCGCATCAATGCTGACATCCTGGTTCTGGAATACGCGGATCTTGCCGCTCAGCACATTGGTGGCGCAGATGAACAGCTTCACGCTGACACAATTGCGCAGGTCTTCGCATTGCACGATGCTCTGCAACAGGTCGCGCAGCGGGTTCACATTGCCGGGATTGAGCTGATAGGGCGACAGCAGCCGGGTCATCAGGTCAAACATCATGTAGACCGGCGAATATTGCATGCTGCCGGGCTGCATGATGCGGTCCAGCGGGCTGGGCTTGAGCGGCGAATGACGCGTGCTCTCGGAAATGCCGTGCCAGAAACGGCGCAATTCGGCTCGCGCGCCCTCATTGCCGCCAATCGCCAAGCCATGCGCCAGCACGGCGGCATTCATCGCGCCGGCCGAGGTGCCAACCACGCCCTCAATCTCGAACAGGTCGGATTCCAGCAGGCGGTCCAGCACCCCCCAGGCAAAGGCGCCATGGCTGCCGCCGCCCTGCAAGGCCAGATTGATCCGTTTGCGCTTCGCCGCTGTTTTCGGCCTCGCCATGGCATACCCCCGGCGCCCATGGCAGAATGGGCGCATGGCCGAGACTATGCTGATTTTCGATCCCGCCGCCAAGCGGCAGCACCGCCGCCGCGTTGCGGGCAATTTTGCCGCCTTTGATTTCCTGCATGCCGAGGCAGCGGAGCGCCTGCTTGATCGGCTGCGCGATATCCGCCGGCAATTCCCGCTGGCTTTGCTGCAAGGCGCGCCGGCTGCTTGGCTGGCGCCGCGCCTGGCTGGCAGCAGCATTGGCCAGGTTATCGGCATGGGCAGCGATTTTATGGCCCAAGAGGATATGCTGCCGCTGGCCGAGGCGCGGTTTGATCTGGTGCTCAGCCTGCTCAACCTGCATTGGGTCAACGATCTGCCCGGCGCACTGATTCAGGTGCAACGCTGCCTCAAGCCGGACGGGCTGTTTCTGGCCGCCCTGTTTGGCGGCGAGACACTCACCGAACTGCGACAGGCCTGGCTGATGGCGGAAAGTGAGCTGGCAACCGGCGCCAGCCCGCATGTGGCGCCGATGGTTGGGACTTACGATGGCGCCGCCTTGTTGCAGCGTGCCGGCTTTGCCCTGCCGGTGGCTGATGCCGAACGCATCACGGTCACTTATGCCGATGCCTTTGCCCTGATGCGCGACCTGCGCGGCATGGGCGAGGCCAATGCGCTGCTTGGCCGCCGCAAGGGCTTCACGCCGCGCGCCACTTTGCTGCGTATGGCGCAGATATACGCCGAGCGTTTCGCCGCGCCGGATGGCCGGATAAGGGCCACGTTCGAGTTTGTCATGCTCACCGGCTGGCGCCCGGATGCAAGCCAGCAGCAGCCGCTCAAACCCGGCAGCGCCAAGCTGCGACTGGCCGATGCGCTTGGCGTGGTGGAGCATAAGGCCGGCGACAAGGCTGGGTTTTAATGTGCATTGAAATCTGTGATAAATGATATAGGTTGTGTTTTGTATTAAAGGGGCTTGAATTGCCGGCTTGGCGACACTCATACTGGTGAAGCAGGAGTGCTGGATATGACACAAACCGGTCGGATTGTTCATCTGGATAAGCAGGGCCTCGTCGTGGTGCAGGAGGAATCCTCGCATTCACATTTCGCGTTCACCTTCGATAAAATCAAAGGCTATCGCGGCGAATCCGCCAAGGAGATCGGACTGAAGGAAGGGCGTAGAGTGCGTTTCTCGGCCGATGGCGAGCAGGTCAAAACGGCTGAATTGATGGTGGGGTAAGGTTTCCTTGCCCTATCTCGATCCTGGGGATCGTAATACGACGGGTGAGTTTCACCCCAAATCCCCCATTCCGCCTGCCTTGCGCGCCTTCGGGCGTTATCCCAACACGGATGAATGGCTGCCCGGCGATATCATTCTGTTCAGCGATACGCAGCCGGGCCTTGTCAGCCGGATGATTCAAAAGGTTCAGGCTGATTGTGGTTACGCCCCGGCCCACGCGATGTGGCAGCATGCGGCAATTTACATCGGCAACGAACATTTATGCGAGGCGGTGTGGCCCAGAATCCGCGTGCATCCATTATTCGATGCGGTGCAAGGGCGCTATATCTGCGTAAGGCGCATGGCCCAGCTCAGCAGCGAACAGCGTTTCGGGATAGCGATCAGTTGCCTGACAAAACTGGGTGGCCAATATGGTTGGCCTGAATTGTTGCGGATTCTTGTGGAGCGCGGCCGCATGTGGCGTTCACGCTCAACCGTAAACCGCCGCCCCATATCACTGATCTGTTCACAACATTGCGCCGCCGCCTATGCTTCGGTGACAGGCACCGTATTGTCGATTCACGCTGGACTGGAGCGCGCCACCACGCCGGCCGACCTTGCCCTGACAACGCAGCTTATTGATATCCCCGTCTGCTGGAGACGGATTCCGTCCTAATCAGTTTTGAACAGCAAATCCAAAAGACGCAGCAGGCTTTGGGTGCAGCCATCACGGGCGCTGGCCTCGTCAGCGGCTTCGGCCAGCCAGAGCGCGGCCTCGTTCATGGCGCCGGAAAGCAGATAGGTCAGTGCCTCGGGCGGCAGCCGGCGTTCGGGCGGCAGGGCGGCCATCGCCGCTTCCACGCCGGCGCGCAGCGAACCCATGGCGTGGCGGCCATCGATTTCGCGCCAGCGCGCCCAGCCCAGCACCGAGGGTGCATCCAGCAGGTAGATTTGCCGCGTGCCGGGGCTGAGGCAGGCATCCAGGAAAGCGTGGCTGCCGAGCCGCAGGGCTTGCAGCGGATCGCCGGCCGAGGCGGTGGCGGCCTCAATCGCGGCCAGCACCAAAGCCGCTTCGGCTTCCACCACGGCCTCGAACAGCGCCCGCTTATCGGCAAAGTGATAGTAGAGCGCGCCGCGCGTCACCTGCGCCTCGCGCACCACATCCTCGGTGCCGGCGCCGGCATAACCCAGTTCGGCAAATAACCGCCGCGCCGTGGCCAGCAGGGCAGCCCGGGTGGCGGCGTGTTTTTCAGCCTTACTCTGCTTTTTATCTTGCATACATACTGCCTGTATGTTAAATCCAGATCATCCTAATCAGTCACCGCGCAACCACAAAGCAAAATCTGAAGGAGCATCGCCATGAAGATCACCAGCTATTATCCCGTCATCTGCACCGCCGATGTGGCCGGCAGCCAGGCATTCTATCAGCGCCATTTTGATTTCGCGCCAGCCTTCGTGGCGGATTGGTATGTGCATCTCACCGCGCGCGATGATGCCAATGTGCATCTGGCGCTGCTGGATTTTCGCCACAGCACCATCCCGGCAGGTTTCCGCCAGCCGATGCAGGGCGGC
This sequence comes from Alphaproteobacteria bacterium UBA7691, assembly GCA_002482765.1. Classification (GTDB taxonomy): domain Bacteria; phylum Pseudomonadota; class Alphaproteobacteria; order Ferrovibrionales; family Ferrovibrionaceae; genus Ferrovibrio. The sequence continues at coordinate 11,950 of DLGP01000152.1, forward strand.
CTGCTGCTCAATTTTGAACTGGCCGATGTGGATGCGGCCTATGCCCGGGCGGTGGCCGAAGGGCTGGATATCCGGCTGGCCTTGCGCGACGAGCCGTTTGGCCAGCGCCATTTCATCCTGGCCGACCCGAATGGCGTGCTGATCGACGTGATCAAGCCGATCCCGCCGAGCGCCGAATTCGCCGCGCAATATGCGCCCGAGGCACTGCCAGTTTAAGCTCGGATTACTGGATGACGATGCGCGGCCCGGCCTGGGCGCCGGCGCCGCGATCGATCTTGTCCAGCACCTTGGCGGCGATGGCGCCATAGGCCTTGGCCTCGGCGCTATCCGGCTGGCTCATCACAATCGGCGTGCCGCCATCCGAAGTTTCACGGATCGCCATCACCAAGGGCAATTCGCCCAGGAAATCGCAGCCCAGTTCCGCCGCCGTGCGCTGCGCGCCGCCATGCGAGAAGATATCCGAGCGGTGGCCGCAATTCGGGCAGCAGAAAAAGCTCATATTCTCGATGATGCCGAAAACCGGCACATCAACGCGGCGGAACATGTTCAGCCCCTTGCGCGCATCCAGCAGGGCAATGTCCTGCGGCGTGGAGACAATCACCGCGCCGGCCAACGGCACGCGCTGCGCCATGGTAAGCTGGGCATCGCCGGTGCCGGGCGGCATATCCACCACCAGCACGTCCAATTCGCCCCAGGTCACGTCACGCAGCATCTGTTCCAGCGCGCTCATCACCATCGGGCCGCGCCAGATCATCGGCGTGTCTTCGGCCACCAGGAAACCCATCGACATGGCGGGAATGCCCCAGCCCAGCATCGGTTGCAGCTTTTTGCCATCGGGCGAATGCGGTTTACCGGTGATGCCCAGCATACGCGGCACCGAGGGGCCGTAGATATCGGCATCCAGCAGGCCAACCTTGCGGCCCTGGCGCGCCATGGCCAGGGCCAGGTTCACCGCCGTGGTGGATTTGCCCACGCCGCCCTTGCCCGAGGCCACGGCGATGATGGATTTGATCCCCGGCACGCCCGGGCGTTCACCCACGCTGGCCTTGGCGGCCGGGGCATGGCTGTGATCATGGCCATGATCATGTTTGTGGTCATGACCGTGGTTGTGCTTGGGGGCCTGTTTGCCCTCGCTCTGGGCGGTCAGCACAACGGTGACGGATGTTACGCCGGGCAGGGCGGCAATGCGGGTTTCGCAGGCCTTGCGCAAAGGTTCCTTGCGCGGGCCGTCCTGTGGCGCCACTTCAAGCACAAAACCGACATTGCTGCCCTTGACCACCAGGCCGCCAACCATGCCGAGTTCGACCACATTCTTGCCACGATCAGCATCCATAACCTCACGCAGGGCATCCAGAACCTGCGTCTCAGTCACCCCGGTCATGCTTGAAATCCCCGTAATCGTTCCAATATTGTCGCAGGCGGCCAGAATTATGGGCTTAGGGCGGCCGCGTTGCCTCTTGCCCAGGTGATATATCGCGCCCTGTGATATAAAGCGACCGGCAAGCGGGGGCAAACAGCCCAACAGGTAGGCCTAATCAATAAAGCGGTGCGCCCGGCGGGGGGCGCCGCCCGCCAGTTCCCGGTTCGACATGCCGGATTTGGCGGTGCAACAATTGGACGCGGAAGGATTTGAGATGCCCTGGAGCAATCAAGGTGGTGGCGGTGGTTGGCAAGGCGGCGGCGGCGGCGGCGGCCGTGGCCCCTGGGGCCAAGGCCCGCGTGGCGGGGGCCCAACGGGCGGCAATGGCGGCGGCGGTGGTCCGATTCCGCCCAATCTTGAGGATTTGCTGCGCAAGGGCCAGGACCGTATGCGCGACATGATGCCGGGCGGCAATGTTTCCGGCCGTGGCATCATTCTGCTGTTTCTTGCCGCTATCGCCGTGTGGATGGGCAGCGGCATCTATCGGGTGGATACAAACGAAGCCGGCGTGGTGCTGCGTTTCGGCCGTTTCGCCGATATCACCCAGCCCGGCCTGCGCTGGCATTGGCCCTGGCCGATTGAAACCGTGCAGACCCCGCGCGTCACCACCGTGAACCGCGAGGAAATTGGTTTCCGCACCGTGGGCGAAACCAACGTGCGCGCCGGCCAGAGCCGCGACGTGCCGGAAGAAAGCCTGATGCTGACCGGCGACGAGAATATCGTCGATATCGATTTCACCGTGCTGTGGCAGGTGAAAGACCCGCAGCTTTATCTGTTCAATGTTTCGGATGTGCCGCGCACCATCAAGCAGGTGGCGGAAAGTGCCGTGCGCGAAGTGGTGGGCAAGAATCCGATCCAGTTCACCCTCACCGAAGGCCGCACCAAGATCGCCGATGATACCCGCGTGCTGATGCAGACCGTGCTGGATGGCTACAAGGCCGGCGTGACGATCAACCAGGTGGCGTTGCAGCGCACCGAGCCGCCGGCATCGGTGATCGATGCGTTCCGCGACGTGCAGGCCGCCCAGGCCGACCGCGAGCGCGCCCAGAACGAAGCCGAGGCTTTCCGCAATGACATCCTGCCGCGTGCACGCGGCGAGGTGCAGCGCATCCTGCAACAGGCCGAAGCCTACAAGCAGGAAGTGATCGCCAATGCCCAGGGTGAAGCCGCCCGCTTCATCTCGGTTTATGACGAATACAAACAGGCCAAGGATGTGACTGCCAAGCGCATGTATCTGGAAACCATGGAAACCATCCTGCGCGGCACCAACAAGGTGGTGATGGATCAGAATACCTCGGGTGGCCAGGGCGTGGTGCCTTATCTGCCGCTGCCCGAATTGCAGAAGAAGAAGTGAGGAGAGCCGTCATGAATCGCACTTTCCTCCTTGCTCTCGGCATCCTTGTTGTGGTTGCCGGCTTCATCCTCAAGGGTTCACTTTTCACCGTGCATCAGGCGCAGCAGGCGCTGGTGGTGCAGTTTGGTGATCCGCGCCGTGTCATCACCGAGCCGGGCCTGAACTTCAAGGTGCCGCTGGTGCAGGATGTGATCTATTTCGACAAGCGTATCCTCGGCCTGGATGCGCAGCCGGAAGAAATCCTCACCACGGATCGCCGGCGGCTGCTGGTAGACAGCTTCGTGCGCTATCGCATCGTTGATCCGTTGCTGTATTACCAGTCGGTGCGCACTGAAGCCCTGCTGCGCAACAACCTGGCGCCTTCGGTGGCCAATGCGCTGCGCGGTGCCTTCGGCAAGCTGGATGCCATTGCCATCGTTTCGGGTGATCGCCCGGCGGCGATGCTGGCGGTCAGCAATGTGCTGGATGCGGATGCGGCCCGGCTCGGCATCGATATCGTGGATGTGCGCATCAAGCGCGCCGATTTCCCCGATACGATCAGCCAGGCGATTTTCCGCCGTATGCAGACGGAACGTGAGCGCGAGGCCAAGGAACAGCGCGCCACCGGCTTCGAATTGGGCGAGAAAATCCGCGCCGATGCCGAACGCCAGCGCACCGTGCTGTTGGCCGATGCGCGCAAGCAATCGGAAATCCTGCGCGGTGAAGGCGATGCCAGCCGCACCAAGATTTTCGCCCAGGCTGCCAACCAGGATCCCGAATTCTATGCCTTCTATCGTTCGTTGCAGGCCTATTCCAAGGCCTTGCAGCAGGCCGATACCACGATGATTTTATCATCGAATTCGGAATTCTTCCGCTACTTTACCGAAAGTCCCGGGGCGGCGGCGCCGAAGCGCTGAGCCTGTCGCCCGGGTAACAAGGAGTAGACCATGGCAATCATGCCGTCGATCACGGGTCCCTCACTCAGGGGCCTGGCTGTGGCCGGAATACTGGCTGCCCAGCTTGTGCTGGGCAGTCTGACACCGGCCCAGGCGCGGGCACCGGAAGGCGACTTTGCCGATCTGGCCGAGCAGTTGCTGCCTTCGGTGGTGAATATCTCCACCACCCAGACAGTGAAGAACCGCCCGGGCGCCGGCACCTTGCCGGAAGGCATGCCGCAATTCCCGCCCGGCTCGCCGTTTGAGGAATTCTTCAAGGATTTCTTTGACCGGCAGCAGCGTGGCGGCGGCGGCGGCGGCAACCGGCCGCCGCGTCAGGTTTCGTCGCTCGGCTCCGGCTTCATCGTCGATGCGCGCGGCTATGTGGTCACCAATAACCACGTCATCGCCGATGCCGACGAGGTGCGCGTCATCCTGCATGACAATACCGAACTGGCAGCCAAGATCATCGGCCGCGATCCGGAAGTTGATCTGGCCGTGCTCAAGGTGGAACCGAAGCAGCCGCTCAAGCCGATCAACTGGGGCGACTCGGCCAAGGCGCGGGTTGGTGAATGGGTGCTGGCCATCGGCAATCCGCTCGGCCTCGGCGGCACCGTCACCGCCGGCATCATCTCGGCGCGTGGCCGCGATATCGGTGCCGGCCGTTATGACGATTTCATCCAGACCGATGCCTCGATCAACAAGGGCAATTCAGGCGGCCCGCTGTTCAACAAGGCCGGCGAGGTGATTGGCATCAACACCGCGATCTTCTCGCAATCCGGCGGCTCGATCGGCATCGGCTTTTCGGTGCCGTCGGCGATGGCGCGGCCGGTGGTGCAGCAATTGATCGAATTCGGCCGCACCAAGCGCGGCTGGCTCGGCGTGCAGATCCAGTCGGTCACCGACGAGATGGTGGAAGAACTGGGGCTCGACAAGGCGCGTGGCGCCCTGGTGGCCAAGGTGGTGCCGGGTGGCCCGGCCGAGAAAGCCGGCATTCAGGGCGGCGACGTGATCGTGTCGTTTGACAGCAAGCCGATCTCGTCGACCAATTCGCTCACCCGCACCGTGGCCGAAACCAATGTTGGCAAGGCGGTGCCGGTGGATGTGTTGCGCAAGGGCAAAAAAGTCACCCTGCGCGCCACGCTCGGCGAATTGGAACAGGCCATGGCCTCGGCTGAGGCGCCGCCGGCCAAGGGCGCCGATCCCAAGCCCAGGGCCAGCCGTGGCGAAACCAATCTGCCCGATCTCGGCGTGAAGATCGCGCCGCTGAATGCCGAATTGCGCAAGCGGTTTGACATCAAGGACGATGTGCGCGGCGTGGTGGTGGTGGATGTGGAGGCCGAAGGTCCGGCAGCAAAACGTGATGTGCGCGCCGGCGACGTGATTGTCGAAGTCTCGCAATCCGAGGTGCGCAACCCCGAGGATGCCGCCGAAATGCTCAAGGCGTTGCGCGATTCCAAGCGCAAGGTGGCCTTGCTGCAAATCCTGCGTAATGGCGAACCTCGCTTCGTGCCGGTGCCGCTCAAA
>DLGP01000152.1:17251-20905 GCA_002482765.1 Alphaproteobacteria bacterium UBA7691
CCACGGCTTCCTCGGCGCTCATCCAGTAATCGCGGTCGGTGTCCTTTTCGATCCGTTCCAGCGGCTGGCCGGTTTCGCGGGCGAAGATTTCATTCAGCCGCTTGCGCATGCGGATAATTTCCTTGGCCTGGATCGCCACATCGGAGGCGCTGCCGCCGGTGCCGCCCGACGGCTGGTGCAGCAGGTAGCGGGTATTGGGCAGGCTGAGCCGGTTTTCGCGTGAGGCGGCCGAGAAGATCAGCGCGCCGGCCGAGGCGACCCAGCCGGTGCCGATGATGCGCACCGTCGGCTTCACGAACTTGATCACGTCATAGATCGTGTCGCCCGATTCCACATGGCCGCCCTGGGAATTGAGATAAATCGTGATCGGGTCGTCGCCGGCATGGGCCAGGGCGAGCAGGCGGGCGGTGACATCCTTGGCCAGTTTCTGGTCGATGCCGCCGAAAATCAGGATCGAGCGCGCCTTGAACAGCCGTTCATCGATGCCGACCGCCTTTTCGGGCTTGCCGTTTTCCTTGTCGTCCTGCGCCGGTTCGTCGTCATTCAACTGGTGAAGCATCGGCTTTCTGTCTCCAAAATCGTGCCATTCCTGGGTAACGTAGCAGCCCTTCACTTGCAAGGGCTCGGGCCGGCAAGCTATCGTGCACCGCACCCTTATAAAGGAGAGCAGTTATGCTCAAAGGCAAGTCTGCCGTTGTCACCGGTTCCACCAGCGGTATCGGCCTGGGTATTGCCCGGGCGCTGGCCGGGCAGGGCGTGAATGTGATGCTGAACGGCTTCGGCGAGGCCGCCGCGATCGAAAAAATCCGCGCCGAGCTGGCAGCGGAAACCGGTGTGATGGTGCTCTATAGCGGCGCCGATATGAGCAAGGGCGACGAGGTGGCCGACCTGATCCGTGGCGCCGAGAGTGCTTTTGGTGCGGTTGATATCCTGGTCAACAATGCCGGCATCCAGTTTGTTTCCCCGGTGGATGAATTCCCCGAGGCGAAATGGGAAGCGATCCAGAATATCAACCTCAGTTCCACATTCCATGCCACCAAGGCGGCTTTTCCGGGCATGAAGCGGCGCAATTGGGGCCGTGTGGTCAATATCGTGTCGGCGCATGGCCTGGTCGCTTCGCCCTACAAATCGGCCTATGTCGCGGCCAAACACGGCCAGATCGGCTTCACCAAGGCGTCGGCGCTGGAAGTGGCGGAAACCAATATCACGGTGAATGCAATCTGCCCGGGCTATGTGCGCACGCCGCTGGTGGAAGGCCAGATCGAGGATCAGGCCAAGGCGCATAACATGCCGCGCGAGCGGGTGATCCGCGAAGTGATCCTGGCCTCGCAGCCGAACAAGCGTTTTGTCGAAGTTGAGGAAGTGGCGGCTTTGGCCTTGTTCCTGTGCGGCGAGATGGCCAAGTCGATCACCGGCACGGCGATTGCCGTTGATGGCGGCTGGACGGCGCGCTGACCCCGGGGGCTTTAGCTGGGCGGGCGGATTTCCGCTTGACGGATACCCGCCCCGGGCCTAGAAACGTGGCTACTTCGTGGTGATTTGAGCCGACCGGCTTGCGGACCACGTTAAACAAACCGCTAAAAGGTCGGGCGGTTCAAGCGAACCCCGGGCCTTTGCGGTGCCGGGGTTTTTTGTTTGGGCTGAAAGGGTTGTTGATATGAGCGAGAACCGGAAGGCGGCCGAAAACTGGCGCCTGGCCACCAAGCTGGTGCGCGGCGGCACCAATCGTTCCCAGTTCGGCGAGACATCGGAAGCCATCTTCATGACCTCCGGCTTCCGCTATGACAGCGCCGAGGCCGCCGAGGCGCGGTTCAAGAACGAACAGCCCGGCTTTGTCTACAGCCGCTTTGCCAATCCCACCGTGGATATGTTTGAAACCCGCATGGCGCTGCTGGAAGGCGCCGAGGCGGCGCGCGGCGTGGCATCCGGCATGGCGGCGGTGAATGCGGCGCTGATGTGCCAGCTCAAGGCCGGTGATGAAGTGGTGTCGGCCCGCGCCGTATTTGGCTCCTGCCGCTATATCATCGAGGAATTGCTGCCGCGTTTCGGCATCAAAAGCACCCTGGTGGATGGCACCGACCTGGCCGCCTGGGAGGCGGCGATCACCAAACGCACCCGCGCCGTGTTTCTGGAAACCCCGGCCAACCCGACCCTGGAAGTGACCGATATCCGCGCCGTGGCCGATCTGGCCCATGCGGTTGGCGCCCGGGTAATTGTGGATAATGTGTTTGCCACCCCGGTGTTGCAGAAGCCGCTCCAGCTTGGCGCCGATATTGTGGTGTACAGCGCCACCAAGCATATCGACGGCCAGGGCCGTGCGCTTGGCGGCGTGGTGCTGGGTTCGGAAGCCTTTGTGCGCGACGAACTGACGCCCTTCCTGCGCCATACCGGCCCGGCGCTCAGCCCGTTTAATGCCTGGGTCATGCTCAAGGGGCTGGAAACCCTGGAATTGCGGGTGTCGCGCCATGTTGAGAATGCCAGCATTGTGGCTGCCGCGCTGGCCGGCCATGACGGGATTGAGCAACTTATGTTCCCCGGCCTGCAAAGCCACCCGCAATATGATCTGGCCAAGCGGCAGATGAGCGGCCCCGGCAATATGGTGGCGTTCCGCGTCAAAGGTGGTAAGGCTGCCGCTTTCGGCATGCTCAACGCGCTGCGGCTGCTGGATATCTCCAACAACCTGGGCGATTCCAAGAGCCTGATCACTCACCCGGCCACCACCACCCATCAGCGATTGTCTGCCGAAGAGCGTGCAAAATTAGGGATTGCGGACGATTTGCTCCGCATGTCGGTTGGCCTGGAGCACCCTCAGGACGTGATTGACGATTTAAATCAAGCACTTGCAACCATTGGAGGTTGATTGTGGCATTGCGGCAACAGGTGGGGAATTATTGGCCCAAATTTGGCCTTTCCGCTTTACGCTGCGGCGAACAAAGTTGATAGTAGCCACCTGAATTCACGAGTCCATGGCAGGGGCCTTGCGCCCCATGCCTTTAGTCCCAAAGGGAGATTACGATGAAGCTGCGAGCAGCACTTCTGGCCGGCGCCACCCTGGCGCTCATGGCCGCCCAGCCTGCCCTGGCGCAAACCAACGGCTGGTATGCCGGTCTTGCCGGTGGCGCCAACTGGGTTGATGACACCAAGGTTCGCAATGCCCCGAACGGCACTGCCTCGGTTGAGCATGACACTGGCTGGGCCGGTGCCGGCAAGGTCGGCTACGGCTTTGGCGATTTGCGCGTTGAAGGCGAATTGTCCTATCGCCAGAATGACGGCAAGGGTGCCAGCAACATTGAGATCAGCTCGTGGTCGACCATGGCCAATGTGCTGTATGATTTCAACGGCATGGGCAATTTTGTGCCGTATGTCGGCTTCGGCGTTGGTCTGACCAACATCTCCGGCGAAGGCACTGTTGGCGCCGTGACATTTGATGACAGCGCCTGGGCTCCGGCCGTGCAGGGCATCATCGGCGCCAATTATGCGCTGAACGACAACTGGCTGGTGGGCGCCGATTACCGCTACCTGACCGGTGGCCGCGCCAAGTTTGACAGCAACACCGCGAATGTTGATGCCAAGGGCAGCAACCAGAACCACACCGTGATGGTTGGCTTCACCTACCGCTTTGGCGCCCCGGCGCCGGCGCCGAAGCCGCAGCCG
>DLGP01000076.1 GCA_002482765.1 Alphaproteobacteria bacterium UBA7691
CCAAAACCTCAGTAATGCCGAGTCGTTCGACGCTCCGACAAAAATTAAACCGGACAGTCGTGCGCTTGACCCGGGTATCTCTCTCCAATCGAAAAAATACCCGGAAAACAGTCAAAAAAATGAGATGCCCGGGTCAAGCCCGGGCATGACGAAGAAAGGTGTGTTGCACTGAAAGCCTAGCCGCGGCGCGCCTTGCGATTGGCATAGCGCCGGTCGCGCTCGGCCTTGCGGGTGGCTTCATCCTGCACCACACGGGTGGTGCGGCTCTTTTCGGCAGCTTCGCGCTGCTCCTGCTCGGCGCGCTCGGCGGCGGCAAGGGCTTCGGCACGCGCGGCGGCTTCGGCCTGAATGCGGGCCTGTTCTTCAGCCTTTTGTTGCTCACGCACAGCGCGGCGCTGTTCGCGGGCCTGGGCGACGGCTTCACGTTCTGCCTGCCGCGCCTGCAATGTCGGTGCAGCAGCTTCTTGTGCTGCACGATAGGCTTGCAACAAGGCGGCCTTCGCCTCGGCAGCATTGCCGCGGCGATCAGAGAGTTCGTTATTCTTGGGGTTTCGCAAATTCATTGTTCCAGTTGAAGTGTCACCCTGACCGGAGGTCAGGCCTTTCCGACACGTTTCGGTATAGATAACCACGCCGCAGCATGGCAATAAAAAAGGCCAGGCAATTTGCCTGACCTTGATAGGGATCGTGCTTTCAACAAGTCCAGGTTTCCATGGTCAAGCGAAAGCAGATTCCGAATTAGGCAGCCTTGAGATTGCAGGCCGACATCTTGCCCGACTTGCTGTCGCGCTCCATGTCATAGGCGATCTTCTGGCCTTCAACGATTTCGCGCATACCGGCGCGCTCAACGGCCGAGATATGCACGAAGGCATCCGGGCCGCCGTTGTCCGGCTGAATGAAACCGAAGCCCTTGGTGGAATTAAACCATTTTACGGTGCCAGTGGTCATGATGAACCCCTTTCAGAGGATATAGAGATACTACTGCGCAAACGCGCAGCAGGTTGAGGTAACGATTTTTGAAAGGAAGTTCGTTCAGGGCGCGATGCAAATCGCGCAGTAACCAAAGCTAACCAAGCAAATATCGACGACACCATCAGTATAGACTATTGCACCCCGCGTCAATGTTTGTTTTTCGTGGCGGCAAAAGCCTGAGCGATAGCGGCAAAGAAAAAGGCGGGAACCAACGGCCCCCGCCTTCGTTACAACGATATAGGCCGTGGCTTATTTCCAGCCGGCGCGATCCATCAGCTTGAGCGCGGCTTCGTTGTTTTTGCCGAACGTGGCGGCATTCACCTTGTCTTCCTTGAACTCGGCCCAACGCTGAATCACCGGATGCAGCGCAACGCCGCCAATCACCGGGAATTCATAATTGCCGCGCGCGAAATAACCCTGCGCCTCGGCGGAGGCGAGATATTCCAGGAACTTCACTGCATTGGCCTTGTTCGGCGCGTATTTGGCCACGCCGGCACCGCTGATATTCACATGCGTGCCGCGGTCATTCTGGTTCGGGAAGATCACCGCCAGCTTTGACACGATCTCCTTGTCTTCCGGCTTCGAGGAGGCCAGCAGGCGGGCGAAATAATAGGTGTTGGAGAGCGCGATATCGCCCTCGCCGGCTGCCACGGCCTTGATCTGATCGGTATCGCCGCCCTTCGGCGCGCGGGCGAAATTAGCCACCACGCCCTTGGCCCAGGCTTCGGTTTTTTCCTCGCCCTGAGAGGCGATCATGGCGCCGACCAGCGACTGATTATAGACATTGGTGGAGGAGCGGATCAGCACCTTGCCCTTCCATTTCGGATCGGCCAGATCTTCGTAGCTGCTCAGCGCACCCGGCGCCACGCGCGCCTTGTTCACCACCAGGATACGGGCGCGCTTGGAAAAGCCGAACCACAGGCCCGAAGGCTCGCGCAGATGCGCCGGGATCAGCTTGTCGAGCATGGCCGAATTGGCTGGCTGCAACAGGTCCATGCTCTGGGCGCGATACAGCCGGCCGGCATCCACGGTGATCACCACATCGGCCGGGCTCTTGTCGCCTTCGGCCTTCATGCGCTGAAGCAGTTCATCCTCACGCGCTTCCAGACGGTTGATCTTGATGCCGGTCTGCTTGGTGAATTCGGCATAAAGCGCTTCGTCGGTGTCGTAATGCCGCGAGGAATAAAGGTTCAACTCACCTTGGGCCAGGGCCTGCCCCGGCAAGGCCAGCAGGCCGGCAGCGGCGACACCCAGGGCCAGCGCCACGCGGCGCGAGATTACGATGCTCATGATTCTCGGCTCCCCAACAGAATGCCAGTGACGGCAGAATGCGAATAGTAATGCGAATGACTTTCAAAGAATAAATACCTCAGGGCTGTTTGTGCTGCAAGCGCGACTAACTCGCATTTTCGTGAAGTCACGCAAGCGTCAACCGCTCTGCCCTCGCCATGCGAGGGAAAAGCGCCATAATCCAAACTATGAACGCCCCAAGAAACGCCCTCTGCATGCTGATTTTCTCCGTGTTTACCGGCTGCGCCGCCATACCGGAAGCATCTGCCGAGTTGCCGCGAGAACAGCTGGTTTTGCGCTCTGCGCTTAGCGTGCGGCCGGCGGATAACAGCGTTACCCTGCCGTTGTTCCGGGGCCGCGCCGGCAATCAGACGGTCTGGTATATCGTGATGGATTCATCCGATCAGGCCGATGCCGAACGGCGTGGCGTGGTATGGGCGCCGCTGCTGGCCCGCGCCGGCCATGTGCAGGCCGTGCAGCACAGCGATGCCGGCCTGGTTTTTGCCGCCGCACCGAATTTTGCCCCCGAGCGGCGCTATCGGCCCGGGCCGCAGGGGTTTCCGCCACTGGATGCTGCCGATGCCGTGGCGCCCGGTGCCACGGCGCCTGCCGCCTATTCGCCCTTCATCCGGTTGGCAGCGGATGGCCCGATATTGAACGCGCCGATTGTGGCTGTGGGTGACGGGCCGTTTGACCTCAGCCGCCATGACCGCACAATGGATCGTGTGCTGGCGATTGATACGGCGAAGCGGCAAGTGACCCTGCTGCTCAGCCGTGGCTTCGCCGAAGGCCGCGCCGTGTTGTATATCAGTACCGAGGCCAGCGACCCATTGGCCGCCGCCCTGGAACGCGCCACCCTGGTGCCGAAGCTGGGCGAAGGCGACGGCGATATCGGCCTGATCGCCATGATGAACGGCCAGACCGGCGCCGACAATCCCGAGGCGCAGGGTTTGCCGCATCTGGTGCTGGATGGCGCCGTGGCCGCAACCGCCGGCCGGCATAATGCAGCGCGGCTGGGCGCACCGGGCAATATCCTGACCGCCTTCCCCACCGGCAAAACCGCCAGCGGCTATTCACCGCTCTGGAGTGTGAGCCTAGCGGCCTGGGCCGAGGACAGGGTGAAGGCCGGCAGCAATATTCGCATCACGCATCAGGCCGAGATTTATCGCCTGCTGGGCAAGGGCATCAATGGCCCGGACGGCGCGCCTTTTGCGCCATCCGGCATCACCGTGAATTGCCCGGTGGTGGCTTATCTCGACGCCGCGCCGCCCTGAAGCGAACCCACATAACCGGCCAGGGCCTCACGCACCGCGTCGGGCTGGTCCTTGTGCGGTGAATGGCCACAATCCGGCAGGATCAGGGTTTCGACGCGGCCTTTGGCCAGGGCCTTGATGGTATCGATCTGCGCCAGCGTGCCGTATTCATCGCCCTCACCCTGGATCGCCAGCACCGGATGCCGGATACGCGCCACCTCGGCCTCGATATTCCAATGGGCAAAATCCGGGTTGAGCCAGGAATCACACCAGCCGCGAAAGGCGCAATCCACATTGGCGCCGTGATACTTGGCTAGGCGCTGGCGCAGATCGCCACCGGCATAGGCATCATGCGCGGCGCGGATCGACTGCACCGAAATCGGCTCGGCATAACTATGCGGCGCCATCACGGCAATGCCCAGCAGACCCGGATGCGGCGCCGCGCCGGCATGGATCAGGGCAATCGAAGCGCCATCGGAATGCCCCACCAGAATGGGCTGCGCGATGCCCAGCAATTGCAGCAATTCCGGCAACAGGCTGAGCGCTTCATCATGCATGTAAGTGATCGGGCGCGGCAGCGCGCAGGGCGATGAACCACCATAGCCGATGCGGCTGTAGACCAAAGCCGGCAGGCCACAATCAGCCGCGACCTGATCGGGGAAATCGCGCCATTGCGCAACCGAGCCCAAGCCTTCATGCAGGAAAACCAGCACCGGCTGCGCAGCAGGGTTGCGCGCGCCAATCCAGCGATACTCAACACGGCCAGCGGAAATATCGGCGACTTGCATCACAGCCTGAGTTTGAAACGCTGAATCTTGCCGGTGGCAGTTTTGGGCAATTCGGCAACAAATTCAATCCAGCGCGGATATTTATGCGGTGCCAGCCGGTCTTTCACAAATTGTTTGAGATCGGCCGCCAGGGCATCGTCGCCAAGGATGCCCTGATGCGGCACCACATAGGCTTTCGGCTTGATCAGCCGGTCGGTATCCTCATGCGCCACCACGGCGGCTTCCAGCACTTTTTCATGCGCCAGCAAGGCTGATTCCACTTCAAACGGCGACACCCAGATGCCGCTTACCTTCAGCATGTCGTCGGAACGCCCGGCATAGGCGTAGTAGCCATCCGCGTCGCGCACATATTTATCGCCGGTGCGGGTCCAGGGGCCATGAAACGTGACCAGGCTTTTCGGCCGGTTATTCCAATAGGCAATGGCGGCCGAAGGGCCGGCCACCAGCAATTCACCAATCTCGCCGTCCGCCACATCGCGGCCCTGGTCGTCGACGATACGCAAATCATAGCCCGGCACCGCTTTGCCGGTGGTGCCATGGCGGATATCGCCGGGCCGGTTGGAGACAAAGATATGCAGCATCTCGGTGGAGCCGATGCCATCCAGGATGGCAACACCAAACCGCTCCTGCCAGCGCCGGGCAATATCCTCGGGCAACGCCTCGCCGGCCGAAACACAATGGCGCAGCCGGGCCGAGCCGCTGTCGCGATTGATCGTGGCATCGGCCAGGATGGCGGCGTAGAGCGTCGGCACGCCATAGAAGATGCTGGGCTGGTGCTGCTGCAATCGCTGCATCACACTTTGCGGCGTCGGCCGCTCGGCCATCAGCACGGCAGTGGCGCCGACATGCAGCGGAAAGCTCATCGCATTGCCCATGCCATAGGCGAAGAACAGCTTGGCGGCAGAAAACACCACGTCGCTTTCGGCCAGGCCCAGCACTTCCTCGGCATAGAGCACGGCGGTATGCACCATATCGCCATGCAGATGCATGGCGCCTTTGGGCTTGCCGGTGGAGCCGGAGGAATAGAGCCAGAAGCCGATATCATCCGGCGTGGTCTCGGCGGCATCAAGCTGATCGGATTGTTCGGCCAGCAGGGCTTCCAGCGGCTTGATCGTGGCCGCAACCCGACCCGAGATCAGCACATGCTTGAGATACGGCTGGTCGGTGACAATGGGGCGGAATTTCTCCAGCAAGGCATCGGAAACCGCCAGCACCACGGCGCGGCTGTCGCGCAGCAGGAAATCGTAATCCGCTGTTGGCAGCAGCGTGTTCACCGGCACCGGCACGGCGCCGATTTTCATGGCGCCGAAAAACAGCGCCGGAAAATCGATGCCATCCAGCATCGCCATCAGCACGCGCTGCTCGCGCTGCACGCCCAGGCTTTTCAGCAGGTTGCCGGCGCGGTTCACGCGCTGCGCCAGCTCGGCATAAGTGTGGCTGCCGCGATCATCGATGAACGCCACCTTGGCGCCGCGCCCTTCCGCCAGATGCCGGTCGATAAAATGGCTGGCGGCGTTGTAGCGCCGCGGCAGATCGAGAAAGCGGGGCATGATGGTCTCCTCCCAGAAACCGTTTTTCTATTTTTTATCGCTTGGCCGGCATCAAGGCCGGCAGCCGATCATGCCGGCTGCATCATGCAGCCTGGGCCAGCGGCGAGGCCAACTTGACCCATTCCAGCGCCCAGACCACGGCATCTTCCTCTGGCAGCGTGGTGCCGGAAGCGTTATGCGCCAGTCGCTCGCCCACCAGGGTGGCGCCCAGTTCGCTCAAGATCTGCTCAAACTGCATGCCGCCATGATTGTAGGTATCGGCATAGGTGCTGTCGCCCAGGCCGATCACGCCGGCCAGTTTGCCGCCCAGATCAGGCCGCGCCGCCACAAGGTCGGCATGGAAATCGCGCGCATTGTCCGGCACGTCGCCCTGGCCATAGGTGGAGGTGCAGATCAGGAAGGCGCCCGGGCGCTGAAACACGTCGGCTTTCAGATTGTCCATCAGCAGCACGTCTACCGCATGGCCTTCGGCGGCCAGCGCCTTCTTCACATCGCCCGCAACAATTTCGGCGGTGCCGGTCATGGTGCCAACCAGGATGGTAATCTGCATCTTCGCTCCTCCTTCACATGAAGCGCCCGAAATATAGCGCACTGATTTCTGGCATTCCAGAGTAAAAAGCATTATAATGCATGATATGGGCAAAACACCGGAAAAATCCCCCGCCACGGTAGCGGCCAAGCTCGATCCCAAGCCGGCAAACGGCGAGGATGAAGCCTTCCTCGGCGCCGTGGGTGAACGGGTGCGCAATGCCCGCGCCCGGCGCGGTATGAGCCGCAAGCTGCTGGCGCGCGATTCCGGGGTTTCCGAACGTTATCTGGCCCAGCTTGAAACCGGCGCCGGCAATATCTCGATCCTGCTGCTGCGCCAGATTGCCCGCGCCATGGATTTGCCGATGGGCGATTTTCTCGCCGACCGGCCAAAATACGGCATCGATCAGGCCTTGCTGCTGCAACAGATTGAAGCCCTCACCCCGGCACAACAGCAGGATTTGCAGAATGTGATCCGCGAGCGCTTCGGCGTTGCCCCGGCAGTGAAGCGGCACATCGCCTTGATCGGCCTGCGTGGCGCCGGCAAGACCAGCCTGGGCCAGCGCCTGGCCGCCGGGCTGGGGCTGCATTTTGTTGAAATGGCCAAGGAAATCGAGGCCGAAGCGGGTTTGAGCCTGAACGAGATTTTTGATCTTTACGGCCAGGGTGCCTATCGCCGCTTTGAGCGCCGCGCCCTGGAGCGTGTGACCGCCGAACGCGCTCCGGCGGTGATTGCCGCACCGGGTTCGCTGCCCTCCGAACCGGGCAGCTTTGCGCATCTGCTGGCCAATTGCTTCACCATCTGGCTCAAGGCCCGCCCCGAAGAGCATATGGGCCGGGTGATCGCCCAGGGCGACATGCGGCCCATGGCCGGGCAGACCGAAGCCATGGCCGACCTGAAACGTATCCTGGCCCAGCGCGAAACATTGTATGCCAAGGCCGACATGGCTTTTGACACCGCCGGCAAGGCGCTGGATGACGCCGCCGCCGAATTGCTGGTCGCCTTGCAGGCACATCCGGGCTGGCTCTCGCCTGCAAAATAATTCTTGCTCGCCCATTAATATGCATTATAATGCCTCTCACGAATTCAAGGGGTGAGACGCCATGGCCGAGCAAGCAGCCACAAACGGAGCCGCAGCTCCGGTGGATTTCCGCACACATCCGGATCAGTACAAACATTGGAAACTCAGCATCGATGGCCCGGTGGCCACATTGGCGCTGGATGTGCGTGAGGATGGCGGCCTGCGCCCGGGCTATGAACTGAAGCTGAATTCCTACGATCTCGGCGTTGATATCGAATTGCATGATGCCGTGCAGCGGCTGCGCTTTGAGCATCCGGAAGTGCGCAGCGTGGTGCTGGCTTCGGCCAAGGAGCGGGTTTTCTGCGCCGGCGCCAATATCCGCATGCTGAACCAGTCGAGCCATGGCTGGAAGGTGAATTTCTGCAAATTCACCAACGAGACCCGTAACGGCATCGAGGAAGCCTCGGCGGAATCACGCCAGACCTATATTGCTGCCGTGAACGGCGCCTGTGCCGGCGGCGGTTATGAACTGGCGCTGGCCGCCGATTACATCATGATGGCGGATGACGGCAGCACCGCCGTGTCGCTGCCCGAAGTGCCTTTGCTGGCAGTGCTGCCCGGCACCGGCGGCCTGACCCGCCTGGTGGACAAGCGTTTGGTGCGGCGCGACCGCGCCGATTTTTTCTGCACCCTGGAAGAAGGCATCAAGGGCAAGCGCGCCGTGGATTGGCGCCTGGTGGATGAAGTGGTGCCGCGCACCCGCATGCAGGATGCGGTGCGCGAACGCGCCCTGGCGCTGGCTGAAAAGTCGGATCGCCCAGGCGATGCCCAGGGCATCAAACTGCCGCAACTGGCACGCCGGATCGAGGATGCCAGTATCCGCTACAGCCATGTGGAAGCCCGGCTTGACCGCACCAAGGGCATTGCCGAAATCACCATAAACGGCCCGCAGGCCCCCGCCCCGGCCGGCATTGACGGCATTGATGCCGGCTTCTGGCCGCTGGCCCTGGCGCGCGAACTGGACGATCTGGTGCTGCATCTGCGCTGCAACGAAGACACGATCGGCATGTGGGTGTTCCGCAGCCAGGGTGATGCCGATGCCGTGGCCGCCTATGACGCGCTGCTGGAACAGCATGCCGCCGATTGGCGCATCCGCGAAATCCGTCTGTTCCTCAAGCGCGTGCTGAAACGCATCGATGTGTCGTCGCGCAGCATTTTCACACTGATCGAACCCGGCTCGTGCTTCACCGGCACTTTGCTGGAACTGGTGCTTGCCGCTGATCGTTCCTACATGCTTGATGGCCAGTTTGACGGCGACAACCGGCCGCCCGCCACCATCCGCCTCACCGGGCTGAATTTCGGCGCCTATCCGATGGTCAACGGCCTGTCGCGTCTGGCGAGCCGTTCGCTCGATGCACCCGAGCGGGCCGAGGCCCTGCGCCAGCAGATCGGCATTGACCTGGATGCCGCCGCCGCCGATGCGGCCGGCCTGGTCACCTTCACCCCCGACGATATCGACTGGGAGGATGAGGTGCGCATTGCCATCGAGGAGCGCGCCGCCTTCTCGCCCGATGCGCTCACCGGCATGGAAGCCAGCTTGCGCTTCGGCGGGCCGGAGACCATGGAGAGCAAAATTTTTGCCCGGCTCACCGCCTGGCAGAACTGGATTTTCCAGCGCCCCAACGCCGTTGGCGAACAGGGCGCGCTCAAGCTTTACGGCACCGGCCAGCGTGCCGCCTATGACCGCAGGAGGGTTTGAACCATGGCAATCGACTACAGCCAGCGTATCCCCAATAACGTCAACCTGTCTGACAATCGCCGCCTACAGCGCGCGCTGGAGGAATGGCAACCGAAATTCCTGGATTGGTGGGGCGATATGGGTCCGGCCGGGTTCCAGGCGCGCGAGGCATATTTGCGCACCGCCATCAGCGTGGATGCCCAGGGCTGGGCCAATTTTGGCTATGTGAAGATGCCGGATTACCGCTGGGGGATTTTTCTGGCCGAGCCGGAAGCCGGCCGCAAGGTGAATTTCGGCGACCACAAGGGCGAAGCCGCCTGGCAGGAAGTGCCGGGAGAATATCGCGGCGTGCTGCGCCGCCTGATCGTGACCCAGGGCGATACCGAGCCGGCCTCGGTGGAGCAGCAGCGCCTGCTCGGCCAGACCTGCCCTTCACTCTACGATCTGCGCAACCTGTTCCAGATCAATGTGGAGGAAGGTCGCCATCTCTGGGCCATGGTCTACCTGCTGGATGCCTATTTCGGCCGCGATGGCCGCGAGGAAGCCGAGGCTTTGTTGCAGCGCCGCTCCGGCGATGCCGACAAGCCGCGTATCCTCGGCGCCTTCAACGAGGCGACGCCGGACTGGCTCAGCTTCTACATGTTCACATTCTTCACCGACCGCGACGGCAAATTCCAGCTCGCCTCGCTGGCTGAAAGCGGCTTCGATCCACTGTCGCGCACCTGCCGCTTCATGCTGACCGAGGAAGCGCACCACATGTTTGTGGGCGAAACCGGCATCAGCCGCGTGTTACAGCGTACCTGCGAGATCATGCGCGATTTCAAGACCGACGATGTGCGCAAACATGGTGTGATCGATCTGCCGACACTCCAGAAATATCTCAACTTCCATTTCTCTGTGTCGCTTGACCTGTTCGGTTCGGAAATCTCCACCAATGCCGCCAACTATTACACGATGGGCATCAAGGGCCGCTTCGAGGAATCGCGCATCGACGACGACCACAAGCTGAGCGATGCGGTTTACAAAGTGTTGGAGCCTCACGGTGACGGCTTCCGCGAAAAGGAAGAAGCGGCGTTGATCGCCCTGAACGAGCGGCTGCGCGATGATTACGTGGCCGATTGCGCCCGTGGTGTGATGCGCTGGAACCAGGTGATCAAGCGCGCCGGCATCGATTTTGAACTGAAGCTGCCGCACCGGGCATTTCATCGTCAGATCGGCCAATTCTCGGAATTGCGCGTTGATCCGGCCGGCCGCATCGTCAGCCAGGCGGAATGGGATGCCCGGCACCATGCTTGGCTGCCCACCGAGGAAGACCGGCTTTATGTCATCAGCCTGATGCGGCCGGTGACCGAGATCGGCAAATTCGCCAACTGGATCGCCCCGCCGGCCCGCGGCATCAACAACATGCCGGTGGATTTCGAATACGTGCGCGCCTGATTGTAAAGACTTGCGTTAGATTTTCGCCTGCCCGCTTTGCAGGTTGCGCCATACGCCCTCTGGGTCGTTGGCAATCACCGTCAGATAGGCCCGAGCCGGCTGGTCCGGCTCGGTACGCCCCTGCTCCCAGTCACGCAGAGTGCCGAGCGGAATCCGGTAGCGTAACGCAAATTCCTCCTGCGTCAGGCCAAGCGCACGGCGCAGCACCCTTATGCGCGGCAAATGCTGCGCAGTGTGCAATTGTGCCCGGGTCATCGGCAACGCATCCGGATCGGCAGCGGCAGCACGGCCTACTTGTTCCGCTGTCATGTCGCGCAGACCATCATGGGGCAGCAGGCGCTCCTTGCCATCCGCTCCAACCGAAATGACGCTGCCATCAGGGCGCGTTCTGGCGATAATAATGGTCTTGCTCATGTCGCTCCGCCCGCCGGGCTGAAATCAACCGGATGCGCTGGCCGCGCTCGGTATAGGTCACATGCAGTATAACGCCGTCGCAGATGGCAATCAGGTTGATCCGCTCTTCACCATAATCCGCCCGCTGGTCCAACAATTCGATACCAAATGGATCGCGGAAGGCGCCGGTAGCAAAAGCGAATGTCACACCATGGCTGCGTTGATTGGCAGCAGCTTTGGCTTCATCCCATTCAAATTCTAGCATCACTGACTACTGGTTTCCAGTATACAATGCAAAACCCAACGCCCGCCCGAAATACACCATATAAGGGCATCCATTGGCAAAGCCTTGCAGCGGCGCCCCTTTTTTTTGTGTGACGCTCGGCTATAGTCCGGCGCCATGACACCCAACACATCGCCCTATTCGCCTGATCGCCCCTTCACCGTCGCGCGCGTGGTGCAATGGGGCGAGGCCGATCCGGCCGGCATCGTCTACACCACACAATTCCTGGATTATGTGATGGAGACGGTGGAAGCCTTCTGGCGCGAGCGGATCGGCGTCAGCTTCTATCAGTTGCACCAGCAGCATCATCTTGGCTCGCCAACCGTGAGCAGCCGGCTGGATTTCCAGAAGCCATTACGCTCGGGTGAGGCTTTCACAGTGGAATTGCGTATTCCGCGCCTGAGCCGATCCACCATCACTTTCAGCATCCTGGGCCGCAATCTGGCCGGCGAAGGCTGCTTCACCGGCGAGCTGGTTTCCTGCATCATCGACGATCAGAAAGTGCGTTCGGTGGCAATCCCGGACTGGATCCGGCAGCCGATTGAAACCTACCGCGCCGCCACCGGCGCCGATTTGGACTAACAGGGGAAAATCGACAATGGCGGACAGCCACG
This sequence comes from Alphaproteobacteria bacterium UBA7691, assembly GCA_002482765.1. Taxonomy (GTDB): domain Bacteria; phylum Pseudomonadota; class Alphaproteobacteria; order Ferrovibrionales; family Ferrovibrionaceae; genus Ferrovibrio. Next base: position 11,869 of record DLGP01000076.1, read on the forward strand.
GCTATAACAAATTCTTTCCGGTATCGTGGGAAGAACTGCATCGCCATTGCAAGGCGCTGGCCTGGCGCCTGCTGGAGCGCGGCCCCTATCAGGGCGTGGTGGCGATCACCCGCGGCGGCCTGGTGCCGGCTGCCATCGTGGCGCGCGAGTTGAACCTGCGTGTGATCGAAACCATCTCCTGCTCAACCTATAACGAATTGAGCCGTGGCACCCAGGTCAATATCCTGAAACAGGCCGAGGCAGCTTTGCCTTCGGGTGGCGAAGGCTGGCTGATCGTGGATGACCTGGTGGATACCGGCATCACGGCCAAGGCGGTGCGCCAATTGCTGCCCAAGGCGCATTTCGCCACCATCTATGCCAAGCCGAATGGCCGCCCGATGGTGGACAGCTACATCACCGAAGTAAGCCAGGATACCTGGATCCTGTTTCCCTGGGACCAGGAAGCGGTGATGAGCAAACCCATCGTGGAATTGAAGCAGCAGGGCTGAGATTAGGGCTGCGCGGTTTGGCTCTGCATCGCTCACTCCGCCCAGAACCCACAACACAGCCGTCATGGTACGCGAAGGCGTACCATCCACGTTTTTTTTAACAAAAAGCACTCGTGGATGGTCGGCCTACGCCGACCATGACGACTTTGTTGTGCGAGCGAGCGAATGCTTTCTGACGCACGCATGAAGCACCCCGGGCATGACAAGAAATCACGAAGCGATCAGCGGATAGCCTTGGAGCCGATATAGACGCCGTTGCTGATGCCCATCAGGATCAGGTAGCCCGCCGGAATGGCCGGTATTTCGTTGCCGGTGAACACCTTCACCAGCACAAAGCTGGCGGTGATCAGGGTGAAGAGCAGCATTTGCAACCGGGTGACATCGATGGTTTCGCCACTCTCCGTGCCGCCGATCAGGTCGCTCCAGGCCGGCAGGCGCGGCGCATCCACGGCCCGGCCCTGGCGCGCGGCCAGTTCGGCCCGTTGCTCTGCCTCGGCCGCCTCACGCGCCGCAAGCTGTTCCGGTGTCTCCTTGGCGATGGCGGCAGCTTCCTTTTGGTCGCTGACCTTCTTGTTGAATTGCGACAGCAGGGTGGCCGCACCGGCAATGCCCAGCAGGGTGAGCGTGCTCTCGGAAATCTCGATCAGTGTGCCGGACAGCACCATCACATAGATCGACGAAAAGGCCACCACTGTGGTCCACAGCATGATCTGGAATTGCGACAGGCTGGCCACGCCGTTGCGGCTGGAAATCAGCCGCAGAAACCAGTTGGCCTGTTGCAGATTGATGAATGTGCGGCTGTACCACCAGGCCCCGGCAAGCACCAGGCCAAGCAGCAGCACAGCCACGCTGAACGCCCGGCCCTGGCTCTGGATGCCAAGCGGCACTGCCACATCCAGCAACTTGTTGCCGCCATCCACGGCAATGATCCGCATAGTGGCCAAGGGCACCCACAATTCACTGGCCGGCTCGGCGCCTTTTGCCGCCGGCGGCAGCTTCGGCACCGTGATGCGGATATCAAATTCGCTGGTTGTGCTGGTTTTTGTCAGCTGAATATCGCCCAGCACCGGCAGGGTTCCGGCCACCGGCTGGCCTCTGTCATCGCGCCATTGGAAACAGGCCACAATCTGCGCCGCATCCGGCAGCCGCTTCAGCGGCGTGATTTTGGCATCAACATGGCCGCCGGGCGGCTGCCAGTTCTTGGCCGGCTGAATGCTGATGGCGCCATTGCGGAAGGCCGGCTCGGGCGGGGTGGCGCAATGCTGCGCCGGGCTGAGCTTGACGGCTTCCGCCGCCAAGCCGGGCGCGGCCAGGAGCAAAACGCAGCAACCAATCAGCATGAGATGAAACAGGCGACGGCACGGCGCCGCCAGAATGGCAAAAAGCGCAGGCATGACTTCCCCCTCGAAGCGAATTTGACCGCCCCGGAAGCCACGATACACCAAAAACTATATTTTCAAAGACAATACACACTCATTCGAGACGACTGCCAACACGCAGGGTCCATTGCACGGTTTCGCGCAGCACGCGCCCGAGCGCTTCATCAAAAGCCTGCACCACCGCCAGCACTTCGGTGCTTTTGGCCTTGACGCGATGTTCAACAATGCGGGCGGCAACAATCTCCTGGCGCGGCTGGCCAATCAGCTTCGAGGCCAGCGACACCCGCACGCTGGGCAGCGGATCGCCTTCGGCAAGCTCGGCCTGGAATTCGCGCAACTCGCTCTTGAGGTTGAAATCCGAACGCAGGCCAACCGATTGCCGGCCCACGGCGACGATCTTGCCGGTATTCTCAAAACTCTCGATCAGCAGGGTTTGCACCATGCGCGGCGCGCGCTCGGCCCAGCGCGCCTCGGCATAATATTTCACCTCATAGGGATTGGTCATGATCGGGATGCGATGCGTATCCAGCCCGCCTGCCGCATAGGGCTCTTCCACCACCAATTGCCAATCCACCTTGGGCAGATTGTCGGCGAAAGTGTTTTTCGGCGACAATGTGTAAAGGTTGGAGGGCGGCGCCTGCGGAATGATGCCGCCACAGCCTGCCAGCAGGCCGCTGGCCCCCAATGCAAGCATAAAACCGCGCCGCTGCATGATGCCTTGCTTCATCGCCGGCTCCCCTCGCCCTTGTATTCCGCATCGCGGTTGCCAAACAGCACCGCGCTTGGATCATCCTCCAGCCGTTGCGCCACCCGCGCCAGACTGCCCACCAGGATACGCGCCTCGGCGATGAAGCGGCGGAACTCACCGAAACCATCCGTGGTGATGGCGTTGATCGGCGCCCGGTTCTCGGCCACCACCTCGTTCACGGCCGTCAACACACCGCTCAGGTCACGCATCGCGCCGCGCAATTCCTGCACTGCAAGCTGGCTGTCTTTCAAGGTGCCGCTGGCATCCTCGTCCAGCAGCCGGGTGGCGCTATCCAGCGTGGCGCGGGCAGATATCAGCGTCAATTTTGCCTCATCGGCCAAACCATCGAATTTCTCCGCCACAGAGCGCGCCGCGCGTGCCGCCACGGCAATATCGGCACTGGTGCGATCAAAGCCATCAATGGCCCGGGTCAGGGTTTCCTGCCGGCTTGCAATGGTCAGGCTGAGTTGGCGGATATCGCCGATGATGCCGGCGATGTTGTCGATATTCTGATCCGACATGATGCGGGCGGCGCGGTTCACCAGGTCCGGCGCGGCCTCAAACAATTCCGCGATGGAAGAGGATTTGGAGCGGATTTCAGGCAGCTCGGCAATATCGTCGCCAAAGCCGGCTGGCAGGATGGCGGCGCCTTTGCTGCCGGCGGTGATCTGCACAAAGGAAACCCCGGTGATGCCCTGCAATTCCAGGCTGGCCACGCTGTCCTGGCGGATCGGCGTATCGGCGGCCACATTGACCGTGACCCGCACCTTGGCGGTATCCTCGCGGTCGATGCTGATCTGGCTGACATTGCCGATCTTGATACCGTTGAAACGCACATCGCCGCCCAGGCCAAGCCCCGCCACCGAGCCGGTGAACAGGATGTTGTAGCGCGCAATCTCGCGGTCGATCTGCGTCTTGGCGAGCCAGAGGGCAAAGCCGAGGATACCGACCAGGAATAGCAGCAGAAAGCTGCCGATCAGCAGATGGTGGGCGCGGGTTTCCATGCTTTATCTCGCCTCCTCGGCGTGGCTCTGCTGCGCGGCGGTCTGGCTTGCCGCCCGGGCGCGCGGGCCGTGGAAATATTCCTGAATCCAGGGATGCGGATGCGACAGCAACTCACGCAGCGGCCCCACCACCAGCACCTTCTTTTCCGCCAACACCGCGATACGATCACAGATCGCATGCAGCGAGTCGAGATCATGCGTCACCATGAACACGGTGAGGCCAAGCGCCTGCTGCAAATCGCGCACCAGGGTATCAAAGGCTGCGGCGCCAATCGGGTCAAGCCCGGCCGTCGGCTCATCAAGGAATACCACTTCCGGATCAAGCGCCAGCGCGCGGGCCAGGCCGGCGCGTTTGCGCATGCCGCCGGAAAGCTCGGAGGGAAACTTGCCGCCGGCACTGGCCGGCAAGCCGACCATGCGGATTTTCGCCGCCGCAATCTCGTTCAGCAGATCAGCCGGCAGATGGTAAAATTCCTTCAGCGGCACCTGGATATTCTGCGCCACGGTGAGCGAGGAGAATAGCGCACCATCCTGGAACAGCACGCCGACACGCTGCCGCGCCGCGCGCAGCATGGCTTCGTCGCCTTGCACCATGTCGCTGCCCAGCAGGTCGATACTGCCGGCCTGAGACTGGTTGAGGCCGATGATGGTGCGCAGCAGCACCGACTTGCCGGTGCCGGAGCCGCCAACCACGCCCAGCACTTCGCCGCGCCGCACATCCAGATCAAGCCCGTCATGCACCTTGAAGCCATCAAAGGCATTCACCAGGCCACGCACGCGGATCACCACATCAGCGGCCATCTAAATCCCCAAAGCCGAGAACAGGATCGAGAATAGCGCATCGGCCACGATCACCAGGAAGATCGACTGCACCACCGAGCGCGTGGTGAGCCGGCCAACACTTTCGGCATCGCGCTTCACCCGCAAGCCCTCGTAGCAGCCAACCATGGCGATCAGCGCGGCAAAAACCGGCGCCTTGATCAGGCCAACCAAAAAGCTGTTGAGCGACACGGCTTCGTGCAGGCGGCGGAAAAACAGGAAGGGCGTGATATCCAGCGACACCCAGGCCATCAGCGCGCCGCCAAGCAGGCCCATGATATCGGCAAAAAACGCCAGCAGCGGCAGGGTCAGGATCAGGGCCGCCACACGCGGCACCACCAGCACTTCCACCGGATCGAGGCCCAGGGTGCGGATCGCATCCACTTCCTCGTTCACCTTCATACTGCCGATCTGCGCCGTGAAGGCACTGCCGGAGCGGCCGGCCACCACAATCGCGGTCAGCAGAATGCCAAGTTCGCGCAGCACCGACACGCCAACCAGATTGACCACAAAAACCTCGGCGCCAAACTGGCGCAACTGGTCGGCGCCCTGATAGGCCATCACCACGCCGATCAGGAATGAGATCAGGCCAACGATGGGCAGCGCATTCAGCCCGGTCTGTTCCATATGGAACACCATTGAGGTGAGGCGCAGCCGGCGCGGATTGAGCGCGATACGGGCAAAGGCTTCCGCCACCCGGCCGATGAATTCGATGAAGCGGCGCGCCTCACGGGCAAAAAACAGCGCCTGCCAGCCGAGATAGGCGATAAAGCGCAGCAGGCCATTGCCCATGGGCGGCGGCGCAGCACTTTGCGCATCACAGCCGGCAACATAATCCAGCAGGGTGCGGTGTTCCGGGCTGAGCGCCTGCCATTCCACCGCGATGCCGGGGCCAAGCCGCTGCAACAGGCGCTGCAACAGCACCGCGCCGGCGGTATCCAGCCGCTCCAGCCGGGCGGCGTCGATCCGCAGCCGGCGGCTGCCGCCGAGCAGGCTGCTGCCTTTGCCCAGATCATCCAGGCTGCGCGCCAGGCGTTCGGCGCTGGGCAAGGTCCAGGCGCCGGTGAGGCTCAGCCTCGCATCGCCACCCTCATGCTGAAGGCTCATGCCGCCTGGCTGCACGCCGTTGATCCTCTGCCGAAACCTGCTTGCCTAAGAGTTAGCAGAAATGACATTGTGGGCGAAGCCCCGATAGGGAAATTATACAGCCGGGACAGCCAGATGCCGCGCTTCAGCGTCAATCTCAGCTTCATGTTTCAGGAATATGCCTTTCTTGACCGCTTTGGCGCCGCGCGCGACCAGGGCTTCGAGGCGGTGGAATTCATGTTCCAGCCGGATCAGGCACCGGCGGCCATCGTTGCGGCTTTGCGCGACAATGGCCAGCAACTGGCCCTGATGAACACGCCGGCCGGCAATTTTGAAGCCGGCGAGCGTGGCCTGGCCTGCCTGCCGAACCAGCGGCAGAATTTCCGCAGCGGCTTGCTGCGCGCCTTTGAGGTCGCCACCGCCGCCGGCTGCCCGCGCCTGCATGTGATGGCCGGGGTGGCGCCGGCCGGTGCCGATCATCGTGCGCTGGAAGCCTGTTTCCTTGACAATCTGGCCTGGGCCGCCGAGCAGGCGCAACGCGCCGGGCTGATCCTGCTGCTGGAGCCGATCAACCAACGCGACATACCGGGCTATTTCCTGCACAATTATGATGTGGCCGAGCGTGTCCTGGGCGAGATGGCGCTGCCGCATCTGCGGCTGCAATTCGACATGTATCATGTGCAGCTGGTGCATGGTGATGTGAGCAAGCGGCTTGAGCGGCAATTGCCGCTGATTGAGCATATCCAGATCGCCAACCCGCCGGATCGCCGCGAACCCGGCAATGGCGAGCTGGATTACGGCTTCCTGCTGCGGCGGCTGGATGACCTGGGCTATGCCGGCTGGGTCGGCTGCGAATACCGGCCGTCGCGCCGCACCGAGGAAACCCTGGACTGGATCCGGCCCTGGGGCGTGAAAGCGAAATGACCCGCCATGCCGAACCGCTGGTAGAACGGGTTGCCAATTGCTGCGCCCAGACCGTATGGTTTCGCCTCAGATAGTTTGAGCCACAACAATCCAGAGGGTCCGACAGGACATGGCACGCAGTTTCGCCGTTGCGATCGTGGCTTTTTTCGTCGGCTTGTCAGTCGGCCTGGGATATCTGGCGGTGCAGCGCGCCACGCCGATCCCGGAACGCCCGGCACCGGCGCCGGCCACTGCTGTGCTGAACGGCGACATGCCGCCGATCACGCTGCGCCTCGCCTCCTCCTACACATCCGCTGCGCCACAGCTTGGCAGCATCGGCGCCGCCACCACCACCAAGCTGGCGCGGCTCTCTGCCGGCGCGCTGGATTTGAAATTCCATGAACCCGGCGCCCTGGTTGGCGCCAATGAGGTGTTTGATGCCGTGGCCAGCGGCGAAGTGGATGCCGGCTGGACCTCGGCCGCCTATCTGCTGGAGAAGGATGCCGCTTTCGGCTTTTTTGTCGGCCTGCCCTTTGGCCCGCGCACCTCGGAATATCTTGGCTGGCTCTATCATGGCGGCGGCCAGGAATTGATGAATGAACTATTCGGCCGTTATGAAGTGGTGCCGATGGTGTGTGGCGTGCTAGCGGCCGAGGGCGGCGGCTGGTTCCGCAAGGAGATCAACAGCCCGGCCGATCTGCGCGGCATGAAAATCCGCTTCACCGGCCTGGGCGGCGAAGTGATGCGCAAATTCGGCGCCGAGCCGATGCTGATGCCGGGCGGCGATGTGTTCAACGGCCTGCGCAGCGGCGCGCTCGATGGCTCGGAATTCTCCACGCCGATGAACGATATGCGCTTCGGCTTCTACAAGGTGGCGCCGCATTATTACCTGCCCGGCTGGCACCAGCCCTTCACCGCCATCCTGCTGGTATTCCAGCGCCAGGCCTGGGAACGCCTGAGCGAAGCGCAGCAGGCCATGGTGGAAACCGTCTGCGGCGACAATATCACCGACAGCCTGGCCGAAGGCGAAGCGCAGCAGCCCTATGCCATCAACACCCTGCGCAGCAAGGGCGCCATTGTGCATAACTGGTCGCCGGAAATGCTCGCCGCGTTCAAAAAAGCCTGGAACGAGGTGGCCGCCGAACAGGCCGCCAGCAACCCCACTTTCAAACGCCTCTGGGAATCCTACAGCGCCTTCCGCGAGAGCTACGCCGAATGGCGCCATATCGGCTATCCGCATTGAGGCTTCATGCCGCCAGATTTGCAGCGGCAATGGCTGGCTCATAAACGGCAAAATTGATCTCCCAAGGACGCTCCGGATCAACCCGGCTGACCTGCACTGAAAAGCGCGCCGGGCGGGCTTACACATTACTATACCGATGCGGCGAGTGGGGCGTGCAGCGAGCGGGCCCTGACCAACCGCGTTGATCAGGGCCCTGAGTTCGTCTCCCGTGACCTTGATCTGTGGACTTATACGAACGACACGCTCTTGGGCTTCAGTCGGCCAAATCACTTGGCAAACGCAAGCCAGAACGGGCAGACTGGGCCCGGGTGATAGCAGTCCACAGGACGATCCCCGTTGATGCTTCGCAACACCAACTGAATCACAAACGATTGATATCACCCAACTTATTTATCGGGCAGGCTCTAAAGGATATTGGAATGTTCGATTTTAATAGACTGTCGTTCGAAACCACCTTAGCTAGGCAAATTGCAAGACAGCACTTGACAAACCTAAACAACGTTTTTTGGGTAGGAGAGCGATCTCATAAGCTGGTTCGAAAGAGCTTTACAAGCATTGATTTTCCAGCTCCGGCGCCGGGTGTGCATGGCATCTACGCGAATGAAGAGCAGTGGAAGCATGCAGTTAACGAATTTCGAGTTTGGCAAAGACAGCACGTCCTCCTCTCAACGGCATCCCTATTGGAGGTATATGTTAAGTCAGCTTCTACTGCGGCTTTGTCAGCTTGCCCGGATATAGTTGATAAAAGTCTGGATGGGATTGACAGCACGTCCTATCTAAAACATCCAGATTGTATCCCCAAACATTTAAGACAATTGATCGAAGAGAGAGTCGAAGGCTTCACAAAGGGGACATGGAGCGAGCGCCTCCGTAGAGTTGGAAATGTATTTGGGAAAATTCCGGCTTCGGTTACGGCGGCTGCTTTTAAGTTGCAAAGCATACAAGATAAGAGAAATAAAATCGCTCACAGTTATGGTGCGAATGGCGAACTTAGGAAAACGCCATGGGAAAAGATTAGTGACATTTCTATTAACCCTTCTGATCTTATTGAAGCAACGAAAGTCATTTCAGACGTCATTAAGTCACTAGACATTGATTTATTTGGCCCGAAAATTGGTGGGTATGAAATAGTATATGAATTTGATGTTTGGTCGCGGAAACAAAAAAATCTTGGGCGAATGAGGGTCAATGGTTCTCTTGTTAATGCCTTCAGTGAGCATATTGGGCGGGCATTTGGTAGAACGCCAGGCAATGCTTATCTTAAAGATCTAGTCATATACTACGATAGTATTAGGTAAAGAAATTTGGGCCGGAGGGGTATTGGTATTGAGCGAAAAAGGTACCTGAAGCTCGATAAACTGGCTCTGCCCCGTGTAACATTAGTCAAAGATGTATATCGCCAGGTGATATTACGATTGAGATGTGGCTTTTCCTGAGAGTCTGACTCATAATTTTTGTGATGAATATCAATTAGCTGCGATACGCCTTGTTATCATCTGTACGGACGCCATAAAGAGCCATGCGGTTGCGCTTTCGATGCTGCGCTCGAAGTCCTTTGCGAGGCGTCGGTTTCGGCCGAGCCAGGCGAAGCTACGCTCCACCACCCAGCGGCGTGGGATGACTTCAAAACCCTTTGCGGTGTCGGAGCGTTTGACCACCTGGATGGTCCAGCGGCCGATCTTGGCCAAGGCTGCCTTGAGCTTGGCGCCGGCATAGCCGCCAGCGGCGAAGACATGGCGCAGCCAGGGAAAACTGGATCGGATACTGCGCAGAACATCGGGGGCGCCCTCGCGGTGAGCAAAGCCCGAAAATCCCAGCCATTTTTTGGGATCAGACCACGA
>DLGP01000079.1 GCA_002482765.1 Alphaproteobacteria bacterium UBA7691
CAGGCCGAGGCAGCCAAAATTCAACGCCGCGATACGGCCATCCTGCACCTGCGCCAGCAGCAGCATGCCGGCCAGGGCAAAATCGCCATGGCGGCGGGCAAATTCATCAAAGGCCCAGCGCGTATTTGCCGCGGGTATCGGAATCTCGATGGCACAGAGGATTTCATCCGGCCGCAGCGCTGTTTCATACACATCCTGAAAAAAGTCCGCTGCCATCACCCAGCGCTCGGCAGCCTGTGATCGCAGCAGGAAACGCGCCTGCAAGGCCAGCATGGCAGCAGGCCATTCCGCCGCCGGATCGGCCAAGGCCAGGCTGCCGCCAAGCGTGCCGCGATTGCGGATAGCCGGATGCGCGATATGGCGGCAGATCGCCGGCAGCATCGGCAAGGCAGCCTGCACCTGGGCATCGCGCGCAATATCGGCATGGCGGGTCAGCGCGCCGATATGCAGCGCGGTGCCTGCGCGCCGAATGCCGCGCAATTCCTCCAGGCGGCCGATATCGAGCAACAGATCGGGCGATGCCAGGCGCAAGTTCAATGCCGCCACCAGGCTCTGGCCACCCGCCATCAGCCGCACATCGCCGGGTGGCGCCGCCAGTATGCCGAGTGCATCCGCCAGGCTTTGTGCCGCATGGTAGGCAATCGCGGGGGCTTTCATCGCATCTCTACTCTTACACGCTGGACCTGATCTGGCGGCATAGACTTGTGGAAGCCGAGCGTTCTTACAAGTATTATTTTGGCAACAAGGCGTTCCGATAATTCGTACAATCAAAAAGCGGGAGAATCGCTCATGGCTTCGGCACAATTGCGCTACTTCGATGAAGTGGTGCGCTGCGGCTCGATTCGCATTGCCGCCGAACGGCTGCATGTGGCGCCATCGGCAATCAGCCGCCAGATTCGCAACATGGAGGATGAGGTCGGCCTGCCGCTATTTGAGCGCCATGCGCGTGGCGTGGTGTTGACTTCGGCCGGTGAAATCTTCGCCCGCTACGCCCGCGCTGCCTTGCTGGATCATGAGCGCGTGCATGCCGAGATCGACGACCTCAAGGGCCTGCGGCGCGGCCATATCAGATTATGCAGTGTGGAAGGTGTGGTGGCTGATGGTCTGACCCAGGCCATCGCCACTTTCCGTGAGCGTTTTTCCGGCGTCACTTTCCGCCTCACCATCACCGGCACAGAGCATGTGATGGCGGCAGTGCGTGATGGCGATACCGATATCGGCATTGCCTTCACGTCCAGCCCGGAACCCGGCGTGCGTTATGCCACCCGCTTTCGTGATCCGCTTTTTGCCGTGGTATCGCCACGCCATGTGCTGGCCAAGGCCAAGCGGATCAGCCTCAGCGAGGCGCTGGCGCATCCGGTGGCGGTGCCGGAAAAGGGTTTTGGCATCCGCACCCTGCTGGATACACGCTGTCGCTCGGCGCGGCTGGTGCTGCGGCCAACGCTGGAAACCAATTCCATCGAAGGCCTGCGCGGCTTTGCCCGCTCGGGCAGCGGCGTCACCTTCCTGCCGCGCATGACGGTGCGGCGCGAGATTGATTTCAGCCTGGTGAAGCCGATCCCGCTGGTGGATCGCGAATTGCAGCAGGCCAGTGTGGATGTCTGCGTGCTGGAAGATCGCAAGCTGCCCAGCGCGGTGGTGGAATTCCTCAATCATCTGCAAAGAGTTTTCACTGAGGCGCGCTGAGATGAAATCTGCTTTTTGTTCAGCATACCTCTTTTTTATTGACACCCCCCGATCGGAATGCGAGCCTGAAAAAACGCAGTAGCAATGCGCTTTTCAAGCGTCATTCGATCATTTTGAGCAACCAGCCAGGGGGTAATTCCATGAAGATCACCAGCAAGCTTGGCCTCTCTGCCGCCTTTCTATGCGGTATGCTGACTTTTAACGCAGCCCATGCCGCCGATACGATCAATGTGCGTCTGGATTGGACACCCTGGGGCGTGCAGGCGCCGTTTCACCTGGCTGCCGCCAAGGGCTGGTTTGCCAAACAGGGCCTGGATGTGAAGCTTGAGGATGGCAACGGTTCGGTCACCACGGTGCAGATCGTTGGCAATGGTGAATTTGATATCGGCCATGCCGCATTGGCGCCGATGGCGATTGCCCGCGCCAAGGGCCTGCCGGTGAAAGCCGTGGCAGCCTTTGCGCGCCAGAATGATATCGGCCTGCTGGTGCCGGCAGAAAGCGGCTGGAAAAGCCCGGCCGACCTCAAGGGCAAGAAGCTGGCCTATACCGCAGGCTCGCTGGAAACGCCGTTCCTGGACCGCTTCCTGGCCGCTGGCGGCCTGACCCGCAGCGATGTGGAACTGATCAGTGTGGATGCCGCTGCCAAGGCCGGCACCTATATGGCCGGCCGTGCCGATGGCGCCTTCTCCTCGGCGCCGTTTTTCCTCGGCGTGGTGAAGGCGCAGCGCCCGTCCAGCAATATCCGCTTTGCCGATCTGGGCCTCAGCTTCCCCAGCTTCGGCCTGGTGGCCACCGAACAGAAGATCAAGGAAAAGGGCGCTGCCCTCACCCGCTTCGCCAGCATCGCTGCCGGCGCCTGGATGTATATCGAGGCCGGCAACGAGGATGAGGCCGTGAAGGCGATCATCGCCGCGCGGCCGCAGGCCAAGCTGAATCCGGTGGTGCTGCGTGATCAGATCGATGCGCTGAAGGGCTATTTCCGCACCCCGGCCACCAAGGATGGCCCGTTGGGCGTGATGGCGGAAGCGGATTGGACCACGGCGCTGGAAACCCTGTCTTCCGGCGGCCTGATCCCGGCCGGCCAGAAGGCGGCGGATTACTACACCAACGATCTGCTTGATACCAAGCTGATCGCCGCCACCGCCAAGGGCGCACCCTGAGCCGCATGCAGCAATCCGTAGCGGTGCAACCATGCGTCCATTGATCCGTGCCCGCGATGTGGCCAAGCGTTTCGGCGGGCCGGAAGGCCTGCTGGCGCTTGACCGCGTGTCGCTGGAAATCGCTGAAGGTGAATTTGTCAGCCTGCTTGGCCCAAGCGGCTGCGGCAAGAGCACCTTCCTGCGTTGCCTCGCCGGGCTGGAACGGCCCAGCGATGGCGCGCTGGAACTGAATGGCGTGCCGATCACCGAGCCGCCGGAGCGGCTCGGCATCGCCTTCCAGCGTGATGCTTTGCTGAATTGGTGCAGTGTGCGCGACAATGTGCTGCTGCCGGCGGAATTCGGCAATCTGCCGCGCCGCGACTATATTGCCCGCGCCGATCAGTTGCTTGCCATGGTCGGCCTTTCCGGCTTTGGCGATGCCTATCCGGCCACACTCTCGGGCGGCATGCGGCAGCGTGTGGCGATCTGCCGCTCGCTGCTGTTGGAGCCGCAATTGCTGCTGATGGACGAGCCATTTGGCGCCCTGGACGCCATGACCCGCGACCAGCTTAATGTGGACCTGCAAAAAATCTGGGCGGCGCGCCAGATGACCACGGTGTTTGTCACCCACAGCATCAGCGAGGCGGTGTATCTGTCTTCCCGCGTGCTGGTATTCAGCGCCCGCCCCGGCCGCATCCTGGCCGACATAGCCATCGACCTGCCGCAGCCGCGCAAACTGGCAGACCGCGAATCAGCGGCCTTCACCGGCTATGTGCGCCAGATACGCGGCATCTTCGAATCGATGGGCCTGATCCACGATTGACAATCAGCGAGGACACCACCCCATGCGCCTCAGCCTAGCCGCCTTTTCCGCCAGCCTGCGCCGCAGCGCCATGCCGCTCTTTGCCGCCATCGCTTTCCTGCTGCTGTGGGAAGCGCTGGTGGTGCTGTTCAGCGTGCGGCCGATCCTGCTACCGGCGCCGCATCTGATCATTGCCGAAATCGCTGAATTTCCGCTCTGGTTCCTGGAAAACAGCTTCTACACCCTGGGCATCACCTTAAGCGGCTTCCTGGTGGCTGCCATCCTGGGCATTGCCTTTGCCATCGCCATTGTTGAGTCACCCGCCTTCGAGCGCATGATCTTCCCGCTTTTTGTGGCGCTTAACAGCGTGCCGAAAGTGGCGATTGCGCCACTCTTCATCATCTGGCTCGGCACCGGCGCCGAACCGAAAATTGCCATCACCACGCTGATCGCGGTATTCGCCATTGTGATCGACACGGCATTGGGCCTGCGTTCAGTGGCGCCGGATATCATCGATCTGGCCAAGGTGCTGCGCGGCGGCCGCTTGCGCATCCTGTGGCGCATCAAACTGCCTTGCGCCCTGCCCAGCCTGTTTGCCGGCCTGAAAGTGGCGATGTCGCTGGCTCTGGTGGGGGCGATTGTCGGCGAGTTCGTCTCGTCGCAGAAGGGCCTGGGCTATATCATCCTCAGCGCCCAAGGCAATTTCGACACGCCGCGGGTTTTTGCTGCCATCTCAATCCTGGCGGTGATCGGCCTGGGCCTGATGGGTTTGCTGAACATGCTGGAAAAAATGGCCCTGCCCTGGCGGCGCGGCCGTGGTGGTGCTCATGGTTGAGGCAAACAAGATGCGGCAGGTTGAAACCGATATCCTGATCATCGGCGCCGGCGGCGCCGGCATGTATGCCGCGCTGGCTGCCGCCCGCGCCGGCATGGATGCCCTGCTGGTGGATCAGAGCCTGATCGGCCGTGGCGGCGCCACCATCATGGCGCAGATGACCGTGGCGGCCGCCTTGGGCGAGGCCGAGCCTGACGATTGGCATCTGCATTATGCCGATACGCTGAAAGCCGGGCGCGGCCTGTGCGATCCGGCGCTGGCCGAATTGCTGTGCCGCGAAGCCCCGGTGCGTATCCGCGAGATGGACGAGTGGCAGGTGGGCTGGGCGCGTAACGACAAGGGCATCGCCCAGGTGATGGCGCCGGGCCATAGCCGCCAGCGCTGCTGCTATGTGGATGTGCTGAATACCGGCCCGGCCATTGCCGCCACCTTGCGCAAGCAGGTGGCGCGGGAAAATCGTATCCGCCGGGTCAGCAATCTGGTGGTCACTGACCTGCTGACCGATGCCGAAGGCTGTGCCGGGGCTTTTGGCTATCTGCTGGCCGAGGGCGAGCCGGTGGCAATATCAGCCCGTGCCGTGATCATCGCGGCGGGTGGCCTGACCAAGCTGTATCGCCGCAACAGCGCCAGCGCCAATATGGGCGGACATTCATATCATCTGGCCTTGCAGGCCGGCGCTGAACTGATCGATATGGAATTTGTGCAATTCTTTCCCATTGGCCATCTGGCGCCGCGCCTGGTGGGGATGGACCCGATCATGTGGGACCCGTTCCGCTACAAACTCGGCGGACGGCTGCTGAATGGCCAGGGCGAGGATTTCATCGGCCGCTATGATGGCAGCAATGCCGAGGGCTATACCACCACCCGCGATCTCACCACCTTTGCCATCCTGAGCGAAGTGGCGGCCGGGCGCGGCACGCCGCATGGTGGCGCCTGGCTCAGTTTCCGGCATCTGCCCGAAGCTGATCTGCTGGCTGCTTTCGGCCCGGTGATCGACAAGCTGCGCAAGAACGGCATCGACCTTTCCAGCATGGATGTGGAAGTGGCGCCGATTGCGCATTACCACATGGGTGGCATCCGCGTGGATACCGCGATGCGCACCGCCCTGCCCGGGCTTTATGCTGCCGGCGAGGCCGTGGGCGGTGCCAATGGCGCCAACCGGCTTTCCGGCAATGCGATCCCGGAAGCCCTGGTATTCGGCTGGGTGGCCGGGCAAGAGGCAGCGCAGCAGGCCGCGCCGCGCCGCGCCTTGCCGGAAGCAGCCCTGGCGGCAGCTTTGGAGACATACCAGGCGCGCTTGCAGCCGGCAGAGAGCGGCCAGGATGTGATCGGCGCGCTGGAAGCCGAATTGCCCGGCCTGATGTGGGACAAGGTGGGGCCGTTCCGCAATGCTGCCGATCTGACGGCAGCATTGAAGCGGCTACGCGCTATGCAAATTGAACTGGCAACGGCAACGGCCGGTGAAAACCCGGTTTTCAATATGCAACTGCAATCCTGGTATGACCTGCGCGCGGCACTGAGCAGCGCCGAAGCGGTGACGCTGGCGGCGCTGGAACGACGTGAAAGTCGTGGCGCACATCAGCGCGATGATTTTCCGACCTTGCAGGATAGCTGGCAGCGCAACCTGATTATCCGGCGCCAGGAAAATACCCTGGCCTTAAGCAAATCCCCGCTATTGACGGTGGCCGCATGAACGAGACTGAGACCATCCTGCAAATCCGCCGTGGCACAAATCCGGCCGAGACGCAGTATCAGGATTTTCAACTGCGCTATGAGGAAGGCATATCGGTGCTGGATGCGCTGATGCGGCTGCGGCGCGAGCAGGATTCCAGCCTGGCTTTCCGCTATGCCTGTATCAGCGCCAATGTGTGCAAGGAATGCGTCATCCTGGTGGATGGCGAAAAGGAATATGCCTGCACCACGCGGCTGCGGCCCGGCCGCATGGTGCTGGAGCCGCTGCCCGGCAAGGGCCTGCTACGCGATCTGGTGACCGATACCGTGCCGCCACGCGAAAAGCTTTAACGAAACAGCTTGGCCAGGTGCTGCTTCAGCAAGGCCCACAGCATCGCCGGCAGATTGATATCCGTCTCTACCACCTGGGCAGCATCGCCGCGCAGCATGGCGCTGAGATTGGCCGCAAAGCTGGCCGCCATGCGGGCAGCAAAATCCGCCACCAGTTCGGAACGGCCAAATTGCGCCAGTGCGCCGGTAAGCTGATAGCGGATTTCGATATCAATCGCGGTGCGATCCGCTGAGAGCGCGCGCAGGGCATAACCGACCGCGCCCTTGGCGCTGGAGCCGCCCTTGGCATCGCGGCCCTGGCCGGTGATGCGGCCACGTTTCTGCGCTTCGTCGCGTTCGATTTCGGCCTGGCCGGCAAAGCTGGCGCGGATCGGGCCGAATTTCACCGTCAATTGCCCGCTGACCTGATTGCCAACCACCTGCTGCACACTGGCGCCCGGCAGGCAGCCGGCAACACGCGCGGTATCGGCCAATGCCAACCACACCGGATCGATAGCTGCATCAATCTCCAGGCTCTGGCGCAAAACCGGGCCATCCTGGCCAAGAGCCGCAGCCACCGCAGTGGGTTTTGGCGCAGGCGTTGCTGCCGCAACTGGTGCTGCCGCCACGGCTGTTATCGCAATTGCTTCAACCGCCATCGGCTGGCGCCCCTGGGCCACAGCGCGGATTGCCGCCACAATGCCCATATAGCCGGTGCAGCGGCAGATATTGCCGCTCAATTCGCGCCGGATGGTGGCTTCATCGGCATCGCCATAACGCAGGATGATATCGCGTGCCGTGATCAGCATGCCCGGTGTGCAGAAGCCGCATTGCAGGCCGTGATGCACCGAAAAGGCTTCACGCAAGGCCGCCATCAGTTCGTCGCCATCAAAGCCTTCGATGGTTTGCACCTGGCTACCACTGCAACTGACCGCCGAAGGCAGGCAGGAGCGCATCGGCTGGCCATCGATCAGGATGGTGCAGGCGCCGCAGACACCCTGCTCGCAGCCCAGATGAGTGCCAGTAAGGCCAACCTGCTGGCGCAGAAAATCCGCCAGATGGGTGCGCGGCTCGGCTTCCGCGTGGCAGGCTTCGCCATTCACCGTGAGCGATACCTTGGTCATGCCAACTTTCCTTCCAGGCCGGCCAGCGCACGCTTCACGGCGGTGCGATACATCTGCCGCGCCAGTTCCGGCCGCGCCGCCAGCCGCTGATCAATTTCAGCCAATGCTGCCGGCAGAGCCGCAGCAACACCCTGTTTGAGCAACAACGCGGATGCCTCTTCCAGCACAATCGGCGTGGTCTCGATGGCGCCGCAGACTATGCGGGCATAACCGCGCCCAGCATCCAGCATCACGGCGCCAATGGCCTTGGCGAATTCGCCGGTCTTGCGGCAGATTTTGTGGTAACTCCATCGTGCCTGCGCCGAAACCTTGGGCACAACAATGCGTTCCAGCAATTCGCCGGCTTCAAGCTGCGTGGTAAAACCACCCAGCATGAAGCCATCCACCGGCAACAGGCGCTGTGTCTTGCCATTGCCGATTTGCAGGCGCGCATCCAGGCAGAGCAAAGTGCTGATCCAATCCGCCGCCGGATCGGCATGCGCCACGCTGCCGCCAATAGTGCCGCGATTGCGCACCGGGCGATAGGCAATGCCGCCGGCCACATGGCGCATCAAGCCATTGCCGGCATCCGGCACCAGGCCATCCTCAAAAGTCGCATGGGTGATTGCCGCGCCATAACTATAGGCATCGCCATGATCCTGCACCGCGCGCAGGGCCGGCACATGGCGCAGATCAACCAGCAGGCTCGGTCGGCTCAGGCGCAGGTTCAGCATCGGCCCCAGCGATTGCGCGCCGGAAACCGGGCGAATATCGCCCTCGTCCTGGTGCAGCGCCGTGTAGATTTCAGCCAGCTCCGCAGCGCGCAGATACTCATAGGCGACTGGCTTCATTCTGCGGCCTCCTTCTGGCCGGCTTGCAGCAGGGCTGTCAGAATCCGCTCCGGCGTAGCCGGGATGGTGCCGATTTCAGCGCCCAGTTCGGCCAGGGCATCATTGATTGCATTGACGATGGCGCCGGCAGGCGCAATGGCACCACCCTCGCCCACACCTTTTATGCCATGCGCGGTATAAGGCGACAGCGATTGCGTATGGCCGATACGCATGGCGGGAATTTCGGTTGGCCCGGGCAGCAGATAATCCACCAGCGTGGATGCCAGCGGCTGGCCGGCGGCATCGTAGCTGCTTTCCTCAAACAGCGCCGTGCCGATGCCCTGCGCCGCGCCGCCATAGGTCTGGCCTTCAACGATCATCGGATTCACCATCTGGCCGCAATCCTCAACAATGGCGTAATCGAGGATTTCCACCATGCCGGTCTCCACATCCACTGCCACCAAGGCCGCATGCGAGGCATAGGAGAACACACCGGTATCCACCTTGGGCTTGTAGCCCTCGGTCACTTCCAGGCCATGGGTGTCAACCCCTTCGGGTAACGTCTCGGGCCGCAGATACCAGGCGCGGCCGATATCGGCAAACCCAACCGAAGCATTGCCGGCATGAATGCGGCCATCGCGGAACTCAACCTCGTCGGCCCGGGCCTGCAACAGATGCGCGGCAATGGCCTTGATACGCACGGCCAGTTCGGTGGCAGCTTTTGATACAGCGCCGCCGGCCATCACAATGCCGCGCGAGGCATAGGCGCCGGTGGAATAAGGCGTCAGCGCCGTATCGCCCAGGCGCACCTTGATATCGCCAAAAGCCACCGGCACGATGTGATGCGCCACCTGCGCCAGCGTGGTTTCCAGGCCCTGGCCAATTGTGTGGATGCCGGCGCGCACTTCCAGCGTGCCATCGGCATTCAGCTTCACCGTGGCCTGCTCAAAGCCCGGCACCAGCGGCAGGCCCCAGGCGGCAAACACCTTGGTGCCATGCGCCGATTGCTCGGTATAGGTGGCCAGGCCCAGGCCGATGCGGCGGCCATCGGGCAGCACACGCGGGCCGCTGCGGATTTTCTCCAGGCCGATCATCTCGGCCACCTGGCGCAGCGATTCCGGATAATCGCCACTATCGTAATGCTTGCCGGTCACATTGGTGTAGGGCATGGCGCTACCCGGCACCAGATTTTCCGCCCGCACCTGCATCGGATCACGCCCCACGGCGCGGGCCACGGCATCGATGGTCAACTCGATTGCAAAGCACACGCCGGGCCGCGCCACGCCGCGATACGGCGCAAAGGGCGGCTTGTTGGTGGCCACTGAATAAGTGCGGCAGCGATAGGCGCGAAAATCATACGGCCCCGGCAGGTTGCCGCCAGCCTGCGCTGCTTCCAGGCAGGCGGTGAACGGCCAGACCGAATAGGCGCCGGCATCCACCATCACCTCAGCATCCAGGCCCAGCAGCCGACCGTTATTATCGGCATAGGCCGTGACTTTGTAATGATGCTGGCGCGCATTGGCACCGGCCGTGAGATGTTCGCGGCGATCTTCCACCCAGCGCACCGGGCGCTTCAAGTGCATCGCCGCCCAGCACACCGCAATCTCCTCCGGCTGCAACAGGCATTTATAGCCAAAGCCGCCGCCCACATCAGGCGGCACCACACGCACACGCGCCTGATCGATGCCCAGGCATTCCGACAAGCCGGTGCGGATCAGATGCGGCACCTGGGTGGAGGTGTAAACCACCAATTGATCGGCCTGGAAATCCCAATAGGCCAGCACGCCCTTGCCTTCCATCGGATGCATGCATTGGCGTGCGGTGGCATAGACGCGCTCCACCTTGATCGGCGCGGTGCGGGCCACTTCCTCGATGCCGCTATCGAAGAAGGTTTCCAGAAACAGATTGTCACCCCATTCCTCATGCAGCAAGGCGGCGCCGGGCGCACGGCCCTGATCGCAGCCGACGATGGGCGGCAATTCTTCAAAATCCACTTCAACCAGCTCGGCTAGGTCTTCGGCGGCGGCGCGGCTTTCGGCCACGCACATCGCCACCGCTTCGCCGACATAGCGCACCTTGCCGGTGGCCAAAGCCGGATAGGCCGAAAGTTTGTAGCCCGGCAGGCTGGAGCGCGCCACGATGGGGCTCACATTCTGCAAATCCTCGGCGATGAATACCCGGCCAGCAGCCGGCTTGCTGATGCCACGAATGCGGCCATGCGCAATCGGGCTGCGCAGGAAAGCCACTTCCAGCAGGCCCGGCATGGCGATATCGCCCACAAAGCGGCCGCGCCCATGCACATGCCGCTCGTCTTCCTTGCGCCGCACCCGGGCGCCGATGCCGCTGCCGGATTGAGCAATGCTCATGGCTTCACTCCCTAAACCTGAAACAAGGCAACCGGGCCACCAGATCGGCGGCCCGGCGCCATGCTATTACACCTTCTTGCCGTACGGGAAGTTCAGCATGCGGGCCTTCATGAAGGCCAGTTCGCTGATATTGGTGTACGGAATCACGGTCTCGCGGAACTTGATGATGCTGTCGAACAATTCGCGGCTCAGCGCATCCTTCGAGGCAACATCATTCACCACGTCATTCGACGCCCGGCCCAGTGCGATCAGGGTGTCATCATCCAGCAGCTTGATCTGCACCTTGTGGTCTTCCACCATGGTCTTGAGCGCAATCGCATTCTTGGCGACGAACTCGTTGACCACCAGCGCATTGGCATATTCGTTGGCGCCCTTGACGATTTCCTTCAGATCATCCGGCAAAGCCTCATAGGCCTTTATGTTGACGAAGCAATCCAGGATGCCGCAGGGCTCAACCCAGCCCGGCCAGTAGTAATACTTGGCCAGCTTGTGCAGGCCAAAGGCCATGTCGTTGACCGGGCCGACAAAATCGGCGCCGTCGATGGCACCAGATTGCAGCGCCTGCGGCACTTCGCCCAGCGGCATCGCCACCGGCGTGGCACCCACGGCCGACAGCACGCGCGCACCAAGGCCACCCAAGCGCATCTTGAGGCCCTTGAAGGAATCAATCGAGGTCAGTTCCTTGTTGAACCAGCCAAAGCCCTGCACCGAGGTATTGCCGCTGCGGAACATCTTCACGCCGAGCTGTGCATAAACCTTGCCGGCCAGTTCTTCACCACCACCAAACTTGTACCAGGCATCCTGCTCCTGGGTGGTGAGGCCAAACGGCACCGGCGACAGGAAATTCATGGCATTCAGCTTGCCCACCCAATAGGGCGGATAGCCATGGCCCATTTCCAGGCCGCCATCGGCAACCGTATCCATCACCTGCAACGGCGGGGCGATTTCACCGGCGGCATAGAGCTTAACCGTCAGGCGGCCGCCCGAGGCCTTGGTGATGTAGCTGGCCACGGTTTCGGCGCCGGTGGCGAGGACCGGCGAATTTTTCGCCCAGGTCATCTGCATCTTCCACTCGATCTTCTTCTGCGCAATCGCCGGTTTGGCGAATTGACTGGCGCCGAGACCGAGCGCCGCCGCGCCCGCCCCCAATTTCACAAATTCACGACGCTTCATTGTTGGTCTCCTCTGTTTAAGACTTCAGTTTTCACGCTTAGCCAAACAAGACTTTCGGCAGCCATGTGGCCAGTTCCGGCACAAACCAGATGGCAACAACGCCGAGCAGTTGCAGCAGCACAAACGGGATCACGCCGCGCATGATGTCGATGGAGCGCAATTGCGGCGCCACGCCTTGCAGATAGAACAGCGCAAAGCCGAAGGGCGGCGTGAGATAGCTGGTCTGCAACACGATGGCCATGGCGGTGCCGAGCCAGATCGGATCAACGCCCAGAATGAACAAAGCCGGCGCGAAAATCGGCACCACGATGAAGATGATCTCGAATGTGTCGAGGATGAAGCCAAGCAGGAACATCAGCGCCAGGACAAAAATCACAGCGCCGCTTTGGCCGCCGGGAATCTGCCGGATCAGATCAGTGATGATATCCTCGCCACCCAGGCCACGAAAAACCAACGAGAAAAAAGTTGAGCCGATCAGGATGGCATAAACCATGACGCTGATCTGCAACGTATCCTGCGACACACGCCAGAGCAGGTCGATGGTCAACTTGCGCTTGAGCAAAGCCAGCAGCATGGCGCCAAGCGCACCCAGCGCGGCCGATTCCGTGGCGGTGGCAATACCGGTGAGGATCGAACCGAGCACCACCAGGATCAGGGTTAGCGTTGGCAAAGCCGCCACCAGCACGCGGCGCAGGCGACCGCTGCGCTCGGCTTCGGTCATCACAATGGCCGGGCAGCTGGCCGGATCTCGGATCGCCTTGTAGATCACAAAGCCGATAAAGCCGGCCACCAGCACCAGGCCGGGCAGCATGGCGGCGGCAAACAGGTCGGTGCTGGTCACCACATCGCCGCCAAACTTGCCCAGCTTCATATTGGCCTGGCTGTTGGCATTTTGCAGCATGATGCCAAGCAGGATCAGCACGGTGGAGGGCGGGATAAGCTGCGCTAAGGTGCCGGAGGCGCAGATCACGCCGCTTGAAAGCTTGGGATCGTATTTCGCCTTGGTCATCGCCGGCAGACTGATCAGGCCCATGGTGATGACGGTGGCGCCGACGATGCCGGTGGNNCAGCAGCGCGCCCACCAGCACCACCGAAATCGCCAGGCCGCCGCGCAGATCACCAAATAGCTGCCCCATGGTGACCAGCAAATCTTCGGCCAGCTTGGATTTTTCCAGCACCACGCCCATGAAAACAAAGAGCGGCACCGCCACCAATGTTTCATCCGCCAGGATAGTGACAATACGGCCCGGGATGGAGGACAGCAGCACCCAGCTGAAATCACCGGTAAGCACGCCGAGGCCGGCGAAGATCACGGCGGTGCCGGCCAGGCTGAACACCACCGGGAAACCGCTGATCAGGATGACAAATACGCCCGCAAACAGCAGCAGCGCCAGAATATGAGGAATTTCAAACATGCGACGCGCTTTCGCTGCGGGCGGGGAACAGGGTGTTGAGGCTGCGCAGCACCAGCGCCAGCCCTTGCAACGAACACAGCGCGCTGAAAACCAGCACGCTGGTCTTCATCACATACATGGCCGGCAGGCCACCGGCCGTCGCCGAGCCTTCACCCATGCGGATCGAGCGCATGGCAAAGGGCCAGGCGAATTGCCACAGGATATACATGGCGGGCCATAACAGCAGCAGCACGCCGAGTATATTCACCAGCGCCTTGCCGCCCGGCGAAAAATCCTTGAACAACACATCCACACGCACATGCTTTTCATGCTTCAGCACATAGCCGGCGCCAAGCGCCACGGTGAGGCCGTTGAGCCAGATGAAAGCCTCGCTCAGCCACGGGAAACCAACATGGAAGGCATAACGCAGCACCACAACCGCTGCGGCGATCAGGATGACAAACGGCATCGCTGCCACCAACACGCGACCGACGCCCTCATTCAGCGCATCGATACAGCTAGCCAAGGTCAAAGCGATCCGCCGCACATCTCACTCCTATGAAACAGTCCATACCGGCCAGGGCTTGCGGCCCTGATAGGCTTTTGCCAAGGCCAGCAATGGCGCCTCGGCATACCAGGGCGCCACAAGCTGCACCCCCAGCGGATTCCCTGCATGATCCGTGCCGCAAGGCAGGCTGATGGCGGGATGGCCGGTGAGGTCAAACCAGCTCAGATAGGGTGTCCATTCTCGGCGCATGTCGCCCACTTCCACACCATCCACTGCAATCGGCGCCAGTACTGGATGATCGGCAGCCAACGGGCCACGGCTGCCCACTGGCGTGAGGATAAAATCGGCGCCAGCAAACAATGCCTGCGTGCGACGGAAAATCTCGGTGCGGCGATAGAGTGCGCGCTGCAATTCCAGGCCGGAATAGCCCAAGCCTTCGCGGATACCGGCCACCAAGCTCGGCTCCAGCACATTTTCCAGTTCCTTGAACTGTGCCGCGAACCGCGCCGCCCAATTGGATTGTTGCAGAATGCGCCAGACCGGCTCGGCATTCTCGATCTCGCCATCATGCAGGCTCACCTGCATGCCCAGCGCCTTGAACGCCTCCACCGCCTGCATGGTCGCAACGCGCACATCCTCGGCCAGATGCTGGTTGCCGGCTTTCAGGATCACCAGCAGCCGTTTGCCCTGCCAATCCATCGGCTGGCCCAGAGCCGCCATGGCAGCAGGCGGCGGCAAGCCAATCGAATGCGGATCGGCATCCAGCGGGCCGCTCAGCGCATCCAGCGCCTGTGCGATAATCTCCACCTCGCGCGCAATCAGGCCAAGATGAATGAAATTGGCAAAGCCCTCGGGCACCAGATCATGCGGGATGCGCCCCAGCGTAGGCTTCAGCCCAACCACGCCGCAGCAGGCCGCCGGCAAGCGCGTGGAAGCGCCGGCATCGGTGGCCAGGGCCAACGGCACCTGCCCGGCAGCCACCGCCGCGCCGGCACCGGCGCTGGAGCCACCACAAGTCACCGCCGGATTCCACGGATTGCGCGTCAGGCCATGTGCCGCCGAATAGCCCATCATGGCATGGGCGAATTCGGTGGTGCTGGTTTTGCCAACAATCACCGCGCCCGCGGCACGCAGCCGGGCCACCGCAATCGTGTCTTTTGCTGCCGGCGCCGCCTGCGCCATGCTGCGCGAGCCCCAGCGGGTTGGCATACCCGCCACATTGAGAATGTCTTTGACGCCAACCGGCAGGCCAAAAAGCGGCAAGCTGGCATCGGCTTCAACATCCAGCTTTGCTGCCGCAGCCAAGGCACCAGCAGTATCAACATGCACAAAGGCATTGATGCCGGCACGATCATCGGCGATGCGCTCAAGCGCCGCCGCAGTCTGTTGCAGCGCCGCCCCGCCGTTAACCGGCGAAGAGGCGCCAAGGTACGTAGTTGCCATGTCCCACCCGCTCTGGCCACGCCCTGAAATATTTATGATGTTATACTGATGTTTTTTCAGGTCGAACGTCAATGCTGTTTTTCATCCGACAGTCATATTCCTTGCCAATGATGCCGTGATCCAAAACCGGCATGCGCAATTTACCTGCATTTTATCAGGATTTTTTCTTGTCGTTGGCAACATGTCGGTTTATTCAAGATATTGAACTTGCTTCCGCATCGCGGCCTGTCTTGCTGGATAATTATGCAGCAACCGCCCGTTTATCGACCAGATTGATTGCCGGCCATGCAGACTGGTTCAGGCGCGTGTGAATGTGGCATATAAGCTAGCTACAAGTTGTCGAACAAACGCATCAGGGGCTTTTGCATCGTGGCAAAAAAGAAAGTGCAGCGCCGTGCCTCAACCGAGGCGGCGCCGAATGAGCTGAATCTGCTGATTTCAAAAATGCCGCTCTGGGCGCGGCCAGGTTTTCTGATTCGCCGCCTGCATCAGATTCACTATGCGCTGTTCTATGAGGAATGCGCCAAGTTTGACATCACGCCGGTGCAGTATGGCCTGCTCACCACGCTATCGATCACGCCAGACCTGGATCAGAATTCACTTGGCCGCGAATTGGGCATTGATCGCACCAATGTGGCCGATGTGCTCAACCGCCTGTCAAAGCGCGGCCTGCTGGAGCGCCGCCGCAGTGACAAGGACAAGCGCATGGTGCTGGCCCGTCTGACACCCGAGGGCGAAGCCGCAACACGCGAAATGTATGAGGCCATGCAGCGCGCCCAGGCCCGCTTGCTGGAGCCTTTGCTGCCCGAAGAACGCAACGCCTTCATCACCACGCTGATCCGGCTGATTGACGGCAACAACCATCTCGGCCGCACCATCTTCAATCCGAGCTAGCCTATCCCTCAGATCGGATAGACCAGCGAATTTGCCACCAGCAGATTGTCGTAGACACATTTGCGCTCGGCCAGCAGCAATGCGCCATTCTCGCGCTTGAAAGTGTCCAGATAAACGCCGACCTGATGCAATGTGGTTTCCGGCCGGTCAAACAAGGTTTGCAGGATGATGTAGTTGGCGCGGGCCTGGATGCTGCCATCCTCGGCCAGCTTCACCACGCGGGTATTGGCGATGAAATGCCGCAGATAACGCGGCGCATACATCGCGGTCTTTTCCACCGCAAAGGCGCGATCCGCCAGCATGCCGCGGCCTTCGCAATAGATCAGGCCAACCGGCAGGTTGCGGTCAAAATTCTCGCGCGCGGTCACCACATAAAGCGCATCCTCGGTGAAAAAATCCGGCCAATCCTTCAGGCGGCCTTCATCCAGGGCGGCGCTGTAGGCGGCGTTGAAATCCTCAATCTCCTGACGCAGCAGCAGGTTCTGCATCACGGCATCGGCATTCGGGGTCATCTGGCTGGTCATGCTGGTATCCTCACAGATCGTCGACTTACAGGCCCATCACGTCCCGCCAATGCCCATACATGGCACGGATCGCGGATTCCGAGATCAGCGTGTCAGATGTGCCGGCCGGGGTGGCCGGATCAAGCGCCACCAGATGCTGGCCATTGGGCACGCTCTTCATGCCATCCTGCACAAACTTCATCGCCTCATTATCTTCCAGGCCGAGGAAGCCGGCCGGCCCCATCAGATTACCTTGCCGCAAACGATGCCGGGTCATTTCCTCGTCATCACCCTCAAAGCCAAACATGGTCCACACCATGGTGAATTCATTCGGGCCATTCGGCACAATCTGGCGCAAGCCGAGCGTGTTCATCTCACGCTGCACGATCAGATTGGGCCAGATCGTCGACATGGTGACCGACCAGGGCGAATCGAATTCACCGATGAAATCCATGAAACGCGGCTCTTGCAGCACCATGCCTTCCTTATAGGCGCGCATCTCCTTGCGTGAGCTTTCGCTGACCTTGGCACCCTCCTGCTTGGCCGAAGCCATCACACCATGGCGGCCGCTGGCATCGCACAGCATCAGCGACTTGTTGCCCGCCACCAGCAGGCCGAAAGTGACCAGAAAGGTATGCAGCAATGTGGCGTGATACGGGTCTTTCAGATTCTCGTGGTAGAGCTTCCAGTTACCCGGCAGCGTGTTGCGGTAATAGCCCAGCACCTTGAGCTTGCGGCCATCGAAGGTGGCGTCAAATTCGCGCAGGATATCAGGGCCGAGATACTCCTCCAGCGCTTCAATTTCGGCATCATAGGAGGCGAAGACCACGCCGCGCCGCGTTGTCACCTTCAGCTTCTTCAGCGAATGATCGGCCGGCTTGAAATCCTTCGGCATGCCGCCCTTGCCATCAACACCGCGGCGAAACGGCACACCGGCCAGATTGCCGCGCAGGTCATATGACCATTGGTGATAAGGGCAGACAAATTCCTTGGCATTGCCGCGCAGGTCGCGGCAGAATTCGGCGGCGCGATGCGCGCAGCGATTCTCAAACACATTGATGCTGCCATCCTCGGCGCGCGCCACCACCACCGGAGTTGGGCCGACATTGGAGCGGATGTAATCGCCGGCTTCCGGAATTTCCGCTTCCAGCGCCACATAATTCCAGGTTCGGCCGTGGAAGATACGCTCCACTTCGCGCTGATAAATCGCCTCGTCAGTGTAAACCCAATCCGGAATCCGGGTCAGGCCCTCGGCCGGCCAGACATAGTTTGCAAAGGAAGGCGCGGCGATTTTTGTCGGGGCTTGCTGGTTCACGGGGCATTCCTCACTGTGGCTGAGTATTTCCGCATCCGCCCAGGCAGCGCCAAATTCTTCCGGCGGGGCGGTTTCATGTTTTTCGAGCAAGGCACGCAGCTTGCGCGCCTGGGCAGCATCGCCGAAGCAGATCGCCGCCTTGATTTGTGCGCCATCGTAGAGCAGCGCCAGCATGTCGCCCGGCAACGCGCCGCGTTTCACCGCAGCGCGCAGGCCCGGCTGCGGCAGGCCGAATATCTGCACACTGAGGCCAAATTGATCGGTCCAGAACCACGGCAACGGCGTTTCCGGCAATGGCAAATCCAGCATCGCGGCGGCGGCAATGCGGGCCTGGGTTTCGGCATTCTGCCAGGATTCAAACCGCAGCGGCGGCAGGCCAGTATCGGCATGATAAAGCGCGCAATCGCCGGCAGCGTAAATATCCGCAGCGCTGGTGCGGCAGGCGGCATCCACCTGGATCGCCCCGGCCAACACAGTCAAGCCGGCTTCCGCTGCCAGTTCGATATTGGCCAGCGAGCCGATGCTGACCAGCAGCAGATCAGCTTCCAATTCCGAACCTTGGGCAAATTCAAGCCGCACAGCTTTGCTGCTGGCGCTGATGCCGGCCGGCGCTGCGCCGAGGCGGAATTGCACGCCCTGGCTTTCCGCCACCTGCTGAAACAAAGCCGCAGCAGGCGCCGGCAGCAGCCGCGCCAGCAGATGCGGTTCACGTTCCACCACGGTAACGCTTTTGCCCAGCTTGGCAGCCAGCCCGGCCACTTCCAGGCCGATGAAGCCACCGCCCAGCAGCACCACACGCCGCGCCGCCTGCAAGCGCGGCTGCAAGGCCGCCACATCAGCCAGATTGCGCAAGGTCAATATGCGCGGATCATCTGGCAGATCGGCCAATGGCCGCGCCCGCGCGCCGGTTGCCAACAACAATTTGGTGAAAGCCAGTTCCGAACCATCATCCAGGCGCAGCTTTTTTTCCGTCGGCAACAGCGCCACGGCAGTGCGGCCGGGGCGGAAATCCAACTTCAAGGCTTCAAATGCCGCTTCAGGCAAAACCAGGCAATCCGCCTGGCTCTGGCTGCCATCCAGTAATCCCTTGGACAATGGCGGGCGCTCATAGGGCAGATGCGGCTCATCCCCCAGCAGCAGCAGCGGCCCGGCATAACCCTGTTTGCGCAAGGCCTCGGCGGCACGCAGGCCGGCCTGGCCGGCACCCACGATCACAATCGGATCACCCGCCGCGCATGTACCCGGGCAAGCAGCTACTTCCACCTCGACAGCAGCGCCGGCATCGATATCAACCAGGATGGCATCGCCTTCCAGCTTCACCGGATAGGTGGCCAGATCAACTGTGACCGGTGCGCCCTGCGCCTTGCCGGTGCGGATATCAAACAAACCCTGATGGATCGGGCATTCGATACAGCCATCCTCGATATAACCATCAGACAGGAAGGCGAATTGATGGGTGCAGATATTATGCGTGGCATAAATGGCGCCATCGAATTGGTAAAGCGCCACCGGCTTGCCGGCGACATCCACGCCGATCACGCCGCCTTCCTTGATATCCCCGATCGCTGCCGCGCGATGCCAAACCATGTTTGTCTTTCCCAGGAAATTTTGTTCAGTATACCTTTGTATTTTTATCCACTCAACGAGATTTTATGGCTGCACAATCGAAATGCAATTGCCCAATTCGCAAGCCCATTTATGCAGCAATGCAGCAAATATCCCTGAAAATCAAACCAAGGCCGCAAAAACTGCATATTGCCTTGTCCATCTTTTTTATTCAGTATACCATCATAGATGACCAGCCCAACGCAACGAAGGAAAGCTGCGATGATCAAGGAGCCGCTCGCGCAAAAAGGCAATTATCTGCATATCTATGATTTTCATGTGCTGCCCGGGCATGAAGAGGAATTTATCAAGCTGTTTGATGAATTCGATTATTCCGATGGCAATCCGATGCACAAATCCGACGCCCAGGTGAAGGATGGTGTGTTGTGCCGCGATACCGAGGATCCCACCCGCTTCTACCTGATCGCTGAATGGGCCGATATTGAGGAGCATGCGCGTATCCGCAAGATTCTCGCCGAAGTGCTCAAGCCCAGCTTCATCAAGCTGATCGCGGGCGGCAAGTTTGTGCCGCGTTATGGCGAGGTGGTGTCCAGCACGCCAGAGCATATCCTCAACAAGCCGGCGGCTGAGTAACCCCGGATAGCAGGCAGGCTGACATGGACTTATTCACTTTCTTCCGGTCATCGACCTCGTATCGGCTGCGCATCGCCCTGGCTTTCAAGGGCCTGGATTATACGCCGCATTATGTCAGCCTGCCGAAAATGGAGCACCGCCAGGATTCCTACCTGGCGCTCAATCCCCAGGGCCTGGTGCCGGCCCTGGTGGATGATGGCGCGGTTTACACCCAGTCGCTCGCCATCATGGACTATCTGGACGAGACCCATCCCTCACCGCCCTTTCTGCCCCAGGCGGCGGCGGATCGTGCTTATGTGCGCGCATTGTCGCAGATCATCGGCTGCGACATTCACCCGCTGAATAATGTGCGTGTGCTGAAATACTTGCAGGGCCGCTGGGAATTCACCGATGCCGAACGTGACGAATGGTATCAGCACTGGATCGCCGAAGGCCTGCGCAATTTCGAGGCGATGCTGAACAGCAGCGGCAAGGCCGGTCGCTTCTGCTGCGGCGACACAGTGACCAGCGCCGATATCTGCCTGGTGCCGCAGCTTTTCAACGCCCAGCGCTTCAATTGCGACCTGAGCCCCTATCCGCGCAGCAATGCCATTATGGCCGCCTGCATGGAACTGCCCTGTTTCGAGCAGACCCAGCCAAAATACCAGCCCGACGCTTTCTAATTAGATAATGCGGCAGGCCTCGTCGAAGCTCAGGCGTGGGCTGCGGCCAAACAGCTTGGCCGGATCGCCATAGCCCAGGCCGCAGAGGAAATTCACCTTGACGCGGCCTTCGGGGAAAAACGCCTGCTCCACCTTGGCCGCATCGAAGCCAGACATCGGCCCGCAATCCAGCCCCAGGGCGCGCGCCGCCAGGATCAGATAGGCGCCCTGCATGGCGCTGTTGCGAAACGCGGTTTCGCGTGTGAAATCCGGCTTGTCTTCAAATAATTTGGCGACGGCGGGATTATGCGGAAACAGCACCGGCAGCCGGGCCGGGAAATCCAGATCATAGCCGATGATCGCCACCACCGGCGCGCTGCGGGTCTTGTCCACATTACCCGGGCTGACCGCCGCCACTGCGCGCTCCTTGGCCTCGGTCGAGGCGGCAAAGACAAGCCGCGCCAGCTGACCGTTCAGGCTGGTCGGCCCCATTTTCATCAGATCATAAAGCTGGCGCAGCAGCGCTTCGCCCACCGGCCGATCCTGCCAGCCATTCTGGCTGCGTGCGTCGCCAAACAACAGATCGAGGGCAGATTGATCCAGCGCCATGGCGTCAGCCCTCCTGCCGGATCGGATTGCGCAGCAGGCCGATCCGTTCGATCTCCACTTCGCAGACATCGCCCGGCTTCATCCACAATGGCGGCTTGCGGCCCAGACCAACACCGGCCGGCGTACCCATCACCAACACATCGCCAGCTTCCAACGTGATACATTCGGAGAGGATCGCCACCGTCTCTTCGATATCAAACACCATGTCGCTGGTATTGGCATCCTGCACCACGGCACCGTTCAGCCGGGTCTGAATCTTCAGCCCTTTGGCGCCCGGCGGCACTTCATCAGCCGAAACGAATTCTGGCCCGAAGCCGCCGGTGGCGTCAAAATTCTTGCCGATGGTCCATTGCGGCGTGCGCAACTGATAATCTCGAATCGAGGCATCGTTGAACACGGAATAGCCGGCGATATGCGCCAGCGCATCGGCCTTGGCGATATGCCGACCGGTCTTGCCGACAAAGGCCACCATCTCGCCTTCAAAATCCAGTTGCTCGGAGCAACGCGGCCGGATGATGGCCTCGTCATGCGCCACCAGCGACGTGGCTGCGCGCATGAACAACACCGGATATTCCGGCTTGGTGAAGCCGGATTCGGCAGCATGATCGACGTAATTGAGGCCCAGGCAGATGATCTTGCCGGCACGCATGGTTGGCGGCAACAGCTTCAAACCGGCAAAATCCTGCCAGTCTGAGACCGGCGCTGCCGCAGCCTGCTCGCGCAGCTTCACCATGGCCTGCGGCCCCTGGCGCAGCAGATCGGCCAGATCGTCCGGCCAGGCCGCATCCAGCCGCGCCAGATCAATCAGCTTGTTTTCCTGGCGCAAGCCAAGGCCCGGTTTGCCGGATTTGTCAAAGGCCACCAAACGCATGCATATTGTCCTTTATCTGGGGGGGATTATTACAGAGAGGCGTTGACGGCGCGGCGCGCCATCACATTCACCAAATTGGCGCGATATTCAGCCGAGGCATGCAGGTCGCTGTTGAGTCCGTCTGCGCTGACCGCAATATCTTCCAGCACCGCAGGATCATACTGCTGCGTCAAGGCCGCCTCGAAATCATGCTGGCGGAATACCTTTGGCCCGGCGCCGGTCACCGCCACGCGGATGCCATCCACCGTATCGGCCACGAACACTCCCACCACCGCATAGCGCGAGGCCGGGTTGCGGAACTTGGCATAACCGGCGCGGCGCGGCGGCGTGATATCGATCCGGGTCAGGATTTCGCCGGGCTGCAAGGCGGTCTCGAACAGATCGACAAAAAAGTCCTCAGCCGCGATGCTGCGCCGGTTGGTGTGCAGCGTGGCATTCAGCGCCAGTGCCGCTGCCGGCAGGTCGGCAGCCGGATCGCTGTTGCAGAGTGAACCGCCGATAGTGCCGCGATTGCGCACCAGCGGATCGCCGATGCCTTCCACCAACTGCGCCAGAGCCGGCACCAGCTTACGCACCAGCGGGCTGGTTATGATCTGCGCATACCGCGCCATGGCGCCAATGCTGAGCCGAGCATCACGCTGCTCAATGATGTTCAAACCCGGAATCGCCGCCAGGTCGATCAGCGCCGCAGGCGAAGCCAGCCGCTGGCGCAGCGTCGGCACCAGGGTCTGACCGCCGGCAATCAGCTTGGCTTCCGGCTCGGCAGCCAGCGCGGCGGCAGCCTCATCCAGCGAGCCCGGCTTATGGAATTCGAATGTATACATCTCAGCCTCCCCTCGCCCAGCTCATGCGCGCATGGCGGTCATGCCGGCCTGAATCGCAGCAACGATATTCTGATAGCCGGTGCAGCGGCACAGATTGCCTTCCAGCTCCTTGCGGATGGTCTCGTCATCGGCCTGGGGATGCGTGTGGGCCATATCGATGGCGCGCATGATCATGCCCGGCGTGCAGAAACCGCATTGCAGGCCATGATGTTCGCGGAAGGCTTCCTGCATCGGATGCAGCCTGGCATCGTCGCCAATGCCTTCGATAGTGGTGATGGTGCAGCCATCGGCCTGCGGCATCAGCATGGTGCAGGATTTCACGCTCACACCATCCACATGCACCACGCAGGCGCCGCATTGGCTGGTATCGCAGCCCACATGGGTGCCGGTGAGGCCCAGATGTTCGCGGATGAAATGCACCAGAAGGGTGCGCGGCTCCACCTGCCGCGTTATTTTTTCGCCATTCACGGTCAGAGTAACGCTATACATTTTCGGATCGCCTTCTTGCATCAGATCAGGCCGTGATAGGAGCCGCCATCCACTTGCAGATTCTGGCCCGAGATGAAGCCGGCCTGCGCACTGCACAGAAAAGCGCAGGCATCGGCGAATTCATTCGGCAGGCCGAAGCGCTTGGCCGAAATCGTGTCAGCAATCTGGCGTCTCGCCTCTTCCAGCGAGACATTCTGTTCCTTCATGATGCGTTCAGCCATGAAGCGCTGCCGGCCGGTATCGATCCGCTCCGGCAGCAGATTGTTGATGGTGACATTATCTGGCGCCACTTCATGCGAGATCGATTTGCACAGGGCGGTAAGCCCGGTGCGCGCGGCGGTGGACAGGCCCATGCTCGGCATCGGCGATTTCACCATCGCCGAGGTGATGTTGACGATACGGCCGAAACGGCGCTGGCGCATGCCGGGCAACAGGGCCTTGATCAGCAGGATCGGCGCCAGCATGTTGTTTTCCAGCGCAGCCAGCCAGACATCATGGCCCCACTCATCCAGCTTGCCCGGCGGCGGGCCGGCATTGTTGTTGACCAGGATGTCGGCATCCGGGCAGGCCGCCACCAAACGCTCGCGTCCGGCTTCGGTGGCAATATCCGCCGCTACCGGCACAGGCCGCAAACCGGTGCTCTGCTCGATGCGGTCAGCGGTTTCCCGCAGGCTGGCTTCGCTGCGGCCATTGATGAAAACCCGCACGCCTTCGCGTGCCAATGCCTGTGCACAGGCTTCGCCCAGACCACGCGAGGAAGCGCAGACGATGGCAGTACGATCGGTAAGGCCCAGATCCATGATCAACCCGTGTCAGAACGTGAGGGGGGAACGTGCAAGATGCGGCGGCAGGCGGTCATTGTTGCCAAGCGAGACGCGACGCACTTCAGCGGAATCAACCGGCTGGAAACCGACCGCTGCCTGCGGCGCGGGAATCCGCCGCACCGTATTGCTGAGCCGACCGATGCCGCTGATATCAACTTCAACCACATCGCCATCCTGCATCGGCCGGGAATTGGCCGGCGTGCCGGTAAGCACGATGTCACCCGGCTCCAGCGTGATATGCCGAGCCAGATCGGCGATCAGATAGTCGATGCCGAAAATCATGTCGGCGATGGCGCCTTCCTGCACCAATGCGCCATTGAGATAGGTGCGCAACACCGCATCGCGAATATCCTGGCCCGATACAATGGCGGGGCCGATGGGGCAGAAACCGTCGCAGCCCTTCACCCGCAGCATCGATCCCATATCGGCATCGCGCATGTCATGCAGGCTTATATCGTTGGATGGCGCGAAGCCGGCGATATTGTCCCACACCTCTTCCGGCCGCACGTTACGCATCGGCCGGCCGATGATCGCTGCCAGCTCACCTTCGTAATTGAGGAACTTGTAGCCATCCGGCAAGATAATCTCGCCGCCATGATAATTCAGTGCCGAGAGCGGCTTCTGGAAATAAGTCGGCGTCGGCGGCATCTCGGTCTTGCCGGTCAGTTCAAAAAAGCGCGACCGGTAATTGGTGTGCACGCATAGAATTTTGGTTGGCACACAGGGCGCCAGATAGTGTACGGCGGCGGCATCCACCACCCGGCCGTCATCCATCCGCAAGCGGCCGGCGGCTTCGGGTGTTGCCCATTGTGTACTGCCATTATGCAGCACGCGGCTGCGTTCGATCCTGCCTGCGGTCATAGCGCAGCCTCCTGTTTAATGGATTTTTTCGCCTGCTGGATCGCCAGCCATACCCGGTCACTGGTGGCCGGCATGTCCAGCTGCCGCACACCAAGCGGTTCCAGCGCATTGAGCACGGCATTCATCACCGCCGGCAACGCACCCACCACGCCAGCCTCGCCGGCCCCCTTGGCCCCAAGCGGATTGAGCTTGGTCGGCGCCGGATTGCTCTTGACCAGGATCGGGCTGAAAATATCAGCGCGCGGCATGGCATAATCCATGAAACTGGCGGTCAGCAACTGGCCGGATTCGGCGTCATACTGCACCCGCTCCATCAGAATCTGGCCGACGCCCTGTGCGATGCCACCATGGATCTGGCCCTTGAGCGTGAGCGGATTGATCACCGTGCCAACATCATCAACGATGACATAATTCACCAGCTTGACCTCGCCAGTCTCCGGATCGATCTCGACCTCGCAGATATGGCAGCCATTCGGATAGGTATCCTTCTGTGGCGCATAGGTGGCGGATTCATAGAGTCCGCCATCAAAGCCCGGCGGCAAACGCATCGGCAGATAGGATGCCACTGCCACCTGCTTGAGCGAGATCGACCGATCCGTTCCGGCCACCGAAAACTTTCCACCAGCAAAAGCGATATCTTGGGCATCGGCTTCCAGCAGATGCGCAGCAATGCGCTTACCCTTTTCGATCACCTTCTCGGCGGCAAAATAGATCGCCGAACCACCAACCACGGTGGAGCGTGAACCATTGGTGCCCATGCCGAAAGCCACCTTGTCGGTATCGCCATCGACGAACAAAACTTCGCCCGGATCGAGGCCAAGCCGTTCATTCAGAATCTGCTTGTAGGTGGTCTCGTGACCCTGGCCCTGATTCTTGGTGCCGATCAGCAAGGTGGCGCTGCCACTGGTATCAAAACGGATTTCGGCGAATTCCGACTGGCTCGGCGTTGCCGCCTGTTCAATCGCGTTGGCGATGCCGATGCCGCGCAGCCGCTTGCGGGCTGACGAGGCACTGCGCCGCTCGGAAAAGCCGGCATAATCCGACGCTTTCAGCGCCAGTTCCAGGTTGGAGGGAAAATCGCCGCTGTCGTAATAGCAGCCCAGCGGGTTCTGATACGGCATTGCCGCAGCCGGTATGATGCTGCGGCGGCGCAGCTCCAGCGGATCGCAGCCGAATTGCCGGGCAGCATCATCCAGCGCCCGCTCGATCAGATAGATCGCCTCGGGCCGTCCGGCGCCGCGATAGGGCGCGGTGGGATTGGTGTTGGAAAGCAGCCCGGTGATATGCACATAGGCGGCGGGAATATCGTAAACCCCGGCTACCGTGCCGATCATCAGCGACGGCACCAGCAGATTACGATCCGATCCGACATAGGCGCCGATATTGGCCAGCATGCCGAGGCGCAGACCAATGATGCGGTTCTCGCCGTCGAAGGCCAATTCGATATCGCCGATACTGTCACGGCCATGCTCGTCGGCCATCACGGCTTCCGAGCGTTCACAGGTCCATTTCACCGGCCGGCGCAGCTTTTTCGCCGCCCACAGCACCAGGCGATGCTCAACATATTGCCAGCCCTTGGTGCCGAAGCCGCCGCCGACATCGCCGCTGACCACGCGGATTTTGCTTTCCGGCACACGGAACACCGCATTGGCCAACATGTTTCGCACCCGATGCGGATACTGGCAATCGGCATAAAGTGTGTAACGGTCTTCGCCATCGTCATAAGCGCCCAGCGCGCCGCGCGGCTCCATATACTGGGCATGCACGCGGGTGATGACATAGCGCTGGCGGAATTGCCGTGTCGCTTTGGCAAAGGCGGCCTCGGTGGCGGCTTTATCGCCCTTCTCGAAGATATGCGAGATATTGTCGGGATTCTCATCCCAGATCGGCGGCGATTCAGGCGTTGCCGCCACTGCCGTATTGGTCACGGCCGGCAATGGCGCGTAATCCACCTCCACCAGTTCGGCGGCATCCTTGGCCTGGGCCAGCGTCTCCGCCACGACGAAAGCAACCGGATCGCCGACATATCGCACCCGGTCCACCACCAGGGCCGGCCGCTGGGGGGCAAACATTGGCGAGCCATCCGGGCGCTTGCGCGGCATTGTCGCCTTCGGCATGCCAAGGCCATCGGCGGCATAATCGGCACCGGTATAAACCGCCAGCACACCCGGCGCTGCCTTGGCCGCAACTGTATCGATCCCGAGGATGCGGGCATGGGCATGCGGCGAGCGCAGTACCACCGCATAAGCCTGGCCTGGCAGATTGCAATCATCCTGGAAGCGCCCCCGGCCGCGCAGCAGGCGGGAATCCTCAAAACGCGGAATAGCTTGTCCGATGCCGAACTTTTCCATACGCGGTTGCTCTCCTGTAACTGCCAAATCCGTCCTAGCCCAGCGGGCCCATGAAGGATGGATCGGCATAAGTGTCTGACATCGGCTCAAGTGTCTCGGGCCATGGCTCGCTGACCTTGCGCCGCAAATGCGCCGGACGCGGCTGGCCGTCCCAGCCGATCTGTTCCATGTAATAGTAGAGCTGCAAACAATGGCCATCATGATCGAGGATATGCGCGGTGTAATCCACACCCGGCGACAATTCTGCCGGCATCGCATCGCTGAAACGCACGCCCTCGCGCTTCAAGAATGAGACTGCATCACACAATTGCGCATAACCGCCAAGCTCCAGCCCAACCGTGGCGCAACTTGTATGGTCGCTGAGACCCAGGATTTCACGCAGCGGTTTCGGAAATAGCGCCACTGAATGATGTTCGGTGCCGGCGCGCAGAAACACGCAACGATGCCCCTTGTAGATCACAACCTCGGTGCGCTGGAAGCCCAGGGTTTCGGTATAAAAAGCCTCCGAGGCGCCGACATCGTTGACAAAAATCTTTACCGGGCCGATACGGGTGATCTTGAACGGACGCGGCAGCCGCACTGCTCCCACCACGTAATCACCGGTGCCGATATCCTTGCGGCGGAAGCCGGAATAAACATCAATGCCGGATTGTGCCGCCTCCTCAACCTCGGTCTTTTCCGATATCTGCGGCAAAGGCGGCGTTTCGTTGAAACGGCGATAGTAAAGCTCGGTCGGCTTGCTCAGGCCATCCCAGCCAACCTGCTCCATGCCGTAATACAGTTCGATGGTGTGGCCATCCGGATCGCGTACATAGACATGCCAGTTACTGCCCGGCATATCGCGGCCCATGCGGCGCAGGGTCACATCGTTCTTGTTGAAATATTCCACCGCATTCACCACCTCCTCCAGCGTGTTCACCTGCCAGGTGATCTGGTTCAGGGTCACATCGGCAGATTCGGCATCATCGCCAAAAATCGCGCCCAACGAACGATGCGCCAGCAGGAAAGCATGGTGATCAGCATTATGGGTCATGAACAACACACGGCCATCTTCCAGATTGTCGAACTGGGCGCCCAGCGTGCGGATATCAAGATCGTCGGTGATACGAAAACCGAGCAAGCGGCCATAGAAATCCTCGCCTTTCTTGAGATCGTTCACATTGAAGCCAAAATGGCCCAGGCGGCGGATCTTGAACGGGCGCGGATAGATCACACCACCGACATTATATCCCTGTTCGCTCTGCATGGCTGACATATCCCCTTCCCTAAATGCCCAGATAGGCTTCTCTTATATGTGGCTGCTGCACCAGATCGGCCGGCTTGCCATCAGCAACGATGCGGCCATGTTCCAGCACATAGGCATGATCGGCGATGGCCAGGGCCTTGCCCACATTCTGTTCCACCAGCAGCACCGCCACGCCCTCGCGGCGGATCACTTCGATGATCTCAAACATCTGATCAACAATCACCGGCGCTAGGCCTAATGACGGCTCGTCCATCAGCAGCAGCTTGGGCATCGCCATCAGGGCGCGGCCAATCGCCACCATCTGTTGCTGACCACCCGACATCAGGCCGGATAACTGCAAACGGCGCTCACGCAGGATCGGAAACAGGCTGTAGACACGCTCCAGATTCTGCTCGCTCTGCGCCCGGGCGGCCGGCGGATAGCAGCCGATTCGCAGATTCTCTTCCACCGTCATCTTAGTGAACAGGCGGCGGCCTTCCGGCACCAAGGCAATGCCATGGTTGCAGAATTGATGAGGCGGCACCGGCTTCATATCGGTGCCATTGAAATGCAGGCTGCCGCTACGCCAGCCATGCAGGCCGCCCATGGCATTGATCAGGGTGCTTTTGCCGGCACCATTGGGGCCGATCACCGAAACGATCTGACCTTCCGCCACGGCGATGCTGGCATTCCAGATCGCGGTGGCATCGCCATAGGCAACCTGTAAATCGCGCACTTCAAGCAGCATGGGACTTACCCAGATAGAGGCTGACAACATCGGGATTGCGCATCACGTCCTGCGGATTGCCGCAGGCCAGCACCTCACCCTGATTCAGCACCACGATACGATCCGACAGGCCGACCACGGCGCGCATCAGATGCTCCACAAACACAATCGTAGTGCCGCGCGCCCGAATTTGGCGGATCAGCCGCATGGCGCCATCCACTTCCGTGGGATTTAAGCCAGACAACACTTCATCCAGCAGCAGCAATTTTGGTTTGGCGGCCAGCGCGCGCGCCAGTTCCAGCAACTTGCGCTCATGCAGGTTGAGATCTTCGGGCAGGCTGTCGGCTTTCTCACCCAGGCCGGTAAAGGCCAGCCAGTGCATCGCCTCGGCCCGCACCGCATCGGCATCGCTCATGTCGGTGCCATACCAGATCGACAACGCCACGTTATCAAGCGCCGTCATATGCGCGAAGGGGCGCGGAATCTGGTAGGTGCGGGCCACGCCGCGCCGCGCCACCTGATTGGCCGAGCGACCGCCAATTGCCTCACCATCCAGCAGGATAGCCCCGCCATCGAGACGAAAATGCCCACTGATCATGTTGATCAAGGTGGTTTTGCCCGAGCCATTGGCCCCCACCAGACCAACGATCTCGCCCCTGCGCACCTGTAGCGACACACCACGCAAAGCCTGGATACCGCCAAAGGATTTGCGCACCTCGCGGCATTCCAGGATCACCGGCGCATTGGCCAGGTCCGGCGCCGCGTCGCTGGCAGTGATCTCCGGCTTTGCCATGGCCGAAATCACACGCTTGCGGCGCAAGCGGCGCAACACGGTCGGCACAATGCCATCGGGCAAGGCCAGGATCACCACGATCAGGCCACAGGCCACCAGGGCGCGGCCGATCATCGCCTGATCGCCGGAAAGAAACGAGATGAACGGCACCGTGATGATCACCGCCCCCACCACAGGGCCGAGCCAATGCCGCGCACCGCCGATGATGCTCATCAGCACCACATAAAGCGGCACCGTAATGCCAAAGGTTTCACCCACCGTGACATAGCCGACATAGAGCGCATGCACACCGCCAACCATGCCGGCAATCGCCGCTGAAATGGCAAAGGCGATCATCTTGTAGCGGAAGGTTGGCACGCCCTTCACTTCGGCCACATCCTCGTCATCGGCGATGGCGAACAGGCCGAAGCCGAAACGCGAGCCGGCAATCCAGTAGGCCAGCAGCACCGCCCCCACAGCTAGGCCGAGCAGCAGGTAATACAGCACCAGCGTGGACGAGCCGAACATACGCGGCAGCGCCACCGAGCTGAGATAAACCCCAAGCCCGCCATCGATCGGCGTGTTGAGCACGATGGTGCCGACAACAAAGGCCACCGCCATGGTGAGCAGGGCAAAGAGTTCGCCGCGCAACTGATTGAGCCGGAACACGATGGCGCCGATGCCAAGCGCAAGCGCCGCCGCCACCAGGCCGGCCGCCGGCAGCGTCCACAGGAAGGGCCAGGCGAATTTGCCGGCCAGCGTGGCAGTGGCATACATGCCGACGCCGAAAAACGCCGCATGGCCGAAACTGATATAATGCGTGTAGCCACCCAGGATGTTCCAGCTGGTGGCCAACGCCACCCAGAAGAAGATCAGGTAGAGGAAAGATTCGTGGAAGGTCGTGAGATGGCCAAGCGGCAGCAGCGCGAGGACAGCACCAACTGTTAGGATCGAGGCGGGAGCAACGCTCCGGGACAGGGTCAGAGCCATTTCGGTTGCCAGACGAGAATGAGGATGAGCACGGAGAAAGCGACCAGCGGCGCCCAGGCCGGCGTGATCACCGCCATGGTGAGCGATTCGATGATGCCGATCAGGATGCCGGCAAACAGCACGCCGAGCGGATTGCCGATGCGGCCGATGATCACCACGGCAAAGACAACGCCGAACCAGACCCAGATTTGTGCCGGCGCCAGGGTGGAAACCAGCGCGATATAGATGCCGGCAATACCCGACACGGCGGCACAAAGGCCGGCCAGCAGAAACGACAGCCGCTTGTAATCGATGCCAAAGGCCGCGGCGATATGCGGGTCTTCGGCACTGGCGCGTAATGCCTTGCCCAGATAGGTCCAACGCAGCGCTGCCCAGGCGGCGATGCAGAAGGCCGCGCCGGTCAGCCCGGCCAGCAGATCAAGCAACGGCACAAACAGACCGCCGATGCGGAACGAGGTGGTGGAATAGTCACTCTCATAGCGTCGGAAATCCGCCGTCCACACCATCTGGATGATGGCTTCCAGGATGACGATGACACAGAAGCAGACCAGCAGCGAAGTCAGGCCCTCGATACGGAAGCGGGTCAGCAGCCAATGCAGCGCCACACCGAACAGGAAAAAGCTGGGCACGATGATCACCGTGGCCAGCCATGCCGGTGTGCCGAGCGAATGGCCAAGCTGGAAAGTGATATAGCCGCCGAGAAAGGCGAGCGCGAAATAGCCGATATTGACCAGCCGCAGCAGCCCCCAGCTCAGGCTGAGGCCGAGCGAAAAGAGCGCATAGAGCCCGCCCATAAGGGTGCCGGCAATGAGCGACTGACCGAGGAGTGTGCTGGAAAGCATGCTGGCTCCGTAGCGCCGGCTGCCGCTGGATCGCACTGAAATGCAAGCCAGGCAGCCGGCGGTACTGTCGTTGAAACGGCGGGGGGATCAGAAGCGCGGCTTCACACCGGGCGGCGCGAAGTGGCTCGGCCACACCACCACCCATTTGCCATCCTGCAATTGGCGCACGGTCTGCTGGTCGGGGCCATGGTTGAACTTGCCGTCGAAACGCATCGGCCAGATGATGGTATCCACCGTGTTGCCGCGCAGCCAAGCCGCCATCTTCTTGTCGTCGATGCTCTTGGTCGCCTCGGCGGCTTTGGACAGCAATTCCCAGGTGACGTAGGCGCTGATCGCCTGGCTGTCGAGATTGGGATTGGGCAGGCCGGCCTTGGTGGCGCGGACACGGAATTCATTGGCAAAGCTGGCAAAGGCCGGCTTGTCGGTGAATGGCGCATGCTCTTCTGCGGTGCCTTGAGCGAAAGCGTTATTGGCTTCCGCCGCCACCGCCATCGGGCCCGGCGCCGGGAACAGGTAGAAATGCCGCTTTGGCAGGTAATTCAGCTTCTTCATCGCTTCAAGCAGCTGGTTGCCTTCCAGGCCGAGCGCGCCCACCCAGAGGAAATCCGCATTGGCTTCCTTGACGCGCGCCGCGATGGCATTGAAGTCGCGGTTGCCGAATTCATATTCCAGATAGAGCGGCACCTTGATGCCGCGCGCTTCAGCCACCTGCTTGGCGCCGGCCGACCAATATTGCGCCGAGGGGAATTTGCTGGTCAGGATGGTGATGCTCTTGGGCGGGTTCGGCGCCGTGGCCATCATGTCGAGCAGCTTGGCCGGATAGCTCTGATTAGGTTCCGGGCCAAACGGCGTCGCCGGGAAGGCCATTTCATACGGCACCAGATGCGGCATGCCCAGGCTGCCCTGGATGAACAGCTTGTTGTGGCGCTGCGCCACGCCCACTGCCGACAGGATACCGCCGGTGGCATAGGGACCGATGATCAGGTCAACCTTGTCCACGGTGAGCAGTTTTTCATACAGGCTGCGCGCCACATCGGGCTTCGACTGGTCGTCGTAAAGCACCCATTCCACCGGGCGGCCGAGCAGGCCATTGGCCTTGTTCAGCATCTCGACATAATACTCGCCGACAATCTTGTAGATCATCGCGGTCTGCGCCAGCGGCCCGGTCAGCGCCAGGGTGCTGCCAACCCGGATCGGCTGGCCAGCAGGGGCGGCCAGCAATTTGCCGGCGGCACCGGCGGCGATCATGCCGGCCGCGCTGCCCAGCAGGGCACGCCGAGACCATAAAGAGAAATTACCGCTCATCGTTTCACTCCCCGGTTATATTTATGGCTCGATCAGACGACACCCGGCTGGGGCCTTGCAGCCCGGCCTCGGCGCCCTTGCGGCCTGCCGTTTCCTCCACGATCCGCAATCCCGGCTATCAGGCTGGCATCGCTTCGCCCAGCACTAGACCATAGAGCAGCCAGGGTGGTCAATAAAAATATCGATCAAAATATCATTTATGATTTTATATCGATTTATAGACTTTAAGGTGAGTTTGACCGATTGATTGGGCGCATAACTTATCCCCGATTATCGGAAAACCGCAATTATCTGCCGATATTAATTGAATTTGCAAAGATCAGCATCGCACCAGAGCCAGCGCTAGCGCGACTTGGCATGCAAAATTATATCGATTTTTACGCAATAATTGGATTTTCATCCACATCATGCTACAGATTATATAATGCTCTTTAGCCGAAAAGGCTAAAAAATCGATTTTTAGGAAAAGCCATGGTGCCCGCCCCGCTTCGCTCACAAGATGACTCAGCCGCCAAAAGCGGCGAAGCGAAAGCCGGCGAAGGCAGTGAAACCCTGGCCTCGGCAGCCTATGAACGGCTGCGCATGGAGATCATCACCGGGGTGTTTGTGCCGGGCGAAAAGCTGCCGATACGGCTGCTCTGCGAGCGTTATGGCATGGGCCTGAGTCCGATCCGCGAGGCGCTCAACCGGGTGTCGCGCGACGGCTTCGTGCAGCAGACCGACCAGCGCGGCTTTTCGGTCACGCCGCTGACCGAGGCCGATCTGGTGGACCTGACCAAGGCGCGCTGCTGGGCCAATGCGGTAGCCCTACGCGAATCGGTGCTGAATGGAGATGTGGCCTGGGAGGAAGGCGTGGTGCTAGCCTATCACCGCATGTCGCGCATGCCGCAGGCCGGTGAGCATGAGGCTTTCATCAATCCGGCGCGCGAAGTGGCACATCGCGCCTTCCACCGCAGCCTGATTGCCGCCTGCGGCTCGCAATGGATGCTGGGTTTCTGCGAACACCTGTTTGATGCCGCAGATCGGTATCGTTTCATTTCACGGCGCCAGCCGGTGCGCGATGCCAGCCGCTTCGACGAACACCGCCTGATCATGGAAGCCGCCTTGGCCCGCGATGCCGACAAGGCCGTGGACTTGCTGACCCACCATATCAATGCCACCCTGGCCAATGGCCGGGCGGAATTGCAGCGCCACACCGCCAGCCAGCAGAATGGCCGCAAATCAACGATAGGGTAAAATTTTTGAAATCTGGTGGGCGGTGAGAGGGTCGAACTCCCGACATCCTCGGTGTAAACGAGGCGCTCTACCACTGAGCTAACCGCCCTTGCCGGTGCAATCCGGGCCGGCCGCTTATAGCATCGTGATGACTTGACGGCAACGCATGGCCGACACTGGCCGATGCGGTGAAATTCGGCCACACTGGCGCCATGCTGGCAGCCGAGTCAAACATGCTTCCCGACGATCTGGCGCAATTGCTGGCGCTGTGGCAACAGAAGCGCGGCGCGCGCCTGATGCCGGCGCGGCACGACTTCACCGTGGAGGAATTCGCCCCCTGGCTTGGCCGGCTCCATCTGGTGCGGGTCGAGGGCGACGAAAACGGCATCGAGCATAGTGATGGCCGTTATATTGTATTCGCCACCGCCTC
Organism: Alphaproteobacteria bacterium UBA7691; assembly: GCA_002482765.1. GTDB lineage: Bacteria > Pseudomonadota > Alphaproteobacteria > Ferrovibrionales > Ferrovibrionaceae > Ferrovibrio. The sequence continues at coordinate 35,168 of DLGP01000079.1, forward strand.
GGTGGAGCGTTATGGCCGCGAGATGACCGGCAAATGCCTGAGCCAATATGCGCCGCCGGAAATGGCCCGGCGCGCGCTGGCCGATCATTATGCCCTGCTGCGCGAACGCGGCCCGCTGCGCAGCCATGTCGACGACAGCTTCGGCCCGGTGCTGATGCACTGGACCCGCCTGGCGTTGCCGCTAAGCGAGGACGGCCAGCGCATCGACCGCTATCTGGTCGGCCTACACTACCACCTGTAATCAGCCAGCTGTAATCAGCAGATCAGCCGACGGCTTCCTTCAGCGTCTTGCCGGCGCGGAATTTGGCTTGGCGCGTCGGCGGCAACTCGATGCGTTCGCCGGTGCGCGGGTTGCGGCCCGGGCTGGCGCGGCGCGTGCCGACGAAGAAGCTGCCGAAGCCGACAATGCGCACTTCCTCGCTATTCTTCAGCGAGGCGGTGATCAGATCGAACACCGCCTCCACGGCCCGTTCCGCCTGTTCCTTGCTCAGCCCGGTGGTCTCGCGCACCTGGACCATCAGATCCTGCTTGTTCACCGTCCAGCCTTTCCTAGTGCTTGATCACGCCAAGCTTGGCATTATCGCCTTCGGTTTCCACCACCGGCGGCTTGGCGAGATCCTCTTCATCGGCCCATTCAATTGGGGTTAGCGGGGAAACCAGCGCTTCGCGCAGCACATCCTCGCAAGTCGACATCGGCAGAATCTCCAGCCCCTTCTTCACATTGTCGGGGATTTCCACCAAGTCCTTCTCGTTATCCTTCGGGATCAGCACCTTCTTGATGCCACCGCGATGTGCCGCCAACAGCTTTTCCTTCAGGCCGCCAATCGGCAGCACACGGCCACGCAGCGTCACCTCGCCGGTCATCGCCACATCCTTGCGCACCGGAATGCCGGTCAGCACGGAAACGATGGAAGTGACCATGGCAACACCAGCCGAAGGGCCATCCTTGGGCGTGGCGCCTTCCGGCACATGGATATGGATGTCGCGCTTATCAAAAATCGGCGGCTTGACGCCAAACGCCACCGCCCGCGACCGCACATAGGAGCGCGCCGCCTGCACCGATTCCTGCATCACTTCGCCAAGCTTGCCGGTGATCGTCATGCGGCCCTTGCCGGGCAGCATCACGGCTTCGATCGACAAAAGCTCGCCGCCCACTTCGGTCCAGGCCAGGCCGGTGGTGGTGCCCACCAGGTCTTCCAGCTCGGCCTCGCCATAGCGGTATTTGCGCACGCCGGCATATTTTTCCAGATTCTCCGGCGTCACCTTCACGCTCTTGCTGTCGGTGGTGAGGATTTCCTTCACCGCCTTGCGCGTCAGGTTGGCGATTTCACGCTCCAGGCTGCGCACACCCGATTCCCGCGTGTAATAGCGGATCATGTCGCGCAGGCCTTCATCGCTGATCGACCATTCGCCCTTTTTCAGGCCGGCCGCCGTGATCTGCTTTTCGATCAGATGGCGTTTGCAGATTTCCAGCTTCTCATCCTCGGTATAGCCGGGGATGCGGATGATCTCCATACGATCCAGCAGCGGCTGCGGCATGCGCAGGCTGTTGGCGGTGCAGATGAACATCACGTCTGAGAGGTCGTAATCAACCTCCAGGTAATGGTCGTTGAAGCTGTTATTCTGCTCAGGGTCCAGCACCTCCAGCAAAGCCGAAGACGGATCGCCGCGGAAATCCTGGCCCATCTTGTCGATTTCATCGAGCAGGAAGAGCGGATTGGTGCTCTTGGCCTTCTTCATCGACTGCACGATCTTGCCGGGCATCGAGCCGATATAGGTGCGGCGATGGCCCCGAATCTCGGCCTCGTCACGCACGCCGCCCAGCGACATGCGGACGAAGTTGCGGCCGGTGGCACGCGCAATCGACTTGCCAAGCGAGGTCTTGCCAACGCCGGGCGGGCCAACCAGGCAGAGGATCGGTCCCTTCAGCTTGGCCGAGCGCTGCTGCACCGCCAGATATTCCAGGATACGTTCCTTGACCTTGTCGAGGCCGTAATGGTCGTCGTTCAGCACGCCCTCGGCGTTCTTCACGTCCTTGCGCACCTTGGTGCGCTTCTGCCACGGGATCGACAACATCCAGTCGAGATAATTGCGGATCACGGTGGCTTCGGCCGACATCGGGCTCATCGAGCGCAGCTTCTTCAATTCGGCCTGCGCCTTCTCGCGCGCCTCCTTGGTCAGCTTGGTGGTCTTGATGCGCTGTTCCAGCTCGGCCAGTTCGTCGCGGCCATCCTCACCTTCGCCCAGCTCCTTCTGGATCGCCTTGAGCTGTTCGTTGAGGTAATATTCGCGCTGGGTCTTCTCCATCTGGCGCTTGACGCGCGAGCGGATTTTTTTCTCCACCTGCAACACGCCGATCTCGCCTTCCATCAGGGCGTAGACCCGCTCCAGCCGCTCGATCACATTGGCGGCTTCCAGCAATTCCTGCTTCTCGGAAATCTTCACGGTGAGATGCGAAGCCACGGTGTCGGCCAGCTTCGAGGAATCCTCGATCTGGTTCAGCGATACCAGCACCTCCGGCGGAATCTTCCGATTCAGCTTCACATATTGCTCAAATTGGTTGATCACCGAGCGGCCCAGCGCCTCAACCTCGCGCGGCTCGCCCGGCTGGTCGGCCAACGGCTCGGCATAAACCTGGAAGAAATCCGGATTCTCGCTGTATTTCACAATGCGGGCGCGCTGGCCGCCTTCCACCAGCACCTTCACGGTGCCATCGGGCAGGCGCAGCAATTGCAGCACCGACGCAATCGTGCCGACGCTGTGGATATCCTCGGGCTGCGGATTGTCCTGGCCGGCATTCTTCTGGGCCACAAGCAGAATCTGCTTGTCATCTTTCATCACATCTTCCAGCGCCCGCACCGATTTTTCGCGGCCGACAAAAAGCGGCACGATCATATGCGGAAACACCACGATATCGCGGAGCGGCAGGACTGGATAAAGCTGAGCGCGGGGGGAAGTCGACATGCTAAATCTTTGTCTCACTCGGGCGCCGGGGTGATCCCGGCGGCAACCGTTAACGGGTAAGATGGGAGCTTGATGCTGCTACGTCAAGCCATGCCCCGCAGCACAAATCCCGGCAAACCGCCGCTCCGGCTCTTGGCAGGCGATTAGGCCGCGAACAGACGATTCGAGACTCGGGCCACCCGTTGGCCATGGCCGGCAGCCATAATCCGCTGGTGGCAATGCTATTCTGATGCTGCCGGGTATTTGGCCGGAGAAGCAAGCGTGCGGATCGAATCCTTTTGCCGCTCCCGACGTTCAAGCATCAACTGCTTCATTTCAGCTGATGTTGAGATCGCGTCTTGCCGCAGCAAGGCGATTTCGGATTGCGTCAATGGACGGGGCTGCATGGAAGTGGCCCGCTTCACCTTCCGTGAGACATTCGATTCCATAGTTGAACTCCAGCTTGCATACATTGTCCAACTCGGGATGGCGATATTTAAGCCGCGCCATCGTAGTTGAGGCAAGCGAAATATCATATTCAAGATTTGCTGTCGGAATTGCCAAAGTCGAGATGCAAACAACAATTCCGCCCTTGGATTCTATGTAACCACGTAAATTTGCCAGGGTTCCACCTGCGGTGCAGGTATCATCCACAATCAGGTAGTTGGCGCCAATTTCCACATGCCCGTCGAATAAAGCCGGCGAGACCATTCTGTGATATATTGACGCCGCGTTTGAATGATTGGCAATTGCACTTTGAACAATATCAGTATCCGTACAAGCCTTTAAATTTGCTGCTAAAATTTCAGCATAAGCAATTGGTATCTTGTTGCGCCCCCGGGCTTCATTGGCGTGAACCGCGACAATTTTGACGGCTCGATCCCCTATAATCTTTTGGATTTTGTCAAATGTGGCGTCACGCACAAGATCATATACGAGGCGCAGCGCGAACTCGGCGCTTAGCCCACGTTTCGCTTGATCATAAGCATCATGGGCCTTCATCTGGCGATAAGGCGCATGCGCCATAACTGGCGGAAAATTTTCCGGCCAAGGTGTTCTTGGGGCATGTGGAAATCTTATTTTCCGCATGCCCGCAGCATAAATCATAGGTAGTACAAAATAAATATACTCCTCTTAATTGAGTTCAAGAATCCCCAAACTGAGACACTACCTCTGCTTCACGTGAAACAATATGCGAACATTCCGGAATTCTCGCCCAAAATGCAAATGCCCGGCGCGATGGCCGGGCATTACACAATTTTGTGAGCTTATCGGGAAAACCAGCGTTCAGGCGCCGATATCCTCGCGCTTGCGGTCGGCATAGATTTGCAGCGGCTTGGCGCGGCCTTCCACCACTTCGGGCGAAATCACCACTTCCTCGACACCTTCCATGTTGGGCAATTCAAACATGGTATCGAGCAGGATGCCTTCCATGATCGAACGCAGGCCACGCGCGCCGGTCTTGCGCGCAATCGCCCGGCGGGCGATGCCGGCCACCGCATCGTCGGTGAAGGTGAGGCGCACATCCTCCATGTCGAACAGGCGCTGATATTGCTTCACCAGTGCATTCTTCGGCTTGGACAGGATATCGACCAGCGCGCCCTCATCCAGATCCTGCAAGGTGGCGATCACCGGCAGGCGGCCGATGAATTCCGGGATCAGGCCGAATTTCAGCAGATCGTCGGGTTCCACCTCGGCCAGGATATCGCCGGCGCGGCGTTCATCGGGGCCACGCACTTCGGCACCAAAGCCCATCGAGGTGCCCTTGCCGCGCGCCGAGATGATCTTTTCCAGGCCGGCAAAGGCGCCGCCGCAGATGAACAGGATATTGGTGGTATCCACTTGCAGGAATTCCTGCTGCGGATGTTTGCGGCCACCCTGCGGCGGCACGCTGGCCACAGTGCCTTCCATGATCTTGAGCAAAGCCTGCTGCACGCCCTCGCCCGACACATCGCGGGTGATC
>DLGP01000165.1:0-18795 GCA_002482765.1 Alphaproteobacteria bacterium UBA7691
CAATCAACAACCGCCGATCGAATATTAACGGGCTGAATGCGGGCGGCGCGCAGGTGGGGGATGCGGCTGGCCGATCCCGTAGCGGAAGCGCCAAACGGCGATACTGGCGCTTTTGTGACCGGTCACACTCTTGCCGCGCCGCTGGATTTGAATGAGGGAGAGCAGAGCATTCGTATTCGCAGGAGAGGTTTGGCATGGCATCGACACGGTTTTTCGCGACGGCAGTCGTCGCGGTGATGCTGCCGCTGGCCGCTGTCGCCGAGACCGCGACCAGCGAGCCAGCGCAGACGCCGGAGACGCCAGCAGCAGCCACGCCCATTGCCCCGGCCACGCCGGTTGCCCCGGCTCCGCCCGTTGCTCCAGCCCCTGATGCGGCTGCCGCGCTCGCCGCTCCAATCAGTTCGGAAGCCGCGATCGCCGCCGCGCAGGTTTTTTGCGATACCCATCTGCCGGGCACGCTGGCGGCCGAAAACGCCACCATGGAGTTGCTGACGCCGTCGCTGCGCGCCGCGATGGACGACGCGACGAAGAAAAACAACGCGTGGGAAGCCGCGCATCCTGGAGAAAAGCCGCCGCTCGGCGACGGCGTGCCGTTCCAGTCCTACCCGGACTCACCCGAGAAATGCGTCGCCGGGCCGGCGTTGGCCGACAATACGGAAGTCGATATCGAATACCAGTTCGACGATCCGCTCGCCAACTGGACCGACCGGGTCAAGCTGGAAGCCGTGGATGGAAAACTCCTGGTCGATGACGTCTTCTATGGCGTCAACGGCTTTGACGAAAGCCTTCGCAGCGCGCTGGAAAGCGTCGGCCAGGATGTCGACATCGAGGAATAAACAGCCTCGTCACACGGGCCAGAGGTCGATCCGTCCAAAGGCCGGAACGATAAGCCCGGGCTGGCGAAAGTCGAGACCGGCGACCAGCCCCATGAATTGCAGTTCGACACCGCTCGCGCCGGCGCTGAAGCCGATCAGTCCGGCAATCGAGCCCCGCAGATCGCGCGTGCCGGACAGCCATTCGACGTTCCAGACACCGGCCGGAAAATCCCGACCCACGGCGTTGGAGGGCATGCGTGCGCCGAGTTCCGGCACCGCGTGGACGATATGGGCGATGAAGCTGTTGGAATTCGGCCCCGGCCAGATCACATATTCGTCGGCATGGGGATAGCTGGCAATGGCGGCGCGAATCTGCGGGATCAGCCGTGCGGCTTCCGCGCCGCGCCGGTCAAGCAGCAATTCCGGCTCGTTGCCGGCCCAGCGTGTATCCGGCTGGCCCTGGCGCTGCCGCACCACCGGGTTGCTCCAGCGCACCACTTCATACCGCTCATAAGTGGCAGCGCCTGCCGGCTTGAAGGCGATCCAGCTATGCACACCCAGCGCGCCGCGCCAGCCCCACAGCCGCGCGGCATAAACCTGGATCACGGCCTCGGGCGTGCGCGCCGGATCGGGGGCCAGTGCCGTGCTGTCATTGCGCGCCACCGACCAATGCGGCCGCTCCGACAGGGCCACCTGCGCACTGCTGACGCCAAGCGGCAACAGCACCAGGGCCAGCAGCAGGAGCAGCGCTTTTTTCATCCAGCCAATCCTGTCATGCCGCCAGAGCCTCGGGGAAAATGCGCGCCACAAAGCGCGGATAGGTTTCGGCCAGTTCGCGCGCGATACGGCCGCGCATCAGCGCCAGCGTGGCATCATCCGGCGCCGGTGTGGCCGGTACGCTGTCGGGGCAATCAAAGTCAAAACCGGTATTGTCACGCACCTCTTCCAAACTATGGCCCGGATGCACGGTTTCAAGGGTGAAGCGCCGCCGCGTGCGGTCAAACGAGAACCAGCACAGATTGGTCAGCAGCCCAATCGGGCCGCCGGGGCGATAGGTGCCGTCATTCTTCGGGCCGGCAGAGGAGACAAAATCCACCTTCGGCACCAGCACGCGGCGGCTATGTTCCTCGCGGAACAGGATCACGCGCGGCACCAGATAATACAGATAGGCCGAGCCGAATGAGCCCGGCCAGCGCACAGTGGTTTGCGGATAGTCGCCGCCGGCGCCCACCAGATTGATATTGGCCTCGCCGTCAATCTGGCCGCCGCCGAGGAAAAACGCCTCCAGGCGGCCCTGCGCCGCGATGTCGAACAATTCCACGCCGCCATCGCAGAAAAAATCATTGCGGATGCTGCCCAGCACATTCACCCGCATCTGCCCGCCCGATTGCGCCCGCGCCAGCAATGCACCGGCGCCCGGGATCGGCGAGGACGAACCGGTGGCGATCAGGCGGCAGCCGGCCAGCAGCCTGGCGATGGTGTGGATCAGCAATTCCTGCGGCCGGAAGGGTAAATCGCTCATCACGTCACTCCGCCGCTGCTTGTTTGGCTTGCACAAATTCGCCCAGATACTGCGCGAAGCCGGCCTCGCTGCGGGCCAATTCGCAATAGCGCGTGATATGCGCTTCGTCATGGCCGTAGATATTCCACAGATTAACCGGCCAGGCGCCGCGCGGCGCCACGGCGATGCCGCCGATATAGGCGCCGGTCAGCGTGCCGGCCGCGGTTTCCTCGTTGGCCAGCAGGTCAATATCGCGGATTTCCTCCACCGTGATCAGCGCCTGGCGTGCCGCATGGGCCATGGCGACCAATTCGCGGCGCCGGCCGATGAACACATTGCCGTTACGGTCGGCATAAGGCGCATGGAACAGGGCAAAGTCCGGCTGGATCGCCGGCAGCAGCACAATCGGATCGGCTTCGGCATTAAACGGATTCTGCATCACCTGCCAATCCGGGCGATGCTTGAGCAGATCGGTGCCCAGCATGCCACGCAGCGGCATGAACGGAATGCCCTTGCCGGCGGCCTGGATCGCGGCATGGATCGCCGGGCAGGTGGCATCCAGCATCTGGAACTGCTTCTGCTTCAGCCCGGCAATAAAACGATGGGCGGTGCCATATTCGCCCAATGTCACCGCCGAGGTTTCCAGCACGCGCACGGCACCGGCGCCGATCAGCATTTCAGTTTGCAGGCCGGTAACCGGCACGCCCACCACATGCAGGTTTCGGATGCCGCGCCGGATCATGGCGCGGGTCAGTTCCATCGCCACGCCGGAATAATCCGGCGGCACGGCAATCTTGGCGCCATCCGGGATCAGGGCGGCCAGTTCATCCGCATTCATGGGTCTTCCTCCTGCTTTATGCTGCGATTGTTGCGCCGCTGACGGTTTAGCGCAAGCCATGCTTCACAGGCGGTGCTTGATCGGGTCGGCGGCGGCGCGGAAAGCCGCATCCTGGCGCAGCAGGGATTTTTCAAGCGCAGCGGCCGGCACGCCGATACCCACCAGGCAACTGGCCTGGTAGCACCATTCGTTATAGGCGGTGATCTGGCCGTCCGTCAGGCGGAAGCGGCTGGCACCGGTCATCAGCACCCGCTTGCCGTCATTCGGCGCCTTCCGGGAAGTGAAGCTGAAATCCCAATGGGTGTAGCCGATGCCGTTGGCCGCCACCGGTTCATGCATCTCCCATTCAAAATCGGCGCCATCGTTGAAGAATTTCTCCAGCATGGTGCCGATGGCGGCGCGGCCTTCATGGCGGCCGTAGAACACATCGTCGTAATAGGCATCCGGTGTGAATAACTGCGTGAAGGCGGCCACATCCTGGCGCCGCACGGTGTCGGAAAAACGCTCCAGCAGGGCAATGAAATCGGCTGTCTCGGTCATGTCAGGTTTCCTCCGCTTTTTTGGTTTTCAGCCTTTGCAGCACGGCGGCTTCGATCTCGTCCAGCACCGCGCCACGCGCAGTGGCATAGGCGCGGCCGGCTGCGCCCATGGCTTGCAGCTTCGTGGGATTGGCAAGCAGTTCGGCCAGACCGGCTGCGATGCCGGCAGCATCCGCGGCCTGCAAGGCGGCCTGGCGTTGCAGCAGGTCGGCGCTCAGTTCAGCAAAATTGAACATGTGCGGGCCGAACAATACCGCAGCCCCCAGCCGGGCCGGCTCCAGCGGATTCTGGCCGCCATGCGGGATCAGCGAACCACCCATCACAACGGCCGGGCAAAGCCGATACCACAGGCCCAACTCGCCCAGCGTATCGGCGATATGTATCTGCGTATCGGCCGTGATGGCTTCGCCGGCGGCGCGGCGGCTGACGCGGAAGCCGGCGCCGCGCAGCGTTTCGGCCAGGGCCGCGCCACGTTCGGGATGGCGTGGTACGATCAGGCCCAGCAGATCGGGAAACTGCGCTGCCAGATGCCGCTGGATGGTGATGATGGCGGCTTCATCACCCGGATGGGTGCTGGCCATCAGCCAGCGTGGCCGCTGGCCCAGTATCGCCTGCAAGTCGGCAAGCTGCGCTGTGTCAGCCGGCAGCGGCGGCGCGGCCTGTTTCAGATTGCCGATACAGCGCACATCGCGGGCGCCGAGCTGGCGGAAACGATCACCATCGGCGGCGCTCTGGGCATAGATGGTCTCGAAGGCGCCGAGCAGCCAGCGCGCCGTGCCGGGCAGCCTGGCCCAGCGCCGCGCCGAGCGATCCGATAGCCGGCCGTTCAGCAGCAGCGCCGGAATGCCGCGTTGCGCCAGATTGCCCAGCAGGCCGGGCCATAATTCGCTTTCGCTCCACAGCACCAGATCGGGGCGCCAATGGTTCAGGAAGGCATCCACCGGCCCGGGCAGGTCCACCGGCAGGAATTGATGCAGCAATCCCGGCGCCCGCGCCGCCACCAAGGCTGCCGAGGTGACAGTGCCGGTGGTGAGCAGCAGGGTCAGCCCGGGCTGGGTTGTTTGCAGCCTTTCCAGCAGCGGCAGCAAGGCCATCGCTTCGCCCACGCTGGCGGCATGGCTCCAGATCAGCCGGCCGTCCGGGCGCGGCAGGCTGGCGCTGCCAAAGCGTTCCGGCAGGCGGGCCGCATCTTCCTTGCCACGGGCCACGCGGCGTTGCAGCCACAGCCGGATGCCGGGGGCGATAACATGGCCGATGCCGCGCCACAGGCCGGCGCGCCAATCCGGCGCCGCCTGGGTGGTCATTGCTTCAGCCAGTGGCGCTGCCAGGCTTGCAGCATCAGCACGCCCCATAGGCCATATTGCCGGTTGGCGCGGCCGCTTTGATGGTCGGCCCAGGCCTGGCGGATGGGATCGGGCAGCAGCAGGCCGGTTTCGGCCAAGGCCGCCGGGCTGAGCAGATCCTCGGCCCAGTCACGCAACGGACCACGCAGCCAGTCGCCAATCGGCACCGCAAAGCCGCTTTTGGGGCGATCCGTCAATTCCGGCGGCACATGGCGCGCCAGCAGGCGGCGCAGCATATGTTTGCCCCGGCCATGGCGCAGTTTGAACGCCGTGGGCAGCGCCAGGCCAAAGCTCAAGACACGATGATCCAGTAACGGCACGCGGGCTTCCAGCGCCACCGCCATGGTGGCGCGGTCCACCTTGGTCAGCACATCGTCATGCAGGTAACTTTCGGCATCCAGCCGTTGCAGATATCCCACAATGTCTTCACGGTCGCGCTGCGGCGGCAGGGTTGGCGGCGTGGTCGGGTCCAGCAGCAGGGCGGCGGCATCGGGCCATTGCTCCACCAGCGGGCGGTAATATTGCTCCAGGGTTTCGGCGCCCAGGGTGCCGGCCAGCTTGTGCAGCTTTTCGCCCAGTTGCGGCGGGCGCAAGGCCGCCGGCAGCAGCCGGGCCAGCGCATCCCATTGCCGTGGCGCCAGCAGGCGCAGGCTGCCGGCCAGGCCATGACGCAGGGCACCCGGCCAGGTGGCGTAATTCTGCCAGCGCGGCGCCATCACATGGCGGTTATAGCCGGCAAAGCCTTCGTCGCCGCCATCGCCGGAAAGCGCCACCGTGACATGCCGGCGGGTCAGCCGCGCCACCAGATAGGTCGGGATTTGCGAGGCATCGGCAAAGGGTTCGTCATAGATTTCCGGCAAGCCGGGAATCACTTGCAGGGCTTCGGCCGGTGTCACCCTCAGCGTGGTGTGATCACAGCCGAGATGCCGCGCCACGGCGGCCGCGGCATCGGATTCATCATAGCCGGCCTCGGCATAACCAATGGTGAAGGTTTTCACCGGGCGGCTGGCCTCGGCCTGCATCAGCGCCGCCACCAGGCTGCTATCGATGCCGCCGGAAAGAAAGGCGCCCAGCGGCACATCGGCAATCATGTGGTCGCGTATTGTGCTGCGCAGCAATTCGTATAGCTGCTGTTCGGCCTCGGCCTCATTGTCAAAACGCGGCTCGGCGGCCACCGCATCGGCCAGGTGCCAATAGCGGCTTTCGGCGGCGGGCTGGCCCGGGCGTTTCACCAGCAGGCCGCCCGGCGGCAGCTTGTGCAGGCCCTGCCAGATCGACAGCGGGGTTGGGATATAGTTGAAGCGCAGGAAGGCCGCTGCCGCCTCCGGGTTGAGCCGGCGCTGCCAGCCGGGCAGGGTGGTGAAGGCGCGCGGTTCGGAAGCGAAGGCCAGCCCGTCGCGGCCATGGGCGCACCAGTAAAGCGGCTTGATGCCGATCCGGTCACGCGCCAGGGTCAGGCTCTGCGCTTGATGGTCCCACAGCGCCAGGGCGAACATGCCGTGCAGCCGGTGCAGGCAGGGCTCCAGGCCCCAGGCCTCAATGCCGGCCAGCATAACTTCGGTATCGGAATGGCCGCGAAACCGGGCGCCCAGGGCTTCCAGCTCACGCCGCAGCGCCTGGAAATTATAGATTTCGCCGTTATAGGTCAGCATGTAGCGGCCCGAGGCCGAAGCCATCGGCTGCCGACCCAGTGGCGACAGATCAATGATGCTGAGCCGGCGCTGGCCCAGGGCAATGCCGGCATCCACCCACACATCGCCATCATCCGGGCCGCGATGGCGCAGGCTGGCGGTCATCGCCGCCACGATGGCGCGCAGATGCTCCGCGTTACGATCAGGATCGAGCAGGCCGGCTATGCCGCACATGCGCGGACCTTAGAATTTCCCTTGCTTTGGCGCAAGTTAGAGCGGCCAGAAGATCGGGATCAGCATCAGCGCGGCCAGCAGCGAGACAATTTCCAGCGGCAGGCCCAGGCGCCAGTAATCACCGAAGCGGTAGCCGCCCGGCCCCATCACCAGCAGGTTATTCTGATGCCCGATGGGGGTGAGGAAGGCGCAGGTGGCGCCCACCACCACACCCATCAGGAAGGCATCGGGGTTCACCTCCAGGCGCTGCGCCAGATCAATCGCCAGCGGCGCCATCAACACGGCGGTGGCGGCATTGTTGAGGATGTCTGAAACCAGCATGGTCACGATGATGACAATCGCCAGCAGCCAGATCGGCGCCAGGCTGCCGGCTAGGCTGGCCACCAGATCGGCGATCAGGCCGGTGGTGCCGGTGGCTTCAAAGGCATCGCCCACCGGCATCATCGCCGCCAGCAGCACGATCACCGATATGTCGATGGCGCCATAGGCTTCGCGTAATGACAGGCGCCCGGTGAGCAACAAGACGATGGCGCTGCCGGCCAGGCAGATTTCAGCCGGCGCCAGGCCGATGGTGAGGGCGGCCAGGCCGGCCAGGGCAATCAGCAGGGTGGCAATGGCGCCGGGTTTGGGCCGCAGGCTCAATTGCCGCCCGGCCAGCGGCAGCAGGCCAAGCTGCGCCATGGTTTCGTCCACCCGGTTGGCCTCGCCTTGCAGCAGCAGCACATCGCCGGTGGCAAAGCGCCAGTTGCGCAGGCCACGAAATTGCCGGGCATCGGCGCGCGAAACGCCCAGCAGGTTAACCTGATGGCGCTGGCGCAGGCGCAGGTCCAGCACGGTCTGGCCGACGATCTCGGCGCCCGGCCGCACCACAGCCTCGGCCACATGCAGGCTGCCGGTTTTGGCATCCTCCAGCACGGCATGTTTCGGCTTCAGCAGCACCAGGCCCAGTTCGCGCAAAGTGTCGCCCAGCATGTCGGGCGCGGTTTCGATCAGCAGCATGTCGGCTTCGCGCACCACGGTCCATTGCGCCGCCGACGGGATGGTGACGCTGCCGCGCAGCAGACCGATGATCTCGGCATCCTGGCCGTCCAGCTTTTCGATCGCCACATGCAGCGGCTGGCCGATCAGGCGCGATCCGGGTGCCACGCTGGCTTCGATCAGATATTCGCCAATCGTGTCGCTGCCATCACTTTTCGCCACCGGGCTGCGCTGCGGCACCAGGCGCCAGCCGATCAGCACAGTGTAGAGCAGCCCGGCCAGGGCCACGCCGCCGCCCACCATGGTAAAGTCAAACAGATGAAACGGCTCGCCCAACTTGTCGGCACGGATGCCGGAAATGATCACATTCGGCGGCGTGCCGATCAGGGTCAGCAGGCCGCCCAGCATGGTGGCGAAAGACAGCGGCATCAGCGCCATGCTGGGCGATTGCCCGGCACTGGCGCAAACCGCGATGGCCACCGGCATCACCATCGCCAGCGCAGCCACATTATTCATGAAGCCGGATGCGATGGCCGCCGGCAGCAGCAACAGCAGCAATAGCAGTGACGGGCTTTTCACCCCGCGCGTGATGCGCAGGGCCAAGCCATCCAGGATGCCGGTGGCGGCCACGGCGCGGCTGATCACCAGCGCGGCAGCCACGGTGATCACCGCCGGATGGCCAAAACCAAGGAAAGCACGCTCAAACGGCACCAGGCCAAACAGCAGGGCGGCAAACAGCACCAGCATAGCCACCAGATCGTGGCGCCAGCGGCCCCAGGCGAACAGGCCGAGTGCGGTGGCAAGCAGAATCAGGATGGCGGCTTGGTCAAAGGTCATGGCGCTATTCTACAGGGGCGCCATGACCAACTGGAAGGCCTCAATGCCAGCCAAGCAGGCCGGCGCTGCGCCACAGCATGTAGCCGGCCACCACAATCAACAAGCCGGCGAATAGCCGGTTGAGCAATCCGCGCTGTTGGCTCAACCGGCCAGCCAGCCGCTGTCCCGCCCAGCCGCCCAGCGCGCCGCCGAGCAGGAACAGCCCGGCCAGCGGCCAATCCACCAGGCCGGCCAGGGCATAATTGGTTGCCGTGGTGGCGCCAAAAGCCGCAACCCCCAGCAGCGACGAGCCGATGGCATTCAGCATCGCCATGCCGGAGCCAAGGATCAGCCCGGGCAGAATCAGAAAACCGCCGCCAATGCCAAAAAAGCCGGCCGCCAGCCCGGTGAGCAGGCCGAGCAGCGCCAGGCGCCAGGCGATGCGCGGCGTGATGCGCACGTTTGGGTCGCCGCCATCCTTGCGCTGGCGCAGCATATTGGCCGCCACCGCCAGCATCACCAGGGCAAACAGCGCCATCAGCTTCTGGCCATCCATCAGCCGGCCGGCCCAGGCGCCCAAAGCCGCCCCCAGCATGCCGCTGAGCGCAAACACGCTGGCACAGGGCCATTTCACATTGCCGGCGCGGGCATGCGGCACCAGGTTGACCAGCGCATTGGCCGCCACCGCCACCGAAGCCGTGCCGATGGCGCGATGCGGATCACTGACGCCGACGCCATAAAGCAGCAGCGGCACCGCCAGGATCGAGCCGCCGCCGCCGATCAGCCCCAAAGTGAGGCCGACCAGGGCGCCGGCCGGCACGGCCAGTAGAAAACTGGCCGGCACGGCTAATAATGGCAACAACATGCGTCAGGCTCAGAATTGCAGCGCGAAGCGTCGGTTCCACGGCATCAGGCCCAGCAGGCGGGCCATACCGCAGAAGCCGGTAATCCCGGCCACCATCAGCCCGGCGCCGACAAAACCCGACAGCGCGATGAACCAGGGCGAAACCAGCCAGGCCAGCAGCGCACCAAGCAAAGCCATGCCGCCTGCGGTGATCTGCACCTGGCGCATCAGGTCGATCGGCGCCGAGCGATCAAGATGCACCGGCAGGCCGGCAGCCTTCCAGGCATCCAGGCCGCCTTTCAGGATGTAAGCCTGGGCAAAGCCCTTGCCGGCAAGCTGGGCCACATTCATGGCGGTGCGGTTGCCGCTTTTGCAATGAAACACCGCGATCTTGTCCTTGTCGGCATCAAAATCATGGCGATCAAAGGCCGAAAGCGGCGCCAGGCGGGCGCCCAGAATATGCTCGCGGGCATATTCGGAAGGCTCGCGGATATCGATCAGAATGGCTTTGCCGGCATCCAGTTGCTGTTTCAGCGCGGCGGCATCAATGGTTGGCAGGGTCATGGCTCGGCTCCTTCAGAGGGGGATGGCGGCGGGCAGAATTGGCTATGCAGCAGCGCGATCAGCGCTGTCACTTTGGCATCGGCCAGCCGATAGTGGATTGATTGCCCTTCGCGCCGCGTCGCCACCAGGCCGTCATCGCGCAGCTTCTGCAAATGCTGCGACAAGGCCGACTGGCTCAGGCCAACGCGCTCGGCAAGCGCGCCGACACTGGCTTCACCCTCCACCAGCAGGCAGAGCACCAGCAGGCGTTTCTCATTGGCCAGCAGGCCAAGGAAACGGCTGGCTTCGGCGGCAGCGGCTGTCAGGTCGGTGGTGTTTGGCATCGGGAACAATCAATCATTTTAGATATTGCTAATTTAGTAAATTCTAATGTATAAGTCAAGCAGCAAAACCACGAGGCCACCATGTCATTGCAAATCTCTGCGCATTTCCATGAACCAACCAACACGGTGTCGTATCTGGTCTGGGACAGCGCCACCAACCGCGCCGCCGTGATCGACCCGGTGCTGGATTTTGACGCCAAATCCGGCCGCACCGGCACGCAGAGCATCGATGCCCTGCTGGCCGAGGCCAGCAAGCGCGGCCTCAGCATCGACTGGACGCTGGAAACCCATGCCCATGCTGATCATCTCTCTGCCGCCCCGCTGGTGCGCCAGCGCAGCGGCGCGCGCAGCGTGATCGGTGCCGATATCACCAAGGTGCAGAAGGTGTTCAAGCCGATCTTCGATGCCGGCGATCTGACGCCGGATGGCTCGGCCTTTGATCTGCTGTTGCAAGACGGCGAAAGCCTGCCGCTGGGCAGCCTGCGGATCGAGGCGATGGCCACGCCGGGCCACACCCCGGCCTGCATGAGCTATCGCATTGAAGATGCCGTGTTTGTCGGCGACACATTGTTCATGCCGGATTACGGCACGGCGCGCTGCGATTTTCCCGGTGGCGATGCCGCCACGTTGTATCGCTCGATCCAGCGCCTGTTAAGCCTGCCGCCGGAAACACGGCTGTTTCTGTGCCATGATTACAAGGCGCCGGGCCGCGATCAATATGTGTGGGAAACCACCGTGGCGGCGCAGAAGGCCGGCAACCTGCATGTGCGCGATGGCATTGACGAAGCCAGCTTCGTGGCCATGCGCCAGGCGCGCGATGCCAAGCTGGATATGCCGGCCCTGATCCTGCCTTCAGTGCAGGTGAATATCCGCGCCGGCGCTTTCCCGCCACCGGCGGAAAACGGCACGGTCTATCTCAAACTGCCGGTGAACGCGCTTTAACGGATAAACTGATCGACAAAATCTTCGCCCAGGCCGCAGGCAATGTAATGCTTGCGGCACATCTCGATCTTGCTGAACACATCCTCGTAGCCGAGCACCTTGCCCCAGGGATCAACATAGATCATGGCGCCGGTGATGTGGAATTGGGTGATCATTTCCGGGCAATCCTCGGGCACCACCAGGGTATGGGTTTCGCCCGGCGGCTCGTAGACATAGGAGCCGGTTTCCGCCACCCAGTCATGTTCCAGATAATGCCATTTGCCGCGCAGCACATGGCCATGCACCGGGCCGGGATGGCGGTGGCGGCTGAGGATGCCGGCGCGGCGCACGCGCAGCAGGTTGACCCAATATCCCTGCCCGGCATGCAGGCAGAGCGGCCGGAACCAGACATTCTCGGCCTGCGGCACCCAGACCCGCTCATCCGCCGGGATGATGCCGGGCACCACGATCTCGGTATCGGCTTCCTTGGGGAAGGGCAGCTGGTAGGGCATCCGGCTGGGATCGGTCATCACATTCTCCTCAGGCAACGGCATAGCCGCCATCCACCGGCAGGATCACGCCGGTGATGAATTCGGCGGCATTGGAAGCCAGAAACAGCACGGCTTTTGCCACATCTTCGGGCTGGCCCCAGCGCCGCATCGGCGTGCGCTCCAGGATCGGGCCGCTGCGCGCCGGGTCGTCCTGCAAGGCTTGGGTCAGCGGCGTGGCGATCCAGCCCGGCGCCACGGCATTGACCCGGATGCCCTCGGCGGCCCAGGCAATCGCCAGCGACTTGGTAAGCTGCATCACGCCGCCCTTGGAAGCCGCATAAGCCGGCACCAGCGCGCCGCCAAAAAAGCTCAGCATCGAAGCGGTGTTGACAATGCTGCCGCGCTGTTTTGCCAGCAAAGGCTTGCAGGCGGTGCACAGCCGCATCGTGCCGGCCAGGTTCACATCCAGCACACGCAGGAAGGTTTCGATATCATATTCGGCCTGGCGGCGGATCATGCCGGCGCAATTAACCAGCAGGTCCAGCCCGGCGCCGTCCTGCGCCAGCCGCGCCGCCAAAGCCGTCACCCCGGCCTGATCGGCCACATCCAGGGCAACAAATTCGATGCCGGTTTCTGGCGCCACGGTTTCGCCCGGCAGGCCGGTGGCAATCACGCGGGCGCCGGCATCGCGCAAAGCCAAGGCTACGCCGCGCCCGATGCCGCTGCTGCCGCCGCAGACCAGGGCGGTTTTGCCGGTGAAATTATAGCTTGCCTGCGTCATCGCCCGGGTTTCCTCACATTGTGTAACTGAGATATCAGATGCCAATGCGGTGGGCAACATGCCGGCCCGTGCTCTATCCCATTGGCAGCCAAGGCCCAGCGGCATTACAGTTGCATGGCAAAACGAGTCGCGGTTGCAGGGGTGGCGGGGGCTGCCAGGATCGCGGCTAGGGGAATATCCATGCTCGACAGCTATTTCAAAATCACCGAGAGCGGCTCAACCATCCGCCGCGAAGTGCTGGCCGGGGTCACCACCTTCCTGACCATGGCCTATATCATCTTTGTCAATCCGATGATCCTGAAGGATGCCGGCATCGATCATGGCGCCGCCTTTGTCGCCACCTGCCTGGCGGCGGCGATTGGCACCGCGATCATGGGGCTTTACGCCAATTATCCCGTGGCGCTGGCGCCCGGCATGGGGCTGAACGCCTATTTCACCTATGGCGTGGTGCTGGGCATGGGGCATAGCTGGCAAGTGGCTTTGGGCGCCGTGTTCATCTCCGGCGTGCTGTTCATCATCCTGTCGCTGCTGCCGGTGCGCGAGGCGATCATCAATGCGATTCCAAAATCGCAGAAGATGGCGATAGGCGCCGGCATCGGCCTGTTCCTCGGCCTGATCGGGCTGAAGAATGCCGGGCTGGTGGTGGATCATCCGGCCACCCTGGTGGCCTTGGGCAAGATTGCCGCGCCCACCGCGCTGATGGCGATTGCCGGCTTCCTGGCCATTGCCGTGCTGGATCATCGCCGTGTGCCGGGCGCCATCATGATCGCCATCCTGGTGGTGTCGGCGGTTGGCATCGCGCTTGGCCTGTCGCCGTTCAACGGCATCGTCTCGGCGCCGCCCAGCCTGGCGCCCACTTTCATGCAGATGGATATCAAGGGCGCCTTTTCGCTCGGCCTGGTCGCCATTGTGTTTGCCTTCCTGTTTGTTGACCTGTTCGATACTGCCGGCACACTGGTGGCGGTGTCGCAGCGCGCCAATCTGGTTGGCCCGGATGGCAAGCTGAAGCGGCTGAGCAAGGCGCTGATGGCCGATGCGGTGGCCACTGTGGCCGGCGCCGGCCTCGGCACGTCCACCACCACCAGCTATATCGAAAGCGCCGCCGGCATCCGGGTTGGCGGCCGCACCGGCCTCACCGCCACGGTGGTGGCGGTGCTGTTCCTGCTCAGTGTGTTCTTTGCGCCACTCGCCACCTCGATTCCGGCCTATGCCACGGCGCCGGCCCTAGTGTTTGTGGCTTGCGTGATGGCTTCCAGCCTGGCGCAGATCGATTGGGAGGATGTCACCGAATATGCCCCCGCCGTGGTCACGGCAGTGATGATGCCGTTCACCTTCTCGATCGCCACCGGCATCGGCCTGGGCTTCATCACCTATGTGGTGGTCAAGCTGCTGTCCGGCCGGATCAAGGAAGTGAATGCCGTGATGGCAGTGCTGGCGGCGCTGTTTGTGATCAAGTTCGCGGTACTCTAATGGCTTAGCCGGCCGATCAGGCCGAGAGCGATGCCGGCGAGCAGGATCAGCACGCCGGCTATCTCGGCCTGACCCGGCTTTTCGCGGAAGGCGAAATAGCTGAGCAGGAAGGTGAACACCATTTCCACCAGCCCCAGCATGCGTACATAGGCGGCCACCTGCAACGCCATGGCGGTGAACCAGCCGGCCGAGCCGGCCGCCGAGGTGAAACCCACCAGTAGGCCGGGGCGCCAGGCGGCAGCCACGCGGCCGATCTCGCCCGGCTCACGCAGCAGCAGATAGGCCAGCATCAGCGTGGTTTGCAGTATTGTGGCATAGGCCAGCGTAGTGGCGGCGGCGAGCGGGATATTGGCCGCATCCAGCGACAATGATGCCGCGCGGAAGCCGATGGCCGAAACCGCGAACAGGCCGCCCGAGGCAATGCCGATCAGCGCCGAGCGTTCCGTCCAGCCAAGCAGGAAGGCGCGCAGCTTGTTGTCGCTATGCTTGAGCGAGATCAGCATCACGCCCACCGTGCCGAGCAGGATGCCGATAACGCCAAGCTGGCTCACGGTTTCGCCCAGCAGCAGCACACCAAAGATGGCGGCCTGGATCGCCTCGGTTTTGGAATAGGCGGTGCCGACGACAAAATTGCGCAGGGTAAGGGCCAGGATCAGCAGGTTGGTGGCCAGGATTTGCGCCACCGCGCCAAACGCCATCCAGGCCAGGAATTCCGGCTGTGCCGCCGGGATGGCGGCCTGGCTGATCTGCGCCACCAGCAGCAAATAGAGCAGCGCCAGCGGCATGCCATAGACAAAGCGGGTGAAGCTGGCGCCGTTGGTGCTGAGCCGGCCCTTGAGGTGCTTTTGCAGGCCGGTGCGCAGGGTCTGGCAGGCGGCGGCCCAGATGGTGATCGGTATCCAGGCCCATTCCATGCGGTGTTTGTCCTTGCTGCGGGTAACGCAGGTGATACGCGCTGCCATGTTTTTGTGCAAATGAGAAAGCCGCAAGGGGGAGTTGAGCAGAATTGTCACGCCGCGGCCAAGCCTGGGGCGATTTCACTGGACGGGGATAGCTGGCTGGTTAATCTCGGGGATGAAAACACGGTCGGAAAAAAATGCACCTCCTCACCACCGCCCTGTTCGCGCTGCATGTTTTGCTGGCTGGCTTGTGGCCATGGCCTGGTCATGCCCAATCGGGGCCGGTCGGTGAAACCTGGAGCATCGCGTCGGATAGTGTATTCCCGCCCTATAGCTGGCTTGAGGCCGGCAAGTTGTCGGGCATGGATGTGGAGATCGTCGCCGCCCTGGTGCGCCGTGCCGGTGCCGAGCCGCGTTTTGAGCCGGCGCCCTGGAACCGCGTGCAGCAATTGCTGGAACAGGGCCGCGTTGATGCCGCGTTCCAGTTTGTCGGCCGGCCGGATCGTTTTGAGAAATACCACATGATCGGGCCGTTCCGCTTTGGCGAGACGGTTTTTGCCGTGCCGCTGGATGGTATCAGCGACTGGGATCGCCTGGAGGATTTGCAGCCTTTCAGCATCGGCGTGGTGCAGGGCTACACCTACGGCCAGGCCTTTGATCAGGCCGGCTTCCTGCGCAAGGAGAATACGGCGGGCGACAACCGGCTGCTGCTGCGTATGCTGGCGGCGCGCCGGGTGGATGCGATTATCGGTGATCGGGTCACCCTGGCCTATCTGGCGCAGCAGGAAGGGGTGCGCGACTCGATCCGTTTCCTGGCCAAGCCGTTTGACCGCGTGGCGCGTTATATCGCCGTGCCGCGTGATCGGCCGGGCATTGCCGAAAGGCTGCGTGTGGCGCTGGCGCAGATGCAGGCGGATGGCTCGATTGGCGCCATCATGCGGCAATGGGAATGACGCGCTGCTGCGGAAACAGCAGGGTTGCCGCGGTGCCTTGACGTGGCGCCGAGCGCAGTTCGATGCGCCCGCCATGCAATTCGATCAACGCGCGCACAATCGGCAGGCCAAGGCCAAAGCCATCATCCGGCCGCGCCAGCAGCGCGTTGCCATGGCCGAAAGGCTCAAAGATATGCGGCTTGCGTTCCTCGGCGATACCCTGGCCGGTATCGCTGACACAGATTGCCAGCCCATCCGGCTGTGTGGCGACCGTGATGGCGATGCCGCCGCCGGGATCACTGTATTTCACGGCATTGGACAGCAGGTTCAGCAGCATCTGGCGCAGCAGCAACGGATCGGCTTGCAGCCGTGCGGGCGGCAGCGGGCCAACATGGATCCGCAGCCGCTTTTTATCGGCGGCGGATTGCATCATGCACACGGCCTCGCCGATCAGGTCGCCCAGCAGGCAGGGCTTTTCCTCCAGCGGCATGGCGCCGGCTTCCAGTTTGGCGATTTCCAGCACCTGGTTCACCAGCCCCAGCAGATGCTGGCCGCTGCGGTGAATATCCTGGCCATAGCCGCGATAGGTCTGGCTCAGCGGCCCCAGAATGCCGGTGGCGAGCACCTCGGAAAAGCCCAGGATGGCATTCAGCGGCGTGCGTAATTCATGGCTCATGCGGGCCATGAATTGCCGCTTGGCATTATTGGCGGCTTCGGCTGCCAGCAAGGCACGGCGCAATTCCGCCGCTTCGGTATCGCGGCGTCGCATCAGCATCAGCAGCAAGGTCATGAAGCCAAGACACAGCAGGCTAGCCAGGCTGGCCAGCAGCAGCGGGCGCGGCAGCCCATTGCGCCATCGCGCCTCCAGTTCGGCAAGATCAAGGCCAACGAATATTGTTAACGGCAGCCGCTCCAGCATGGCATAGCCGGCCAGCAGGCGTTCCGCGCTCTGGCCATTATCATATTGCACCACGCCGCTGCTGCCCTTGCGCAGGCGCAGGGCTTCCAGATACCCGTCAGCCAGATAACTGCCGACCACGCCTTTTGGATCGGGTGCCATATGCAGCACATAGCCATCCTGGCGCAGGATGCCGATATAGGTGGGGGCGGAAAGCAGCAGGTCGCTATAGGCGGCAGTGAAATGGTCCACCGGCACGGCGCCGATGACGATATCGACGCCATAGCCATTCGGCAGTGCCTTCATCGCCAGGGTGAGGATTTGCCGGCCCGATAGCCGGCTATGGGTGACGGCAGCAACATAAACCGTGCCTGGCTCGGCCTGGGCCAGGGCGGCAACGTAATCGCGGTTAGCCACATCGGCGGTATGCCCGGGGCCCACGCTGAGGCGCCAAATCTGGCGGTCCTGGCCGACAAAGCCGATATCGGCCGGATCGGAATCGAATTGCTGCAACCGGCGCAGCGTGTCGATCAGTTCAGGCAGGGTCTGCTGGTTTTCGCTCAGGCGCAGATTGGTGCCGGCCATCAGCACCAGCACACCTTCCAGGGTGCGGCGCATATGGGCATGCAGGGTTTTCTGCGCGCCATGCAGCTCGCGCTCGGCATACTGGCGCAATTCTATGCGGTGCGACAGGATACGCTGCGCCGTGGCACCCCAGATGCCGGCAAGCACCAGCAGGGTAAACACCACCAGCGCCGCTCGCTGCAACGAGCGGATGGAACCAAGATTGGGCATGGCTGATGCCTAGGCGGCCTGGCTGGTCAGGGCCGGCAGAGCAGGGCGTGCGCCCAGCAATTGCACCGGGTCGAGCAGCGAAACCATGCGGTCGTCGCGGGTTGCCAGCGCCGCGATATAGGCATGGTCGCCAGTCAGTGCGGTGGCCGGCACCGGCTGCATGTCCTTTGGCAGCAACGACAATATGTCGGAAACCGAATCGACCAGCAGGCCGCAGACATTGTCGGCCGCCGCCACCACGATCACCACATTGGTATGGCTCGGCGCCTCGGCCTGGGCGCCCAGCTTGAGCCGCAGGTCCAGGATCGGCACTACCTCGCCGCGCAGGTTGATCACGCCGCGCATATGCGGCGCCGCGTTGGGCAGCGGGTTTTCCTGGGTCCAGCCGCGGATTTCGCGCACGGTCAGGATGTCGATGCCATAGATTTCGCTGGCGATGGCAAAGGTCAGATAGTCATGCGGCAGATTGGCATCGCCGGCATTGCCGTGGTCCGAACCGTTATGGCCGTTGGTGATCTCGTTCATGCTGTTCTCCTCCGGCTCAGAATTCGGCCCATTCGCCATCATCGGCCGGCCTTGCGGCGGCAGCGACGGTGGTGCCGCCGGCCACTTTCAGCGCCGGGCGCTTCAGCGCTGCTGCGGCAGGCTTTTGCAGGGTGGCGGGCTTGTGCAGCACTGCCGGCTTGGCGGCATAGGTTGTCTTGGCTGCGATAGCAGGCTGTGCAGCAGCGGCGGGTTTGCCGGCGCTGTCGCCAAGGCGGAAGAAGGCCACCAGCCTGGAAAGCTGTTCGGCCTGGCTCGACAGGGCTTGCGCGGCAGCCGAGGTTTCTTCCACGAGGGCGCCGTTGCGCTGGGTGGTTTCATCCATGCTGGCCACGGCAGTGTTGATCTGGTCCAGGCCGGTGGCCTGCTCCTGGCTGGCGGCGGCGATCTCGGCCACGATATCGGCCACCTTCTTCACCGCGCTGACAATATCCTCCAGGCTGGCGCCGGCCTGCTGCACCAGGCTGGCACCCTGGCGCACCTGGCTGTTGGACTGGCCGATCAGGCTCTTGATATCCTTTGAGGCACCAGCGGAACGCTGCGCCAGGCTGCGCACTTCCTGCGCCACAACAGCGAAGCCTTTGCCGGCTTCACCGGCGCGGGCCGCTTCCACGCTGGCATTCAGCGCCAGCAGGTTGG
>DLGP01000165.1:18803-21018 GCA_002482765.1 Alphaproteobacteria bacterium UBA7691
TTGGTCTGGAAGGCGATCTCGTCGATCAGGGCCATGATCTCGGAAATCTTGCGGGCGCTATCCTCAATGCCGGCCATGGCGCGCACGGCTTCGCCCACGATGCTGCCGCCCTTATTGGCGGTTTCGCGCGCCGTGGTGGCAAGCTGGTTGGCGGCCTGGGCATTTTCGGCATTCTGCTTCACCGTGGCGGTGATCTCCTGCATCGAGGCGGCGGTTTCCTCAATGCTGGCAGCCTGGCTTTCGGTGCGCTGCGCCAAATCCTGGCTGCCGGCGGAAATCTCCGACGAGGCATCGCGCACCGCATGGGTGGCGGTGCCGAGCCGGGTGGCGAAATCGCGCAAGGTGGCGGCCATGCCGTTCACACTCTGCTTCAACTCGCCGAACACACCGGCATAGTCGCCGGTCACGCTGCGGTCTAGGCTGCCTTCGGCCAGTGCCGAGGTGATGCTGGCCAATTCGCCGGTCATGGTTTGCAGCATGGCGGCCAGGCTGTTGAGCTGCTGGCTCATGCTGAGCAGGAAACCTTCCTTGCCGGCTTCGTCAAGCCGGCTGTTCAGGTCGCCGGCAGCGATGCGGTCGCAAAGCTGGCTGATCTCGGTGATGGCGGATTGTTCACGGGCGGCACGCTCGGCGCGGGCGGTTTCATCGGCGCTGCGCTGCGCCTCGATCTGTGCCTCGGCTTCGGCACGCGCCACCATGTTATCCTTGAACACACCAACCGCCTTGGCCATGGCGCCGATCTCGTCGCGCCGCTCGGCGCCGAGGATACGGGTTTCCAGATCGCCGGTGGCAAGCTGGCGCATCGCCGCCGTGATGCCGCCAATCGGCCGGGTGATGGTGGCCAGCACAATCAGCAGCGCCAGGGCCAGAACCACCACCAGGCCGGCCACAGAACCCCAGATCATGGTGGGGCGCTGGGTGTTGTAAAACACCGACAGCGCCTGATTCATTTCTTCCACAGATTTGGCATTACGGTCGCTCACCGTAACCAGGGTGGCGGCAATCTTCAGGCGCAGGTCGCGGTAATCCTCGCGGTCGGCTTCCAGCTGGGCGCTGATCGGGCTTTCCTCATCAGCCACCTTGGCGATGGCCTGGCGGCTTTTGATGAAGGCAATCAGCGGCTGCTTCACTTCCTTGTCAAAGGCCTCCAGGTTTTCCGGCGGCACCTTGCTCTGCCACACGTCCGCCAGGGCCTCGGTTTCCTTTATATGCTTGGCTAGATCGGTGGCGTAGATTTTCATTTCGTCTGCATTGCGCGCCGTGTAGACAGCGCGGGTGTCGCCCACCATCTGGTTGACCAGGGCATTGGTCTTCAGGCTCAGCATGGCGCGTTCGGAAACTGCGGTCATGGTATTGGACTGCGCTTCATAGCGGTCGAGGCCGTTCACGCCCATGACGCTGACGCCAATGGTCAGTGCGGCCATCAGGCCGAGCACAACAAAAATCCGCACACCAATGCTGAAACGGGATAACAGGCGCATGACTTCCCCCGGCCTTCTGAATTGCAGAAGGCGGCTACAATAGCAGAAAGGAATGCCGATGTGGCTGGATGGCGACGGTATCGCTTCGCCACCCCATCGGCGCTCTATGCGCCCCCCTTCCCGCGGGGGACGGCCACGCGTCATCCGCGAAGAATCGCGAATATCGGTTGTGGTCTGGCGCGAAAATGCTGAAATGATGCCCTAGCGGCAATTGCAAAGACTCGCTGGCTGCCATGCGTTTTGTTCATGGCTATTGTCTGAGTATTTCAACGTTTAGCGCCCTGATATACACAGCGGCGATGGCATAATGGAGCGTGTTATGGCTTTTGTGGTGGCGATAGATGGCCCGGTGGCGGCCGGCAAAGGCACTTTGGCGCGCAAACTCGCCGCGCGCTTTGGTTTCGCCTATCTTGATACCGGTTCGCTCTACCGTGCGGTTGGCTCAAAAGTATTGCGACTGGGCGGCGATCCGGGCGATGCCGGTTTTGCCGCCGATACGGCCGAGGGGCTGACGGCTGCCGATCTGGTGGCCGCCGACCTGCGCAGCGAGGCGGTGGGGCTGGCGGCTTCCAAGGTGGCTTCGGTGCCGGGGGTTCGGGCCGCTTTGCTGCATTATCAGCGAAACTACGCCGCGCAACCGCCGGGCGGCGAAGCCGGGGCGGTGCTGGATGGCCGCGATATTGGCACCGTGGTCTGCCCGGATGCGGATGTGAAGCTGTTCGTCACCGCCAGCG
>DLGP01000165.1:21066-21315 GCA_002482765.1 Alphaproteobacteria bacterium UBA7691
GTGCTGGCCGATCTGCGCCACCGCGATGCCCAGGACAGCGCCCGCGCCACGGCGCCCTTGAAGCCGGCCGACAATGCCCTCTTGCTCGATACATCCGATTTGGCTATAGATGCCGCCGCCCAGGCTGCGGCTGATATTGTAGCCCGGGTTCTGGGGCGCTGACGCCGCCCCGGACGGTTTAACCCAAACTCTCTCCGTCGCCGCGTCTGCGCCGGACTGCCTGCACCACCCCGCGACATGCCCCAGGAT
>DLGP01000086.1 GCA_002482765.1 Alphaproteobacteria bacterium UBA7691
CGTGGTGGCGCAGGAAGTGCGCGCTTTGGCGCAGCGCTCCGGCGCCGCTTCAAAGGAAATCCGGCAATTGATTGGTCAATCCAATCAGCAAGTGCAGCAAGGCGCAGCTTCGGCGCGCGAGGCCGAAACTGCGCTGCAAGCCATCGACCAGGCGATTGCCGACCTGTCGCAGATTGTTGCCGGCATTGCCGCTGCCAGCCGCGACCAGGCCGAAGGTTTGGAGCAGGTGAATGGCGCGGTGGCGCATCTGGACGATATCACCCAGCGCAATTCCGCGCTGGTGGAGGAAACCACCGCCTCGGCCCAGGCGCTGGCGCAGCAGGCGCGCAGCCTGGCGCAATTGACCGGCTTTTTCCGCACCGGGCCGGAACGTCCCGCTGGCAAGCCAAGGCTGGCCTGGGCGGCGGAGTAGCATTTCAGCCCGATTGCAGATACTGGATCGCCGCGTCGCGTTCGAACAGATAGAGCAGGTGGCGCAGGGCTTCGCCGCGCGGGCTTTTCAGCGTCGGGTCGCGCTCCAGGATCAGCTTGGCATCGTCGCGCGCAGTGGCCAGCAGCTCGCCATGGGCGGCAAGGTCGACTAGTTTGAAATCCGGCAGGCCGCTTTGCCGCGTGCCGAGCACTTCACCGGCGCCGCGCAGGCGCAGGTCTTCCTCGGCGATGCGGAAGCCATCATCGGTTTCACGGATGATCTTGAGCCGGGCGCGCGCGGTTTCGCCCAGCTTGCCGTGATAGACCAGCAGGCAGGAACCGGGCCGGCCGCCGCGCCCAACCCGGCCGCGCAACTGATGGAGCTGCGCCAGGCCGAAGCGCTCGGCATGTTCAATCACGATCAGCGTGGCTTCCGGCACATCCACGCCAACCTCGATCACCGTGGTGGCCACCAGCAATCTGGTCTGCCCGGCAACGAAGGCTTCCATTGCCGCATCCTTCTCGGCGGCCGGCATCTGGCCATGCACCAGACCGATGACCGGGCCGAGGCGGCTTTGCAATGCCTCGCGCAAGGCGGCGTGGCGTTCGGCGGCAGCAGCCAGATCGCTGACCTCGCTTTCCTCCACCAGCGGGCAGACCCAGTAGACCCGTTCGCCCTGTTCAATCTTGCGGCCCACCGCCTCGATCACCTCGCCAAGCCGTTCGGCGGCGATGGTGCGGGTATCCACCGGTTTGCGGCCCGGCGGCTTTTCGGTCAGTTTGGATACATCCATATCGCCATAGGCCGTGAGCGAAAGCGTGCGCGGGATCGGCGTGGCGGTCATCACCAGCATGTCGATGCCATCGCCCTTGCTGCTCAGGCCCAGGCGCTGGCCAACACCGAAACGATGCTGCTCGTCGATCACCGCCAGGCCCAGATTGTGAAATGCCACGTCACCCTGAAACAGCGCATGGGTGCCAAGCAGGATATCGATCTCACCCTTGCCGAGCGCATCCAGCAGGGCGGCGCGGGCGCGGCCCTTGTCGCGCCCGGTGAGCAGGGCCAGCTTCACGCCCAGCTTCTCGGCATAAGGCGCCAGGGTTTCGGCATGCTGGCGCGCCAGGATTTCAGTGGGCGCCATCAAGGCCGCCTGGCTGCCGGCTTCCACCGCCACCAGCATGGCATGAAGCGCCACCATGGTCTTGCCGCTGCCAACATCGCCTTGCAGCAGGCGCAGCATACGCTTGTCGGAAGCCATGTCGCCGGCAATCTCGGCATTGGCTTGGCGCTGCGCATTGGTCAGCGGCCAGGGCAGCAGCTTGTCCAGGCGGTCACGCAGGCGGCCATCGCCTTGCAGCGGCCGACCCGACAGCCGGCGCAGGCGGCGCCGCACCAGCAGCAGCGCCAGCTGGTTGGCAAGTAATTCGTCATAGGCCAGCCGGGCGCGCCAGGGCGCATCCGGCTCCAAATCCTGCAATGTCTCGGGATCATGCAGCCGCATCAGCGCATCGCGCCAGCCGGGCCAGACCTGCCGCGCCTGATAGGCTGGATCGAGCCATTCCGGCAGCACAGGCGCGCGGCTGACGGCTTCCTCCACCAGCTTGCCCATCACCCGCGCCGCCAGGCCGGCGGTGAGCGGGTAGACCGGTTCGACGGCGGCCATCGCCTCGATCTCGGCCAGGGTGCCGATACGGTCGGGATGGGTGATCTGGGCGCGGCCCTCGAATAATTCAAACAAGCCGCTGATGACCCGGCTTTCGCCCACCGGCAGGGCGCGCAGCAGATAGTCTTCACGGCCATTGAAAAACACCAGCGTCAGGCTGCCGCTGGGATCGCTCACCGCCACCTTGTAGGGCTGGCGCGGGGCGCGCGGCGGGAAATGCCGCTCCACGGTGATTTCCAGGGTGCAGATGCGGCCCGGTTCGGCACTGGCAATCGTGGGCCTATAGCGTCGGTCGATCAGGCCGCTGGGGCGATGCCACCACAAATCCAGCAGCCGCCCGCCGGCCAGCTTCTCAATCAACGCAGCCAGCTTCGGCCCGCAGCCTTTCAGGCGGGTGATCTGCGTGAAAGCGGGGTTAAGCAGCTCTGGCCGCATTTTGTTCCTGGAAATGCTTGTCGATACCATACCGGGCGTACTATATATTTCCTCACTTTCCCAGAGCTAGGCATCATGTCCGAACCCATTGAAATCCGTCGCAAGCGGCTGATCCACCGCAGCCTGTATACCGGCATGAAGGAAACCGACCTGTTGCTGGGCGGCTTTGCCCAAGCGTATCTGCCGGGTTTCGACGCTGCCATGCTGGATCAGTATGAAAAGCTGCTGGATACCAACGAGGACCCGCAGATTTACGCCTGGGCGATTGGCCGCGACCCGGTGCCGCTGGCGCATGACACGCCGGTGATGAAGCTGCTGCAAGCTTACAAGCTGCCGCTCTGACCATGACAATCACGCTGCCTGACATGCTGGCCCGGCCGGGCCGCTGGGCCCTGGGCGGCGTGCCTGAAGGCCAGGATGCCCGCCTGCTGGCGGCATTGGCCGCGCGACGGCGCGGCGGCATCCTGATGATCTGCCGCGATGATGCGCGCATGGCGGCGCTGGAACAGGCTTTGCGGTTTTTTGCGCCCGACTTGCCGGTGATCGGTTTGCCGGCCTGGGATTGCCAGCCCTATGACCGCGTGTCGCCCAATGCCGAGATTGCGGCGCGGCGCATGGATGCGCTAAGCCGGCTGGCCGGCGCCAAGCCGCCGGAAGTGTATGGCAAGGGCTGGCTGCTGCTCACCACGCTGAATGCCGCCTTGCAGCGGCTGCCGCAGGCGGCCTATCTGGAAGCCACCGCACTCAGCGCCGCCAAGGGTGGCCGCCTGCCGCCGGAAAGCCTGATCGCCTATCTCAGCCGCAATGGCTATAGCCGGGTTTCCACCGTGATGGAGGCGGGNNGACCAGAAAAAGCCGCATGCGGCCATCGTCCTGACCACGGCCAATGCGCTGGTGCAGCGCGTGCCGCCGCGCGATGCCATTGGCGGCATGACCTTCTCGGCCCGGCCCGGCCAACAGGTCCGCATGGAGGATATTGCCGCACGGCTGGAGCGCAACGGCTTCGACCGGGTCCCGACCGTGCGCGAAGTCGGCGAATTTGCCGTGCGCGGCGGCCTGGTCGATCTGTTTCCGCCCGGTGCCGAGGCGCCCTATCGCCTGGATTTTTTTGGCGACACTGTGGAAAGCATCCGGCTGTTTGATCCTGCCAGCCAGCGCAGCATTGCCGATGCCCAGGGCACGGTTCAGGCGCTGACCCTGGCGCCGATGAGCGAAGTGCCGCTGGATGAAGACTCCATCGCGCGGTTCCGCGGCCGTTATCGCGAATTGTTTGGCGCCGTCACCAGCGACGACCCACTTTATGCCGCTGTCTCGGAAGGCCGCCGCCATATCGGCATGGAGCATTGGCTGCCGCTGTTCTTTGAGCAGCTATCCACCTTGTTTGACTATATGCCGGATGCGCCGGTGGTGATGGATGCGCTGCTGGATGATGCGGCGGATGAGCGTTTCCGCACCATCGCCGATCATTATGATGCGCGCCGCGCGGCGATGAAATCCGGCCTGGCGGAAGCCGGCTCGCCCTATAAGCCGTTGCCGCCGGAACGGCTCTATTTCACGGCCGGTGAATGGAGCCAGCGCCTGGCCAAACATGCGGTTGGTGCCTTGTCGCCGTTTGAGATGCCGGGCGGGCAGGGCAGTGTGACATTGGATATCGGCGCCCGGCCGGGGCGTGATTTTGCCCCCGAACGCGCCCAGGCCACGCAGGCGGCGGAAGCCAAGCTGCCCAGCGTGGGGGTTTATGAAGCGCTTGGCGGCCATCTCGCCAAACAAATTCAGGCCGGCAAACGTGTGCTGTTTGCCGCGTATAGTATTGGCGCCCGCGACCGCCTGGCGCTGGTGCTGAAGGATCATGGCATCCAGCCGGTGCTGCCGGTGGAACTGGCTGCTGATCTGGAACACTTGCCGCGCAACGCCGCCGGCATTGCCGTGCTGCCGCTGGAACATGGCTTCGATGCGCCCGATCTGTGTGTCATCGCCGAGCAGGATATCCTGGGCGACCGCCTGGTGCGCGCCAAGCGGCGCCAGCGCCGCGCCGAGAATTTCATAGCCGAAGCCAGCGGCCTCAGCCCGGGCGATTATGTGGTGCATGTCGATCACGGCATCGGC
Organism: Alphaproteobacteria bacterium UBA7691; assembly: GCA_002482765.1. Classification (GTDB taxonomy): domain Bacteria; phylum Pseudomonadota; class Alphaproteobacteria; order Ferrovibrionales; family Ferrovibrionaceae; genus Ferrovibrio. The sequence goes on from DLGP01000086.1 coordinate 4,617, forward strand.
TGTTATCAGGGCCTGGTAACCCTGGATATCGGCGGCGCGCCGCATGATTGCCTGCTGCTGCATTATGACGGCGGCGACCGGCTTTATCTGCCGGTGGAAAATATCGAGATGCTGTCGCGCTATGGCTCGGCCGAGGCCGGGGTGACGCTCGACAAGCTGGGCGGCGTGGCCTGGCAGAACCGCAAGTCGCGGATGAAGAAGCGCCTCAAGGACATGGCCGAGGCGCTGATGAAGGTGGCGGCGCAGCGTGCCTTGCGCAAGGCCGAGCGCATCATTCCGCCGGAAGGGCTGTATGAGGAATTCTGCGCCCGTTTTCCGTTTGAGGAAACCGAGGACCAGGACCGCGCCATGGACGACACGCTGGATGACATGGGCGCCGGCCGGCCAATGGACCGACTGGTTTGCGGCGATGTTGGTTTCGGCAAGACCGAAGTGGCAATCCGCGCCGCCTTTGCTGCCGCCATGGCAGGCCAGCAGGTGGCACTGATCTGCCCCACAACCTTGCTCTGTCGCCAGCATTTCCGCACCTTTGTGCAGCGTTTCCGCGGCCTGCCGGTGCGCATCGAGCAGCTTTCGCGCCTGGTCAATGCCAAGGCCAGCAAGGCAGCCAAGCAGGGCCTGGCCGATGGCGACGTGGATATCATTATTGGCACTCATGCCCTGCTGGCGAAGAATATCGAATTCAAGCGGCTGGGCCTGCTGATCATCGACGAGGAGCAGCATTTCGGCGTCAAGCACAAGGAGCGCATGAAGGAATTGCGCGCCGAGGTGCATGTGCTGACCATGAGCGCCACGCCGATCCCGCGCACGCTGCAACTGGCGCTTTCCGGTGTGCGCGAATTGAGCCTGATCGCCACGCCGCCGGTGGATCGCCTGGCAGTGCGCACCTATGTGGCGCCGTTTGATCCGGTGATCATCCGTGAAGCCCTGTTGCGCGAGCATTTCCGCGGCGGCCAGAGTTTCTTTGTGGTGCCGCGTATCGAAGACCTTGAGTTCGGCATGAATTTCATCAAAAGCCATGTGCCGGAATTGAAGCCGGTGATGGCGCATGGCCAGATGGCGCCGACCGATCTGGAAGATGTGATGAACGCCTTCTACGATGGCCGCTACAATGTGCTGGTGGCCACCAATATCGTGGAAAGTGGCCTGGATATCCCCACTGCCAATACCATGGTGGTGTATCGCGCCGATCTGTTTGGCCTGGCACAGATGTATCAGTTGCGCGGCCGTGTGGGCCGCTCCAAGCTGCGCGCCTATGCCTATTTCACCTATCAGCCGGGCCGGCTGCTGAACCCCAGCGCCGACCAGCGCCTGCGTGTGCTGCAAAGCCTGGATGGCCTGGGCGCCGGCTTCACCCTGGCCAGCCACGATCTGGATTTGCGCGGCGCCGGCAATCTGCTGGGCGAGGAACAGTCAGGCCATATCCGCGAGGTTGGCTTTGAGCTGTATCAGGAGATGCTGCAACAGGCGATCCAGGATAGCCGCGCCGAAGCCCGCGGCCAGGCCATTGCAAGCGAGAAATGGTCGCCGCAAATCCAGATCGGCACGGCGGTGCTGATCCCGGAAGCCTATGTGCCGGATTTGAATCTGCGCCTGCAACTCTATCGCCGCGTTGCCGACCTGGAAGGCCGCGAGGAGATTGACGCCTTTGCTGCCGAGCTGATTGACCGTTTCGGGCCGCTGCCGGCGGAAGTGCAGCATCTGCTCGATATCGTGGCGATCAAAAAATTCTGCCGCGATGCCAGTATTGCCAAGATCGAGGCCGGGCCGAAGGGCGCCACATTGGCCTTCCGCGACAACAGCTTTATCGATCCGCCCGGCATGGTGCTCTACATCCAGACCCTGCGCGGCCAGGCCAAATTGCGGCCGGATCACAAGCTGGTGCTGTTGCAGGATTGGCCCAGCCCGGAACAGCGCCTGGCCGGCGTGCTGAAGATTTCCAGCGCACTTTCCGATATTGCGCTCAAGGCGCAGGCGCGGAAGAAAAATTAGAGTCCGGCGCGCCAGCGCGGCGCGTTTTCCGGCATCACCTGGCCGCACAGCGCCTGGATGATGCGGCCTGTGGCATCGGCTATCGGCATCAGGATGGCTTCATGCGCAATCTGGCCGTCGCGCAGGGCGATAGGGTATGACATGCGCACCGCCACGCGCTCGTCGCGCATCTTCTCCAGCGCCGCCTTGATTGCCACATAGCGGTTGGGATCGGGATGTGCTTCCAGCGGCTTGCCGGTCAGTTCCACACCGATCCGATCCACAATATCCTGGCCGAGCAGGCGGTAGACAAAATGCGGCGGCGTGGGATTTACATCGAATACCGTCACCTGGCCCAGGATGAAACGCAGTTTCATCGGGTCAACCAGATCGCGCCCGGGCAGGCGGCCATCCTGGCCGGCATCATGCCAAAGCTGCCAGAGACGTTGCAGTAAAACCTGCTCGATTGCGGCCGCATTGTCGATCGCGGTGATGAGCGGACCGCTATTCATGGTGTCAGGCGCTGTCTGCCGCCATGGCGGCCTTGTCGATCACTTGTAGCAGCGCATCGGCTGGCTGGGCGCCAACCAGACCGAAGCGCCGCTCAACAATGAAGAACGGCACGCCGGTGATGCCCATCTCGCGCGCCATCTGGTCTTCAGCCTGGATGGTATCGGCATCCAGGCCTTGATCCAGCTTCTGTTTCACCAGCGCGGCATCCATGCCGGAAAGCCCGGCCAGGTCGGCCAGCACGTCATGGTTGCCGATATCCCGGCCATGCAGGAAATAAGCCTGGAACAGCCGTTCCTTCAAATCGTATTGCACCCCGGTTTCCAGCGCCCAGCGCAGCAGGCTATGGGCGGCGAGGGTGTTCGGCGTGCGCTTGATCCGCTCAAAATCAAAGGCGATGCCTTCATTGGCGCCCTCAGCCGCCACCCGGGCATAGATGCCCTTGGCGCGTTCCGGGCCGCCGAACTTGGCTTCCAGATAGCTTTTGCGGTCGGCGCCTTCCTTGGGCATATCGGGGTTGAGCTGGAACGGGCGCCAGCCGATCTCGAATTCGATATCAGGCCGTTGCGCCATGGCCTTTTCCAGCCGGCGTTTGCCGATATAGCACCAGGGGCAGATGACGTCGGAAACGATTTCTATACGCATAATGCAATCCTAGCATGAAGCGGCGTTTTCAGCCAGACGGGCCTTGACCGATGCGGGCGGAACCATGAGCATCCGGCCCGGACCATTATCAGGAGAAAGTCTATGAGTAATCTCAAGGGGAAAGTGGCGCTTATCACCGGCGCTTCAAGCGGCCTGGGCGCACGTTTTGCTGAAATTCTCAGTGCCGAGGGCGCCATTGTGGCGCTGGCGGCGCGGCGTACCGACAAGCTGGCTGATCTGGCCGCCCGAATCGAGCAGGCCGGCGGCACGGCGATTTCCGTGAAGCTGGATGTGACCGATATTCCCGGCATTCGCGCTGCCGTGGCCGAAGTGGAGCAGAAGCTTGGCCGCATCGATATCCTGCTGAACAATTCCGGTGTTTCGGCGCAGGGCAAGCTGCTGGATGTGACCCCCGAGGATTACGATTTCACCATGAACACCAACACCAAGGGCGCCTTCTTTGTGGCCCAGGCGGTGGCGCGTGGCATGGTAGAGCGCAAGATTGAAGGCCGCATTGTCAATATCGCCTCGGTGGCCGGCCTGCGCGTGCTGGGCCAGCTCAGCGTTTACTGCATGTCAAAAGCCGCCGTGGTGCATATGACCAAGGCGATGGCGCTGGAATGGGCGCGCTATGGCATCAACACCAATGCGATCTGCCCCGGCTATATCGAAACCGAGATCAACCGCGATTACTGGGCCACTGATGGCGGCAAGAAACTGATCTCGATCCTGCCGCGCCGCCGGGTTGGCGATGTGAAGGATCTTGATGGTTTGATCCGGCTGCTGACCTCGCCTGATTCACGCTTCATCAACGGCGCCATCATCACTGCCGATGATGGCCTGGCGATCACCTGATGCTGGCCGGGGGCGCGGATAATATAGCGGATGTGTCGGCCAGGCCGCGCATCCTGATCCTGTTCGCGCACCCCTACAGCCATGCCTCGCGGGTCAACCGCGCCATGGCCGAGGCGGCGCAGGGTTTGCCGCATGTAACCCTGTGCGACCTGTATGAGACCTATCCGGATTTTCACATCGATGTGAAGCGCGAGCAGGCCGCGCTTGCGGCGCATGACGTGGTGGTGCTGCAACATCCATTCTACTGGTATAGCTGCCCGTCCTTGCTGAAAGAGTGGATCGATAGCGTGCTGGAATATGGCTGGGCCTATGGCAATGGCGGCAATGCCCTGCATGGCAAGGATATGGTGCAGGCGATTTCCACCGGCGGACCGGATTTTGCCTATCGTGCTGATGGATATAACCAGGTCACGATGCAGGAATTGCTGCGGCCATTTGAGCGCAGCGCCTTGCTCTGCGGCATGAATTACCGGGCGCCTTTCCTGATCCAAGGCGTGCGCACCAAATCGGCCAATGAGATCGCTGCCCATGCAGCGGCCTATGTCGATTGGCTGACGGCCTATCCACATCCACGTGACTGTGTCCATTGTGACCAGCCGGTTGTGCCGGAAACGGATCGTTAAAATGGCGCAGCATGGTTTTCTGATTTCCGCCTTGATCTATCTGGCCGCTGCCGTGATTGCGGTACCGGTGGCGAAGCGGCTCGGCCTTGGCTCGGTGATCGGCTATTTGCTGGCCGGCGTGGTGATTGGCCCCTGGGGCCTCAAGCTGATCAACGATGTGGCCGATATTCTGCATTTTTCGGAATTCGGCGTGGTGCTGCTGCTATTCCTGATCGGGCTGGAACTGGAGCCGCGCCGGTTATGGCAGATGCGCGGGCCGATTTTCGGCCTGGGCGGCGCACAGCTTGGCAGTTGCGCGCTGCTGCTGGGCCTGCTGGGCGCGGCCTTTGGCTGGCCCTGGCAAAGCTGTGCCATTGCCGGTCTTGGCCTGGCGCTGTCTTCCACCGCCATCGGCCTGCAACCTTTGACCGAACGTAACCTGCTGCCGACGCCGGGCGGGCGGGCCACTTTCTCGGTGCTGCTGTTTCAGGATATTGCGGTGATCCCGGCTCTGGCCGTGCTGCCGCTGCTGGCGGCGCGCCAGGCGGAAGCCACCACACAGGATGGCTGGCAGGCGGCAATCCTGGCGGTGGCGGTGATCGGCGCCGTGGTGCTGGGCGGGCGGTATCTCACCCGGCCGCTCTTCCGCTTCATTGCCGGTGCCGGCCTGCGCGAGATTTTCACCGCCGCCGCTTTGCTGATCGTGATCGGCATTGCGGCGCTGATGCAATTCGCCGGGCTGTCGATGGCTTTGGGCACCTTCATCGGCGGTGTGCTGCTGGCTGAAAGCGAATATCGCCACGAACTGGAAAGCGATATCGAACCGTTCAAGGGCCTGCTGCTTGGCCTGTTCTTCATTTCGGTTGGCATGTCGGTGGATTTTGCGCTTCTGCTGGCGCAGCCCTGGGCGGTGCTGGCGATCATCCTGGGCCTGCTGCTGCTCAAGGGCTTGGTGCTGCTCGGCTTGGCGGTGGCCGCCAAGGTGCCGCGCGGGCAATTGAGCCTGTTCACCTTCCTGCTGGCACCGGGCGGCGAATTCGCCTTTGTGCTGTTCGGCGCGGCGCAGGGCCTGGGTGCCATGCCGGCGGATATTGCCGCCTTGCTCACCGTGTCGGTGGCGTTGTCGATGCTGTTCGGGCCGTTGCTGCTGGTGCTGCATGACAAGGTGATCGAGCCGCGCCTGGTGGCGGTGAATACGCGGCCGCAGGATGAAATGGAGGATGAGGGCAATCCGGTGATCGTGGCCGGCTTTGGCCGTGTGGGCCAGATCGCGGTGCGCCTGCTGCATGCCAACCGTATTGCCACCACGGTGCTGGATCATGACCCCGAGATCATCGATGCGCTACGCCGGTTTGGCTTCAAGGTATTCTATGGCGATGCGACGCGGCTTGATCTGCTGGAAGCGGCAGGCGCGGCCAAGGCCAAGCTGCTGATCGTTGCCATCGACAATGTTGAAGCCTCGCTCAATCTGGTTGATCTGGCGCAGCGGCATTTCCCCAATCTGAAGATCATCGCCCGGGCGCGTGATGTGCAGCATGTTATCGGCCTGATGGATCGCAAGGTGGATGTGCTGGAGCGCGAGACATTTCTCTCCGCCTTGCGGCTTGGCGAGGAGGCGCTCAAGGCGCTCGGCTTCGGCGCCTATTCGGCGCGCAAACGGGCGCTCACCTTCAAGGCGCATAACGAAGCCCTGCTGCGCAATATCCACGCCCATTGGCAGGAGGGTGTTGAAAAACATGTCTCGTTGCAGCAGCAGGCACGGGCGCAGTTGCGGCAGAATCTCGAAGCCGACGAGCAGGCAGTGCGCGAGAACAAGGAGCTCGGCTGGGATTAGAGCAAAGGCGCTTCGGCCAATTTCTTGCGCTGCACTTTACCATTGGCAGTGCGCGGGAAGCTGGCGACAAAGCGCCATTCGCGTGGGCATTTGTAAGCGGCCAGGCGATCACGGGCAAAATTGTCGAGATCGGCCAGCGCCGACCGGGCGCCCTCACGCGGCACGATGAAAGCCGCGATAACCGAAACATCCTCGCGCACGCGCAATTCGGTCACCGCCACTTCCTGTACCATCGGATGCTCGGCCAGGGCGGCTTCCACCTCGGCCGGTGAAACGCGATAGCCCATGGCATTCATCACATCGTCATTGCGGCCGTGATGCCAGAGATAACCATCGGCATCCAGCGCTGCCAAGTCGCCGCCGATGAACCAGTCGCCGCGATAGACCTGGGCTTCTTCCTCGGGCCGATGCCAGTAGCCCAGCATCAGCGAAGGCTCGCTGCGATGCACCGCCAGCAGGCCGATCTCGCCGGCTGGCAGCGGCGTGTCATCGCCATTCACCGGCAGGATGGCGATGCGGCGGCCGGGCTGCGGCTTGCCCGGGCTGCCCGGTTTGATCGCCATGCCGGGGCCGGTGGAGATGTAGGTGGAAATCTCGCTCATGCCGAGGGCTTCATAGAGCGGCCGCTGCATCACTTCCTGCCATTCCGCCAGCAGGGCGGTGGGCAGGGCTTCACCCGCCGTGCAGCCATGCCGCAGGCTGGATAGATCGTATTGTTTCACATCGCCATATTTCAGGATTTGGCGATACAGTGTCGGCACGGCGGCAAACAATGTGGCGCGGTGGCGCTCAATCAGCTTGGGCCACACAGTTACATCGCGTGGGCCGTTATACAGCACTGTGGTGGCGCCCACCGCCCAGGGATCGACCAGGCCAACACCGAGCGTGTAGGTCCAGTTGAAGGCGCCGGCATGCAGCAGGATGTCGCTCTCCTGCAAACCGAGCCAGCCCTGATGCATCGGGCGGCGGCCCCAGGCGGCGCGCTGGGCATGCAGCACGCCCTTCGGCTTGCCGGTGGTGCCGGAGGTGTAGACCAGATAGGCCGGATCGTCGGCAGCAGTATCAGCATAATCGGCCAGAGGTTCGCTCTGTTTCAGCCGCGACAGCAGGACCGGATCAAGCAGCAGCACACCCTCGGGCAATTGCAGATCCTGCGCCAGTTCGGCCGAGGCGGCCACGGCGGCGGCACCGGAATTGCTCAGCAGGTATTCGGCCTCGCTGGCGGTAAGCTGCGCGCTGGAGGGCAGGGCAACATGGCCGGCAGCGATGGTGGCAAAGTAGGTCAGCGCATAATCGGCATCATTAGCCATGCGGATCATGATGCGCGAGCGCGGCGGCAGGCCAAGGCCTTGCAGGCCGGCCGCCAGGCGGCGCACGGCGAGGTCGGCTTCAGCAAAGCTCATGCGGGTTTCGCCGGCTTCGCCCACCAGGATCATGGCGGTCTTGTCGCCGCGCTGCCGGGCATTTTCGGCCAGGCAATAGCGGGCGATGTTGAAGCGGGCCGGCACCGGCTCGCGGCGGCTGGTTTCTTGGGTCATGACTGAACCGCGTCGTTAGGTTTGGCGTCGGGTACACGCAGGTAATAGGCCAGTGCGGCGGCGAGCAGGGCAGCCTGCACGCCGAATACGATACGATAAGCCGTCTCATCCGGATGGCCGCCGGCGGGGGTGAGCCAGCCCATCAGATAGCCGGTGAGGATCTGCTGGAAAGCGGCGCCGCCCATGGTGCCGATATTCAGCGTGGTGATGCCGCGCCCGGCCAGGGCAGGCGGAAACACGCTGCGGGCATGGGCAAAGATCATCACCGAACTGCCATTCATCAGCGCCATCAGCGTAAGCAGCCCCCCCACCAGCCACACCGGCAGACCGGGAAGCAGGATGATGGCGCTGAAACAGGCCAGCTGCGTGCCGGCGCCCACCGCGATCAGCCATTTGCGGGTGTTGAAAATACGATCCAGCGGCCCCCAGGCGAAATAACCAACGGCGCTGCCGATCGCCATGAAGATCAGCACATTGCCGCGCGCCGATGTATCCAGGCCATGCACATCATACAGATAAGGCCCGCTCCACAGCCCCAGCAGGGTGATGAAAGTGGCATAGGCATTGAAGATGATGACAAACAGATAGGGGAAATTGCGATTGCGCACCACATCGCCGATGCCGCGGATGGTTTCGGCCAGGCTCTCGCGCTTGCCGGCGGCTGGCGCTGTGCCTTCCGGGTTATCACGCAAGGTGAACCAGGCCAGCAGCATCAGCAGCACGGTGAAGCCGGCCGTGACATGAAACGCCGTGCGCCAGCCAAAAGCCTGCGAGAACCAGGCCAGCGGCGCCGTGGAGGCGATCACGCCCAGGCTGCCAAAAGCAATCAGGATGCCGGAATAGGTGGCGAAACGATCCGGCGGAAACCAGCGGCCAAACAACACCATCGGGCCGGTGAGCAAGGCGCCACAGCCAAAGCCCAGCACCACGCGCGCCATGGTCAGTTCCACCAGGCCATCACCGGCGGCAAACCACAGAGAACCCAGGAAGGCAATCGCCATGGTGACCAGCATGGTGTTGCGTGGCCCCCAGCGATCCAGCGCAATGCCCACGGGTATTTGGCTGACCGCAAAGGTGACAAAGAAGGCGCCAGTGAGGATGCCGAGATCGTCCGGGGTGAGATGCAGCTCGCGCATCAGGTCCGGGCCGATCACCGCATTGGCCGAACGGTAGAACTGGCTGATGACGTAGCTCAGGCAGCAGCAAACAAGAATACGGTACGCAGTGGACACGGAAAGCCTCATCGGTGCGGCCCTGGTTGCAGGGAAGGCGGGGCCGCACCGCCAAGGTTAAAGCAATTGCCGGCTTAGTCGAGTTTCGCGCCGGAAGCCTTCACCACTTCGGCCCAGCGCTTCACCTCGGAACTGACAAACGGACCAAACTGGGCCGGGGTCATCATCGGAATGTCGGAGCCGTTCTTGGCCCAGATCTCCTTCAGCTCGGCGCTGTCCAGCGCCTTGCGGATTTCGGCATACATCTTGTTCACGATGTCGGCCGGGGTGCCTTTGGGCGCCCACAGGGCATACCAGGTGGAAACTTCATACCCCTGCACACCGGCTTCCGACGTGGTCGGCACATTCGGGAAGGCTGCATTGCGCTTTGGTGATGCCATCGCCAGCGGAATGATGCGGCCACCGGTGATCTGGCCGGCCGAGGTGCCAAGGCCGTCAAAGATCATATGCACTTCGCCCGCCAGCAGGCCCTGCATGGCCGGGCCGGCGCCGCGATACGGCACATGGGTGATCTCGGTTTTGGTAACGATCTTGAACAATTCGCCAGCCAGATGATGCGTGGTGCCATTGCCGGCCGAGCCATAATCCATCTTGCCCGGATTGGCCTTGAGATACTTGATCAGGTCGGCCAGGGTGCGGGCTTCCACCTTCTGCGGATTGACCACAATCACCTGCGGCGGCTGGGCAATCACGGTGATCGGCGCAAAATCCTTCTCGATATCGTAATCCAGCTTCGGATAGAGCGAGGGCGCAATGGTGTGGTGCGCCGCGCCAACGAAGTAAGTGTAGCCATCCGGCGCGGCGCGCGCCGCCACGCTGGCGCCAATGGTGCCGCCGGCACCGCCGCGATTGTCGATGATGATCTGCTGGCCGAGATTCTTGCTCAGCACGGCAGCGAGCGGGCGGGCATAGGCATCGGTGCCGCCACCGGCCGGGAACGGCACCACAAAGGTGATCGGCTTGCTGGGCCAGGCCTGGGCCTGAACCTGACCAGGCATGGCAAACAGTGCCAGCGCGGAAAATGAAAGTGCAAGGGCAGCGGCTTGGCGCCGCGAGATGGCCCGAATCATGACGTTCCTCCAACTTTATGTTTTATGTCCAACCACTTTAGAGAAAGGCGATGCGCGGTCAAGGAGAGCTTGCATGCCCCTGCAAGTAGCGCTGCGGTGCAATACCCAGCGAGCGGCGGAACATCGCCGTGAAAGCCGAGGCGCTGTCATAGCCCAGCGCCTGCGCCACCTGGGCCACGGCGGCGCCGCTGGCCAGCCGCGCCACGGCTTCGGCCAGCCGCGCCCGTTCGCGCCAGCGCCGGAAACTGAGGCCGGTTTCCTGCTGGAACAGGCGGGCCAGCGTGCGAGGGCTGGCGCCGCAGCGTAAGGCCCAATCCTCCAGCCCCAGCCGGCTGCCCGGTGCATCGAGCAACGCTTCGCAGAGCCGCGCCAGGCGCGCATCATTCGGCATCGGCAGGCCAAGCGGCACCGCCGGCAGGCGGCGCAATTCGCCCAGGATAAGCTGCATGATCAGCCCGGCGCGGCCTTCGGTGTCATATTCCAGCGGCTCGGCCACAGCTTCCAGGATCAGCTCACGCAGCAGGGGCGATACATCCAGCACGCGGCAATCCTGCGGCAAGGCTGGGTCGGCATCCGGCGCCACATACAGCGTGCGCATCGCCACCCGGCTCATCATGCGCACTTCATGCCGCATTCCGGCCGGCATCCACACGGCGCGTAAGGGCGGCACCACAAAGGCGCCTTGCGCCGTTGTCACCCGCATCACACCCTGCACGGCATAGAGCAACTGGGCGCGCGGATGGTGGTGCGGCGCAATATGGTGGCCGGCGGCAAAAGGCTTGGCCATTGCCGCCACCGGGCGCGGCACATCCTGGTAATCGTTGGGATCGGTGCTTTTGACTGTCATGGCCGAAACTCGATGATTTTTGGCCGAACAGATTGAACCGGACAGGTTAGCCTGTCCAGCGTAAGAATCGTTCTCATCTGTTGTCTTGAGGCTTTGTCATGAACCTGTCCCGCCGTGTGGTCACCTTCGTCAATATCGGCCATGCCTTTGACCATATGCTGATGCTGATCTTTCCCACCGCCGTGCTGGCAATGGATCAGGCTTTTGGCCTGCCTTATGGCGAATTGCTGGCGCTCTCGATTGGTGGCTTCATAGCCTTTGGCCTGTTCTCGATCCCGGCCGGCTGGCTCGGTGATCGCTGGAGCCGCTATCACATGATGACCATCTTCTTTTTTGGCATCGGCCTGGCCACCATGCTGACCGGGCTGGCGATGCAGCCCTGGCAGGTCGCCGTGGGCCTGACCTGCATCGGCCTGTTTGCCGCCATCTATCATCCGGTGGGCGGTGCGCTGCTGGTGGCCAATGTGGAGAAGATGGGCCGCGATCTGGGCATCAACGGCGTGTGGGGCAATATGGGCGTGGCGCTGGCGGCGCTGATCACCGGCGCGCTGGCGCAATGGCTTGGCTGGCGTGCTGCCTTCCTGGTGCCGGGGCTTGCCGCCTTGCTGGCCGGCATCGGCTTCCTGATCTATGTGCCAAACCGGCCCAGCAGCGGCAAGGCGGCGCCGAAGCAGCAAGCCCAGGTGCCGCGTAATATCATGATCCGTGCCTTTGTGGTGCTGTCGTTGGTCACTATTGCCGGCGGGGTGAATTTTAACGCCGGCACGGTGTCGCTGCCCAAGCTGTTTGAGGAACAGCTCAATCTCGGCAACCTCACCACCTTTGGCGTTGGCCTTACCGCTGCGCTGGTGTTTTCATTCGGCGCCGTGGCGCAATTGATTGTGGGCAATGTGATCGACCGGCTGCCGTTGCGCCGGGTTTTTGTGCCGATCGCGGCGATCCAGGCGCCGTGCTTTTTCTTTGCCGGCTGGGCCTTCGGCTGGCCGTTGCTTGGCTTCACCGCCGGTGTGATGTTTGCGCTGTTTGGCCAGGTGACGATCAATGACGCCATGATCGCACGCTATACCAGCGATTCCTGGCGCGCCCGGGCCTTTGCCGTGCGTTATGTGATGTCATTCAGCGCCAGCGCCCTGGCGGTGCCGCTGATCACCTTCTTCCATGGCCGCAGCGGCAATTTCGAGGCGGTATACACCGTGCTGGCAGCCCTGGGCGCGGTCATCTTCCTGGCCGCGCTGGCCTTTCCGCACCGGCCCGAGGAAATCGCCCCGGCGCCGGCTCAGGCTGCGGCCGAGTAGGGCTTACTCGGCCGGATGCCCCGGGGCATGCGAATCATGTGCCGGAGCATCATGGGCTGGCGCGGCATGCAGCGAAGGCTTTTTGCTGCGGTCGCGGGCGATCAGGGTGTAGACGGTGGGCACCACAAACAGCGTCAGCAAGGTGCCGAGCAGCAGGCCGCCGACGATGACGAGGCCGATCTGGTTGCGGCTTTCGGCGCCGGCGCCCATCGCCATGGCCAGTGGCAATGCGCCCAGCACCATGGCGGCGGTGGTCATCAGGATCGGGCGCAGGCGCAAGGCCGAAGCCTCGATCACCGCCTCAACCCGCGAGCGGCCCTGTTCCTGAAGCTGATTGGCGAATTCCACGATCAGGATGCCGTTTTTGGTGATCAGGCCCACCAATGTCACCAATCCCACCTGGCTGTAGATGTTCATCGTGCCGCCGCCATATTTCAGCGCCAGCAAGGCGCCGGTCATCGAGAGCGGCACGGTGAGCATGATGATGAAAGGATCGATGAAACTTTCAAACTGCGCCGCCAGCACCAGATAGATGAAGGCCAGCGCCAGGATGAAGGTGAAGTAGATATCGCCGGAAGCCTGCTTGAATTCGCGCGACTGACCATTATAGGCAATCTGCACATTCTTTGGGATCACCTTGCGCGCAGCGGCCTCAAGCTGCTCCAGCGCCTGACCTTCGGAATAGCCTGGCGCCACATTGGCCGTGATGTCGGCGGCACGAAGCTGGCTCATGCGGGTGAGTTCGCGCGCGGTGAGGGATTCACGCACAGTGACCAGATTGGACAATTGCACCATCTGGCCATCGCTGCCGCGCACATAGATTTTCGACAGGTCATCCGGGTTGGTGCGGTCCACATCCGCCACCTGCACAATCACGTCATACTGTTTGCCATTCTGCTTAAAGCGCGTCACCTGACGGCCGCCCAGCATGGTTTCCAGCGTGCGGCCGATGGTATCCACCTCAATGCCCATATCGGCGGCCTTGTCGCGATTTACCGATACCTTGATTTCCGGCTTGTTCAGTTTGAGGCGGGTATCGATATTAGCCAGGGCGGGATATTTCTCGGCTTCTGCCATCACAGCCGCCACCATGCGATTCAAATCATCGTAATCCGCATTGGTCAGCAACACGATCCAGATTGGTGCCGAGCGGGTATTCTGGCCTAGCGAAGGCGGATTGCCGGCAAAGGCCTGCACGCCAGCCAATTCACGGAATTTCGGGATCAGTTCGTTGACAATATCCTGCTGCTTGCGGTCGCGCTCATCCCATGGCGACAGCCGCGTGAAGGATACACCCTGGGATACAATCGGATTGCCGGAAACGACAAAACGTGAGGCACCTTCCGGCACGCCCTCTACGATCTTCTCGACCTGGCGGGCATATTTTTCCATGTAGTTGATGGTGGCGCCTTCGGGGCCGTTGAAGCTGCCGATGATGACGCCGCGATCCTCCACCGGCGACAGCTCGGTCTTCAACTGGCCAAACAGAAAATAGCTGCTGCCGGCAAAGGCGATGCCAAGCAGGATAACCACAAAACGTACTTTGAGCGACATGGCCAGTATGCGGCGATAGCCATTCGTCAGGCCGTTGAGCAGGGCCTCAACCATATTGTAGAGCCGGCCATGCTGGGTATCATGCTTCAGCATATGGCCGCACATCATCGGGCTGAGTGTCAGCGCCACAAAACCTGAAACCAGCACCGCGCCGGCTAGCGCCCAGGCGAATTCGGTGAACAGCCTGCCGGTGGTGCCGCTCATAAAGCCAATCGGGGCATAAACCGCGGCCAGGGTCAGGGTCATCGCCACCACGGCAAAGCCAATTTCCTTGGCGCCCTTGAAGGCAGCGTCCATCGGCCGCATGCCTTCTTCGATATGGCGATAGATGTTTTCCAGCACCACGATGGCATCATCCACCACCAGGCCGATGGCCAGCACCATGGCTAGCAGGGTGAGGGTGTTAATGGTGAAGCCAAGCGCCAGCATGATGGCAAAAGCCCCCATCAGCGAGGCCGGGATGGTGACCACCGGAATCAATGTGGCGCGCCAGTTGCGCAGGAACAGGAACACCACTGCCACCACCAGCAACACTGCTTCACCTATGGTGCGGTAAACCGAGTTGATCGAGGCTTCGATGAAGATCGAGGTGTCGTAGGCAACTTCCGCCTTCATGCCTTCGGGCAGATTTTCGATGATTTCCGGCAGTGCCTCGCGCACACCGCGCGAGATATCCAGCGGGTTGGCCACGGCCTGCTTCACAATGCCCAGGGAAACGGCCTGTTTGCCATTGAAGCGCACGCTGACGCGCTCATCCAATGGGCCAATTTCGGCATGACCAACATCGCGCAGCCGCACCGGATAGCTGTTCACTTCGCGAATAATGATGGCGTTAAAATTCTCCGCCGTGCGCAGATCGGTTTCCGACAGCACGGTGAATTCCATATTCTGGCTTTCGATGCGGCCAGCCGGCACTTCCACATTCTGGCGGCGCAGCGCGCCTTCCACATCCTGTGGCGTCAGGTTATAGGCGGCGAGGCGGGCGGCATCGAGCCAGATGCGCATCGAATAACGTCGCTCGCCGAAGATGCGCGCTTCCGCCACGCCGGCGATGGTTTGCAGCCGGTCCTTCACATAACGATCAGCATAATCGGTCAGTTCAAGGGCCGAATGCCGGTCGGAGGAAAAGGCGACATACAGCACCGGCTGCGCATCGGCTTCCACCTTGGATACCACCGGCTCGTCGATCTCGGTGGGCAGTTTGCCACGCACGCGGCTGACGCGGTCGCGCACGTCATTGGCGGTGGATTCCGCATCGCGGTTGAGCTTGAAGCGCACCACCACCAGGCTGGTTTCCGGCCGGGTGATCGAACGCACAAAATCAATGCCTTCGATGCCGGCGATGGATTCTTCCAGCACGCGGCTGACCTGGCTTTCGATCACTTCGGCGCTGGCACCACGATACGTGGTCTGCACCAGCACCACCGGCGGGTCGATATTGGGATATTCGCGTACAGTCAGGCGACTGAACGACACCAGGCCGATCAGCACCACCACCAGGCTGAGCACAGTGGCGAAAACCGGGCGCCGGATGCAGAGATCAGAGATACCCATGGCCTAGCTGCCCTTCACTTCGGTCTGGCGTACAAATTGCCCGTTGCGCAGCTTCACGCCGCCTTCCACCACAATCCGGTCGGTGGCGGCCAAGCCTTCCAGCACTTCCACTTCGCCAGCGCGGCGCAGGCCGATACGCAGCTTGGTCTGCATTGCCTTGCCATTCACCACCTTGAACACGGTAATATCTTGCCCAGAAGGCACCAGCGCGGTTTCCGGCACCAGCACGGCATTGGCGCGATCTTCCACAATCAGCGTGACGCGGGCGAACATGCCGGGGCGAAGCTGCTTGTCGCTGTTGGGCAGGCGGGCGCGCAGGATGGCGGCGCGGCCATTCGGATCAAGCGCCGGATCAAGCGCATAGACCTTGCCCTCAAAGCTGCTGCCGGGCAGGGCGTCGAGCCGCAGGTTGATAACCTGATTCACCGCAACAAGCCGTGAATAGACTTCCGGGATGCGGAAATCGACCTTCAACTGATCCAGGCCTTCCAGATTCACCATCGCCTGGCCGGGATTGACATAATCGCCAACACTGACCTGCCGCAGGCCGAGCACACCGTCAAACGGCGCCAGGATGGTGCTCTTGTCCAGCGTTGCCTGGGCCAGCGCCAGTGCGGCTTCGTCGGCGGCAAGCTTGGCGGTGGCCTCATCCTTGGTGCGTTGCGTGCCGGCGCCTTTGCCAAACAATTCGTCGGCGCGGGCATAATTGGCACGGCTCAGCACGATGCTGGCGCGGGCCTGCGCCACCTGGGCGCGGGAAATGCTGGCATCCAGCCGCACCAGCGGCGTGCCGCGTTTCACCGGCTGGCCTTCCTCGAACAGAATCTCAGTGATGCGGCCGGAAATTTCGGGCCGCAGGATCACCGATTCATTCGAACGCAGGCTGCCCACGGCTTCAATCTGCTGCCGGGCATTGCCGAGCTTCGGCGCGCGGATATCCACCGGGATCGGATTACGTTCCGAACCTTGCTGCGGCGGCGTAGTGGGCGCAGCGGGGGCGGCGGAAACCAGGGCCAGTTGGTCGCGCAATTCAGGGCCATAAAAATGCCAGCCAGCGCCAGCAGCCACCAATACAGCCAGCAGGCCAAAACCAAGCGCCTTTTTCATCCGAAAATCCAACCCCTGTGTGATGCGAGCTTGCATGATGTGGCTTGCGCAATGCAGTCTTTGTGCAATGCAGGGCGCCTTGCCATGCAACTTCTATAACTATACTGTATAGTTCAGAAATAATGAATGCAAATGGATGTGATGGCGCAAACGCCCAAAAAAACCGTGAGGAAACCGGCGAACAAGGTTAATGGCCGACGCCCGGGACGGCCGGTGGACGAAGCCAAAATTGCCGGCATTCTGGCCGTGGCGATGCAGCTTTTTCTTGCGCATGGCTATGGCGCCACCAGCATGGACCTGATTGCGCGCCATGCCGGTGTCTCAAAAATCACCGTCTACGCCCATTTTTCCAGCAAGGCGGCGCTGTTTGCGGCAATCATCAACGAACTGGCCGGCACGTTGACCCAGGCCATCGAGCAACTTGGCTTTGACGGCCTGCCGCCGGAACAGGCGCTGACCCAGGTTGGCCGTTCCTATCTGCGGCTGGCTTTGGCACCACGCTCGCTGGCGTTGCATCGCCTGATTATCGCCGATGCCGGCCGTGTTCCCGGCCTGGGGCGATTGATCCATCAGAGTGGCCCGCGCCCCATTGTGCTGACCCTGGCGGCTTATCTCAAAGGCCGGCCGGAACTGGCGATTGCCGATGCCGCGCTGGCAGCCGAGCAATTCCTCGGCATGGTGCTGGGGCATAACCAGCTTGGCCTGCTGCTGGCCGCCAAACCAGCCGCCAAAACCCGCGCCGCCATCAACGGCATCGTGGATCACGCCGTCAAACTGTTCCTGGCCGGCTGTCGGCGTTAGTTACGTCCCTTGCCAACTGGAAACGGCAGGCTGGGGTCATCTTCACTGCGCCCGGTATTCACCACTTGCGGCCGGCCGGCGCCCAGCGCCTGGCTCAGCACCTGGGATGAAACCTCGGCGGCAATACGCGCAGCAATCTCGCCGGAAACCTGCGCCGCCACCTTGGCGGCCACCTGGGCGGCGATCTGCGCCGGCGAAGGCGCACCACCCGGCAGATTGAAGCCGCTGGCCAGGCTGAGCGGCGGCATCACCGGTGCCTGTGCGGGCAGCACGGCTTCGGCATTACCGCTGCGGCCTTCCAGTCGGCGGATGAATTCCTGGATGATGCGGCGGTAGAGGTCATCTTTCAGCACGGCGTCTTCTTCGCCCTGGTTGATCGAGGGATTGTCATTCACCTCGATCACCACCACGCCCTTGGCGGTCTGTTTCAGATCAACGCCGTAAAGTCCGTCGCCGATCAGGTTGGCGGCTTTCAGCGCCATCTGCACAATCTCATCCGGTGCCTGCTCCACCGGCAGGGTGCGGAAACCGCCTTCGGTGAAACGGCCGCCCTCGCCATGCTTCACCACCTGCCAATGGCCGCGCGACATGAAATACTGGCAGGCAAAAATCGGCTGGCCGCGCAGGATGCCGATACGCCAGTCAAATTCGGTATAGAGATATTCCTGCGCCAGGATCACATCGGATTCACGCAGCAGCCGCCCGGCACCTTCCAGCAACTGGGTCCGATCCGCCGCCTTGATGATGCCGCGCGAAAAACTGCCATCGGGGATTTTCAGGATCACCGGATAAGGGATTTCCTGCTCCACCGCCTCGATGCCGCTCTTGTCCAGCACCACGGTCTTGGGGGTGGGGATTTTGTTCGCCTTGAGCAATTCAGCCAGATAGACCTTGTTGGTGCAGCGCAGGATCGACGTTGGATCGTCGATCACCGCCATGCCTTCCTTCTCGGCCTTTTTGGCGAAGCGGTAGGTATGGTGGTCCAGCGCCGTGGTCTCGCGGATGAACAGCGCGTCATATTCTGCCAGTTCGGCGTAGTCCTTCTTTTCGATCAGTTCCACATCCACGCCCATCTGCTCGCCGATGCGGGCAAATTTCTGCAAGGTGCGGCGGTCGGAAGGCGGCAGCACTTCGGCCGGATTATGCAGGATGGCGAGCGAATATTTCGCCACGCTCTTGGCCTTGGGTGTGCGCCAGCCGGCGCGGGTATAGGCATCCAGCGCGCGTTCAAAGAATTCCTGTTGCTCGGGCTTCACGTCGCCCAAAGCCATCGGCCGGATCGAGGCGATATGCCAGCCATCCTCGGGCGAGATGTTGAGCTTGAGCAGCGGGCAGCGGAATTCGTCGAACACCCGGCGCGCCAGATCGGGGAAGCGCAGGTCATCGCTGCGGCCAAAAAAGATATGGATCGAGAAAGGCGCGGTCGGCACCATCACCAGCTTCTTGAGTTGCTGGGCCAGCAATTCATCCAGTTCCGGCAGCGCATGGGTGTAGATGCTGCGCTCGCGCAGTTCCAGGATGGTCTTGACGCTGGGGATCACCTTCTGGTTCCGCGCCTCGGCTAGCAGCGAGCAGTAATAGCCATAGCCGAGATAGGAATAATCCTTCGACAGGTTGATGATCTTGGCGCGCTTGTCCTGCACCAGTTCAGGCCGGGTGATGAATTCGCGGTTATTCAGCACCAGGCAACCGGGATTGCGGTAGCGGAAATGGGTCTTGCGCTCGACAATGATCACATGCATGGGAAAGCTCAGTTGGGCGGGCGGCCGGAAAGCGGCTTGGCAAGGCGCAGCGCATCGGCGCCATCCTCATAATAGCCCGCCAGCCGGCCGGTCATTTCATAGCCCGATTCGCGATAGAGCGCGAGGGCGGCTTTGTTGCCTGCGGCCACTTCCAGGCGCATTTCCCGGCAGCCGATTTTGCGCGCTGCCGCTTCCAGTGCGCGCAGCATGCGGCGGCCCAGGCCAAGGCCACGCGCGGCGGGATGCACGGCGATGGAATAGAGCCGGGCGGCGGCGCTATCGGCCCGGGTGAAGATCAGGCCCGCCGCCAGCAACGCGCCAGCCTGTTCGATCACGCGCAGGCTGGCGCGCGGGCTGGCCAGGGCGCGGGCATAGGAGCGGCGCGAAAACCGGTCGCTGCGGAAACAGGTCTGTTCCAGCGCCCAAAGCGCATCCAGGTCGGATAATCGCGCCGGTCGCAATCGCAGCTTGCCTATCTGGCCAATATTGCCTAACGCTAATTGCCTTGCCGCAGCCACCGGACCCGCCATGCCTGTAATTTACGACGCACAGATTAGCTGCGCCCTGTGGCGAAACAAAGGCATGTTGGCGGCGCTGCTGTTGCTGTTTGTTTTGCCGGCCTGGGGCGCCGAGCCATCGCTCGACGAAAGGCCCTGCCGCTCACGCGATGCCTATTGCCAAGGCTATGTTGCCGGCATCCTGGATTCCCTGCGCATCGGCGGCAAGGTCTGCCTGCCGGCCGCCATCCCGCCGCCTCGGGTGGAGTTCATCGTGCGCGACTGGCTGGCGCTGCATCCAAGCCTGATCTCGCAAGCCGGCGCTGAATTGATCGCCAGCGCCTTGCAGAAGTCATTCCCATGCAAGTGATCGTGGCGGGGCGGCGATGATTGTTGTGCATATGCTGGCCTTCCTGGTCGGCCTGATCCGGCGTAAACCCAGTCTCTGGCTATGGCTGGTTGGCGCGGCATGGCTCTGTGTCTACGGATATCTGGCTTTTGACGGCAATATCTCGGCCTTCCGTATCGCCCCGCCGCGTTTGCTGGAATACGGCGCGGCCTATGGGCCGGCATTGGTGGCCGGTGAATACTGGCGGCTGCTGGCGGCGCCCTGGCTGCACGGCACACTCACCCATACGATCTATTCAGCGGCCATGCTTTGGCTGCTCGGCGGGATTGCCACCCGCCTTTTCGGCGCCGGGGCGAGTTTTGCGGTCTTCACTGCGGGGCTGGCAACAGGCTTTGGCCTCGGCCTGTTGGTGCATGGCGACCGATATCTGATGGTTGGCGGCTGGGGCGGGCTTTCCGCGCTGGCCGGTTTGGTGCTGGCCTATAGTTTTGTCCACCGCAAGACGGGTTGGCCGGTTGGTCTGGCCTTTCTGCATCTGTTGCTGATTTCGATCCATGGCACGGCCATCAGGCAATTGGCGCAGATCGGCTTCCTGCCGCAATTGGTCTGTTTTCTGCTGGGCGTGGCGATTGGCTATATTCTGCTACGTTTGCCGTTGTCGGGGCGCGGCCTGATCAATGCGCGCTGGGCCGGGATCGCCTTCATGGCTGGCTTGCCGCTATTCGCCGGTCTGGAACGATTGCCGGAAAGTGAGCGCTGGCCGGCGGAAATCAAGGCTTTTGACAGCCTGTTCCGCTTTGAGGCCGGCTTGCTCGCGGCCGGCATGCAGATCGACGATGTGGTGGTTTGGGGGCGCCAGGACCAGGAGGCGGTCTTGCAGTTGGACATGCCGGTGCTACAGGCAGAGCTGGTCCAACTCGGGCTTGTTGCGCGGGATATAGCGCCCGGGCGCCTACACGACCGCTTGGCGGCCGCGCAGGATGTGGTTCGGGTGCTGATCGCCAGTCAGTTCATCTATCGAATGACTGGCCCGCAAACCACGGCTGCGGGCCAGCAGATGTGGAAAAACATGCAGCAGAACCAGCGCACGGCGCTGCGGCGGTATTTCGCCACCTATTATCTCGGCAAATAAAGCGGCGGCTTCAGCCCGCCGCCACCACCTCGGCGATGGCCTTGCCGACATCCTGGGTGTTGGCCTGGCCGCCCATATCGGGCGTGCGCGGGCCGGCTTCCAGCACGGTTTCAATCGCCTTGAGCACGGCATCGGCCGCCGCCTTGTGGCCAAGATGCTCCAGCATCATGGCGCCGGACCAGACCTGGGCAATCGGATTGGCGATGCCCTTGCCGGCAATATCCGGCGCCGAGCCATGCACCGGCTCAAACAGCGACGGGAATTTGCCTTCCGGGTTCAGATTGGCCGAGGGCGCGATGCCGATGGTGCCGGTGCAGGCCGGGCCAAGGTCGGACAGGATATCGCCAAACAGGTTGGAGCCCACCACCACGTCGAACCAATCCGGATGCAGCACAAAATGCGCCGTCAGGATGTCGATATGGAATTTATCCACCCGCACGCCCGGATAGTTCTTCGCCATTTCCACCACGCGCTCGTCCCAATAGGGCATGGTGATCGAAATGCCGTTCGACTTGGTGGCAGAGGTGAGATGCTTCTTGGGCCGGCTCTGCGCCAGGTCGAAGGCGAATTTCAGTATACGATCCGTGCCGGTGCGGGTGAGGAAGGTTTCCTGCACCACAAACTCGCGCTCGGTGCCGCCGAACATGCGGCCGCCGACCGAGGAATACTCACCCTCGGTATTTTCACGCACCACATAAAAATCAATATCGCCCGGCTTGCGGTTGGCCAGCGGCGAGGGGATGCCCGGCATCAGCCGCACCGGGCGCAGATTGACATACTGGTCGAATTCGCGGCGCCACTTGATCAGCGAACCCCAGAGCGAGATATGGTCCGGCACTTTCTCCGGCCAGCCCACGGCGCCGAAGAAGATCGCGTCATGGCCGCCGATCTGCTGCTTCCAATCCTCCGGCATCATCATGCCATGCTTGAGGTAATAGTCGCAGGACCAGTCAAAGCTGTCGAAGCTGAAATCAATATTGAACTTGCGCGCGGCGGCATCCAGCACACGCAGGCCTTCCGGCACCACTTCCTTGCCGATGCCGTCGCCGGGGATGACTGCAATACGATGGGTCATTTGTGGTTTCCTCCCTGAATTCTGCTTTGATCGGTGTTGTTCTTATGGCCGCAGCCGGATGAACGGCACCGGCTCGCCGGCCCGCAAAGGCGGCGCCAGCGGTGGCCGCACCACCAGGCCATCGGCTTCGCTCAGCAGCCGCAGCATCGAACTATCCTGGCGTGACGAGGCATCGGCCAACAGATGCCCGGCTTCATCCTGCCGCAGGCGGGCGCGCAGGTAATCCTCACGTTTGTCATTGGCCGCCAGATCGGTGGCGCTCAGCACGGTTTCCGTATTGATCGCCCAATCCAGGCCCAGCATGGCGCGGATCGCCGGGCGCACAAAAAGCTGGCCGCAGACCATGGCGGAAACCGGATTGCCGGGCAGGCCGAGCAGCGGCACGCAGCCTTTATCGCCAAGATCAGCTTGGCCGAACATCAGCGGTTTGCCTGGCCGCATGGCGATGCGCCAGAAATCGATGCCGGCGCCCCCGGTGCCAAGCACCTTGTGGATCAGGTCATGCTCGCC
Source organism: Alphaproteobacteria bacterium UBA7691 (assembly GCA_002482765.1). Lineage (GTDB taxonomy): Bacteria > Pseudomonadota > Alphaproteobacteria > Ferrovibrionales > Ferrovibrionaceae > Ferrovibrio. The sequence continues at coordinate 27,337 of DLGP01000086.1, forward strand.
AACACTGGCGCCGCCCAACGTGATCAGCAGGTCGCAGCCGGCGGCACCGGCCGCCTTGGCGCGCAGATCGGCTTCTGTATCCAGCGCAATGCCAAGATCAAGCGCCTCGCCGCCGGCCTGGGCCACCAGGGCGCAGAGGCCAAAGTTGTTAGACGAGACAATCTGGTTCGGGCCGATGGGATCGCCGGGCCGGGCCAGCTCGTCGCCGGTGGCCAGCACCGCGATACGCGGCTTGCGCCGCACCGGCAGCCAGGGCCGGTTCATCGCTGCGGCCAGCGCGATGTCGCTGGGCGCCAGCAGCCGCCCGGCCGGCAGCAAGGCGTCGCCCTCGGCAAAATCCAGCCCGGCGCGGCGGATCCATTGCCCAGGCTTCGGCGCCTCACGCACCGTCAGGCGGCCATCACTGCCCAGATCGGCATCTTCCTGGATCACGATGGCATCGGCGCCTGGCGGCAACGGCGCGCCGGTGAAGATGCGCACTGTCTGGCCCGGGCCGACTTCGCCAGCAAAACGCCCGCCGGCGGCCACGGCGCCGACTGGCTGCAACGCGCAGGGGATGACGCCAAGATCGGCCTGCCGCGCCGCCCAGCCATCCATGGCGCTGACGGCAAAGGGCGGCTGGGTGCGGCGCGCGGTCAGGGCTTCGGCCAGCACCCGGCCCAGGCCCGCCGCCAGCGCTACGGTTTCCGCCGGCATGGCGGGCAGGGCGCCGACAATGCGTTGGCGCGCTTCTGCTACCGGGATCATGCCGCCTCGAAGGTGCCGGATTTGCCGCCGGATTTATGCAGCAGCCGGATATCGCTGATAACCATGCCGCGATCCACCGCCTTCACCATGTCGTAGAGCGTCAGCGCCGCCACGCTGGCGGCGGTCAGCGCTTCCATCTCCACGCCGGTCTTGCCTTTCAGCTTGCAGGTGGCGGTGATCTCGATGCAATGCTGCTTTTTGCGCGGCGTCAGTTCCACCGTCACCTTGGTCAGTGCCAGCGGATGGCAGAGCGGGATCAGGTCATGGGTGCGCTTGGCCGCCATGATGCCGGCGATGCGCGCCGTGGCCAGCACGTCGCCCTTGGGGGCATTGCCCGAAAGGATCAGCCTCAGCGTGGCCGGCTGCATCTGGATACGCGCGCCGGCCACGGCCACGCGCTCGGTGTCGGCCTTGTCCGACACATCCACCATATGCGCATTGCCTTGCGCGTCGAGATGCGAAAGTTGCGGCTTTTTTGCCATCACGCGGCCTGTTCGCCGGTCAGCAGCAGGCGGGTGGCGGCAGCCACATCGGCCTGGCGCATCAGGCTTTCACCCACCAGGAAACAGCGCGCGCCGATTTTTGCCATGCGGTCCAGGTCGGCCTTGCTGTAAAGCCCGGATTCACTCACCAGCGTGTAACCCGCCGGCACCAGGGCTGCCAAAGCCTCCGAGGTGGCGAGATCGACAGCAAGGGTCTTGAGGTTGCGGTTATTCACGCCCAGCAGGCGGGATTGCAGCTTTAGCGCCCGTTCGGTCTCGGCGGCATCATGCACTTCCACCAGCACATCCAGGCCGAATTCCTGGGCCGCGGCTTCCAGCTCGGCGGCCTGGGCATCCGACAAAGCCGCCATGATCAGCAGGATACAATCGGCGCCGAGCGCCCGCGCTTCCGCCACCTGATAGGGATCAAGCATAAAATCCTTGCGGATGATCGGCAGCGAGACGGCGGCACGGGCTTGGCGCAGATACTCGTCATGGCCTTGGAAATAAGGCCTGTCGGTCAGCACGCTGAGGCAGGCGGCGCCGCCGGCTAGATAGGCGCGGGCCAGGCTTGCCGGGTCAAAATCGGCGCGGATCAGGCCCTTGGACGGCGAAGCCTTCTTGATCTCGGCGATCAGGCCATATTGCCCGGCTGCCAGCCGGGCCTGCAAAGCCGCATGGAAACCACGCGGCGCCGGGGTGGCACGCGCGGCAGACTCTACCGCCGCATAGGGAACCGCCGCCTTGCAGGCCGCGATATGCTCCAGCTTGTCGGCGCAGATTTTTGCCAGCACATCACTCATGGCGCATACTCACTCTTTCGGCTCGGCAATGGTTTCATGGGTGATCTCGATCAGCCGGGCCAAGGTGGCGCGGGCCTTGCCGCTGTCAATCGCCTCGGCGGCCATGGCGGCGCCATCCTTGAGATTATCCACCTTGCCGGCAATCAGCAAAGCCGCGCCGGCATTCAGCAACACGATATCGCGGAAAGCATTGCGGTCGCCGCCCAGCACGCCGCGTAACGCCACGGCATTGGTGCTCGGGTCGTCACCCTTCAATGCCTCGAACGGCACCCGGCCCAAGCCAGCATCCTCCGGCACGATCTCAAAATCATGCACGGCGCCGTTATGCAGTTCCGAAACATAGGTTGGGCCGGTCAGGGTCATTTCGTCCAGCCCGTCCGAGCCATGCATGACCCAGACGCGCTCGGAGCCGAGCTTGCCCATCACCTCGGCCAGCGGCCGTACCCATTGGCGTGAAAACACGCCAAGCAATTGGCGCTTGACGAACGAGGGATTGGAAAGCGGACCAAGCAGGTTGAAGATGGTGCGGGTGCCAAGCTCAACCCGGGTCGGGCCGACATGGCGCATGGCGCCATGATGCCGCGGCGCCATCAGGAAACCAACGCCGGCTTCGCGGATGGCCTTTTCGATCAGCCGCATGTCGCAATCGATATTCACGCCCAAGGCGGTCAGCACATCGGCGGCGCCGGTCTTGGACGACAAGGCCCGGTTGCCATGCTTGGCCACCGGCACACCGGCTGCCGCCACCACGATGGCCGAGCAGGTGGAGACATTCCAGGTGCCCTTGGCATCGCCGCCGGTGCCAACAATGTCGATGGCATTGTCCGGTGCCGGCACACTGGTGACCTTGGCGCGCATGGTGAGCGCGCCGCCGGTGATTTCGTCCACCGTCTCGCCGCGCACCCGCAAAGCCATCAGGAAGCCGCCCATCTGCGACGGCGTGGCATTGCCCGACATCATCACATCGAAGGCGAGCCGGGAATCCTCCACACTCAGCGTGGCGCCGCCGGCCACCAGATTGAGCAGCCGCTTGAAACTGTCGATATCGCCGCTCATGCCGCCTTGCCCTTGGCTTGCGCCACCACTTCCTCATTTACCGGCAGGCCGCAGGCACGCAGGAAATTCGCCAGCATGGCCAGGCCATGCTCCGAGGCAATGCTTTCAGGATGGAACTGCACGCCATGCACCGGCAGGGCGGCATGCGCCAGCCCCATCATCACGCCATCCTCGGCATGGGCATTGGCGCGCAGGGAATTGGGCAGGCTTTCCGGCGCCACGGTGAGGGAATGGTAGCGGGTGGCGAGCAGGTCTTGCGGCAGGCCGGCAAACACGCCGGTATTATCATGCTTGATACGGCTCAATTTGCCATGCAGCGGCTTCGGCGCCCGCACCACCTGGCCGCCAAAAGCCTGGCCGATGGCCTGATGCCCCAGGCAGACACCAAAAATCGGTGTTGTGTCGGCAGCGGCGTGGATCAGGTCCAGGCAGATGCCGGCCCGGTCGGGATCGCAGGGGCCGGGCGAGAGCACAATGCCCTGTGGCTTCAAAGCCATGACTTCGCTGACATTTTTCTCGTCGTTGCGCAAAACCTCAACGCGCTGGCCGAGCATGCCGAAGTAATGCACGAGGTTCCAGGTGAAGCTGTCATAATTGTCGATCAGAACGAGCATGGCGATAATCCTGTTGAGCGCCAGACCCTAGCATAAATGGTAGGCGGCGCTACAGGCTTGCGCCGGCTGCCGGAAAGCTGAACAATCCTCTGATCAAGAAAGAAGAAATCGATCCGGGAGGAACACCAGATGGCGGAACCGCAGAATGCGGCCCACAAGCCGCAGGCGACGGGCAAAACCAGCTCCATACGCCGCAAGTTGTATATCGCTGTGGGCGTGATTGCCGCCACCACGCTGCTTTCGGCGGCCATCGGCTGGGCCTCGTTCCAGCGCCTGGAGCAGGCTTTTGGCCATGTGGTGGAGGAAAGTGGCCCGGCCGTGAGCGCGGCTTTGGAGCTTTCGGCCCGGGTGGCGGAATTCTCGGCCGCCACGCCCGATCTGCTCACTGCGCAGAATCAAACCGAGGTGAACCAGCGCATCGGCCGGATTCGTGAACAGGCCGCCGTGATCGAACGCGCCATTGCCGCCGTGCCGGAAACCATGGCCGGCGACAGCCTGGGCGATATCCGCAAGGAGGCCGGGATTCTGCTGGGGTCGATCAACCAGATCCATCAGCTTGTCACCTCGCGCCTGCAAGTGGCCGAGGCGCGCCGCAGTGAAACCCAGAAATTGACCCAGGCGCATGCCGGCTTCCTGCAAATCGCCACACCGATGGTGGATGAGGCGGTGTTTGAACTGACCGCCGAGATGACCTCGGTGGCGCGTGACGGCAACCTGCCCAAGATTGAGCAATCCCTGGCCCGGCTGGCGCGAGGCGAAGTGCTGATGTTGCAGGGCATCACCACGCTGATCGCCGAGATGAACAATGCGGTTGGCCTGCTGGCAGTGGGGGCCACGGCCGGCAGTGTGGCTGAACTGGAATCGGTGACGCGGCGCTACACCCTGGCCGCCGATAATGTCAGCCGCACCCTGGCTGCCATCGACAAGCTGAAGCCGCAGCCAGACCTGGCCAAGGCGGCCAAGGCGGTGCTGGAATTTGGCGATGAGATGACCGGTTTGCTGACCTATCGCCAGCAGGAGCTTGAATCGTCCGATCTGGGTCGTTCGGTGCTGGATACCAGCCGCCATGCCGCGCGGCGGCTGGCGGAAAGTGTTGGCCTGGTGGTGGGCAAGGCAAACAGCATGGCCGAGGTGACGGCGGCAGATGCGCGTGGCGGCATCCGCAACGGCAAGCTGGTGCTGGCCCTGGTTGGTGTTGCCAGTGTGCTGATCGCCGGCTTTATCGGCTGGTATCATATCGGGCGCCAGGTGGTGGACCCGCTGGGCAGCCTGACTGCGGCAATGGCGCGGCTGGCGCAGCGCGATTGGGCCATGGACGTGCCGAACCGGGCGCGGAATGACGAGATCGGCGCCATGGCCCGCGCGGTGCAGGTATTCAAGGATAACGGCCTGGAGAATGAGCAATTGCAGCGCCAGGTGGAGCAGGAACGGCTGGCATCCGAGGCGGCGCGGCAGGAGCAGGAGGCTTTGCTTGATCGTGCCGTGGGCGAGGTGGTGACGGCGGCTGCCGGTGGCGACCTGTCGGCGCGGATTGATACCAGCCGGCTGGGCGGCACCATGGCGCGGCTGGGCGAGCGGGTGAACGGCCTGCTTGGCACGGTGGATGATGTGCTGGCCGGATTGGGCAGGGTGCTCGGCGCCATGGCCGAGGGCGACCTGACGCGGCGTATCGAGGCCAGCCATGGCGGTGTGTTCGACCAGTTGAAGCAGGATGTGAACAGCACCGGGGAGAAACTGGCCGAAGTGGTGGGGCAGGTCAGCGGCTCGGCACAGACGGTGCGCGATGCGGCGCATGAAATCTCCGCCGGCTCCAACGATCTGGCCGGCCGCACCGAGCAGCAGGCGGCAAGCCTGGAAGAAACCGCCGCCTCAATGCATGAGATCACCGCGACCGTGAAGCAGAATGCCGAGAATGCCGAAGCCGCCAACCATCTGGCGCTGGCGGCGCGTGGCACGGCGGATCGTGGCGGCCAGGTGGTGCGCCAGGCGGTGTTGGCGATGGGCCGCATTGAGGATGGTTCGGGCCGCATTGTCGATATTGTCGGCCTGATCGACGAGATCGCCTTTCAGACCAACCTGCTGGCGCTGAATGCCAGTGTTGAGGCGGCACGCGCCGGCGAGGCCGGCAAGGGTTTTGCCGTGGTGGCGCAGGAAGTGCGCGGCCTAGCGCAGCGTTCGGCCGAAGCCTCGAAGCAGATCAAGGCGCTGATTGCGGACTCCAATGCCCAGGTGCGGGAAGGCGCCAAGCTGGTGAATGAAACCGGCGCGACGCTGGATGAGATTGTCGGCTCGGTAAAGAAAGTGGTGGATATCGTGGCCGAGATTGCTGCCGCCAGCCGCGAGCAGGCCACCGGACTGGACGAGGTGAATACCGCCGTCTCGAACATGGATGAGATGACCCAGCGCAATGGCGCCTTGGTGGAGCAGACCACGGCTTCGGCCCAGGCGATGGCGGGGCAGGCCGCACGGCTGACCGAGTTGGTGGGCTATTTCCGGGTTTAGTTATCCGAATTGATATGAAAAAGCCGGAAACGATAATCTCAACATGTCTTTATTATTATCGAATCTGTACCTAGAATGCGTGCAACCGAAAAAACCAACCTCTAGGGGAGTGAAACAATGGGTATCGGACGTCGTCGTTTCCTGACTCTTGCCGGCACGGCCGCTGCCGGCGCGGCCTTTGGCGCACCAATGGTGATCCGCAACGCGCGCGCCCAGGCGCCGCAGGTGACACTGAAACTGCACCACTTCCTGCCAGCGGTTTCCAATGTGCATACCAAGCTGTGGACCCCTTGGGCCAAGAAGCTTGAAACCGAATCCGGTGGCCGGCTCAAGGTGGATATTTTCCCGGCCATGCAGCTTGGTGGCGCCCCGCCGCAATTGTTTGATCAGGCGCGCGATGGCGTGGCCGATCTGGTCTGGACCCTGCCGGGCAACACGCCGGGCCGTTTCCCGGGCGTGGAAGTGTTTGAACTGCCGTTCATTGGCGCCAAGCGCGGCATCGCCAATGCGCCGGCGGTGCAGGAATTCTACGAGACCTATCTGCGCGACGAATTCAAGGATGTGCATCCGATTGTGGTGTGGGCGCATGATGGCGGCCTGATCCATGCCAACAAGCCGGTCAAGGTGATGGAGGACCTCAAGGGCCTCAAGCTGCGCTCGCCGACCCGCTTTGCCGGCGAGGCGTTGAAGGCTTTGGGCGCCACCGGCATCCCGATGCCGATCCCGCAGGTGCCGGAAGCGCTGGCGCAGCGCGTGCTGGATGGTTGCGTGGTGCCGTGGGAAGTGGTGCCGGCGATCAAGGTGCATGAGCTGGTCAAGAACCATATCGACATCCCCGGCTCGCCGACGCTTTACACCGCCACCTTCATCCTGGCGATGAACAAGGCGAAATATGCCGCCATGCCGGCTGATCTGAAGAAAATCCTCGACGACAATTCCGGCCAGGCGCTGGCCAAGATGGCCGGCGCGATGTGGGATAATGAAGGCATTGCGGTTTCGGATATGGTGCGCAAGCGCAGCAATTCGATCACTGCGATCACGCCCGATGAAGCGGCACGCTGGCGCAAGACCACCCAGCCGGTGATCGATGACTGGATCAAGGCGATGAAGGACAAGGGCATTGATGGCGGCAAGATGATCGAGAATGCCCGCGCCCTGGTCGCCAAGTATGACAAGGTCTGACCGGCTGGCTTTTTGAGCTTGCGGGGATAACAATTTGCGTAGGGACGGACCGGGCAACAATCCGGTCCGTCTGCCTTATGACAGGATGCCGGCCGGGTTGCTTCGGCCGTGAAAGGAGCGGGGGCCGATGAACGACAATGACCAGCAGGCACCGGCCGCCGCCGAGCATGCCGTGTGGCCACGCCTGACCCGTGCGCTTGCCATCCTTGGCGGCGCGATGGTGATGGCCTCGGCCTTTGTGGTGGTGGTGAGTGTGCTGGTGCGCTGGAGTGGGCTGGGCGCCATCGGTGGCGATTTTGAGATTGTGCAGATGGCCACGGCTTTGTCGGTCTTCTGTTTCCTGCCCTATTGCCAGGCGCGGCGCGGCAATATCATGGTGGATACCTTCACCACCTGGCTGCCCAAGCGCGTGCAGCGTGGCCTGGATGCGCTGTGGGATCTGGTTTATGCCGGCATGGCCGGCATCATCGCCTGGCAGCTCATGCGCGGCGCGCATGACAGCATCAGCAGCAACACGGTTTCCATGGTGCTGGGCCTGCCCACCGGCTGGGCCATCGCCTTAAGTTCGGTGCTGGCAGGCATCCTCTGTCTGGTCACGCTGGCCACGGCCTGGCGTGTTATCAAGGTGCGTTCATGAGCGGGTTGATGCTGGGCTGCCTGGCTTTTGGTGCCATGCTGGGATTGATTGCGTTGCGCATGCCGGTGGGGCTGGCGATGCTGCTGGTGGGCGGCATGGGCTATGCCTACAAAACCAGTGGTGCGATCTTTTTCAATTATCTGAAATCGACGCCGTATCATTTGTTTTCCAACTACACCCTGTCGGTGATTGCGTTGTTCATCCTGATGGGGGCTTTCGCTGAACGCGGCGGCCAGTCGCGCAACCTGTTCTACGCGGCGGCGGCTTTGTTCGGCCGTGTGCGCGGCGGCATGGCGATGGCGGTGATCGGCGCTGCCACGATTTTTGCCGCCATTTGTGGTTCCTCTGTCGCCACCACCGCCACCTTTGGCCGCGCCGTGCTGCCGGAATTGAAGCGCTATCGCTACAGTGATGCTTTGGCCACCGGCACCATTGCGATCAGTGGCGTGATCGGCATCCTGATCCCGCCCTCGATCATCCTGGTGGTCTATGCCATCTCCACCGAGCAGAATATCGTCAAGCTGTTTTCGGCGGCGCTCATCCCCGGCCTGCTGGCCGGGCTGTTTTACTGCATCGCCATTGCCATCACCGTGCGCTTTGATCCCAAGGCCGGCCCGGTGCAGCAGGTGAAGCTGGAAGGCGCCGAGCGGCGCCGCGTGCTGCTGCGGGTCTGGGCCTTTCTGGGCGTGGTGATGCTGGTGCTGGGCGGCATCTATGGCGGTGTGTTCACACCCACCGAAGGCGCGGCCGTGGGCACCATGGCCACCTTTGCCATTGCGCTGTTGCAGCGCGAACTCAATCTGGCCGAGATCAAGACCTGCCTGCTGCAAACCGCCGAGACGGCGGCGATGATCTTCATCATCCTGCTTGGCGCCGAAGTGTTCAACGCCTTCCTGGCGCTGACCCAATTGCCAATGCAATTGGCCGATGCGATCAGCACGGCCGGCCTGCCGCCTTATGGCGTATTGGTGGCGCTGATGCTGGTCTATCTGGTGCTCGGCGCGGTGATGGATGAACTGGCGATGATCCTGCTCACCCTGCCGATTTTTTTCCCGGTGGTGACGGCGCTGGATTTTGGCCTGCCGCCCGACGAAGTGGCAATCTGGTTCGGCATCCTGGTGCTGGTGGTGGTGGGTATCGGCCTGACCGCGCCGCCCATCGGCATGAATGTGTTTGTGGTCAGCGCCATCGCCAAGGATGTGCCGATTGCCGCCACCTATCGCGGCGTGCTGCCTTTCATCGGCGCCGATCTGGTGCGGCTGACGCTGCTGATCAGCTTTCCGGCCATTTCACTGTGGCTGATGCGGTTGCTCGATTAAATTGCGCCCAATGCTTGCGGGGAAGGGTAGATAAGCCGCACCATCGCTGCGGGTGAATCATTGGGGCAAACCGTGCCAAGCGGTCAGATCGGCGTAGAGATCGATGAAGCGGCGCGGTTGGTCATGGTGGCCTATATCGGCCCGGTGACAGATGCCCAGGTGCTGGCCTTTTATCGTGGCTTGGTGGCCGACAAGCCGCAGGTGGCGCGCTACGATTTCCTGATTGATCTCAGCTTTTCCGGCTATGTGCCAAGCCCGGCCTCGGTTCAGGCCTTGGGTGAACTGGCGCGCAGTGCCGGTGGCGGCAACAATCGTATCGCTGCCGTGCGGCGCGAGCGGCCAGAACTTTATGCTGCCACCGATGGTCGCCCGATGCTGGAAGTTTTCGGCGCTGATAATGTGCGCTTTTTCAATGACTTGGTGCGAGCAAGGGCCTGGATCAGCATGCCGGCGCAAGGCTCGGTGGATTGAGTGCAATCCAGTTTTTAGGCAAGCCTATTTATGCGGCAGACTTTAGAATAATCATTGTTTTTGAGTAACTTATGTTCTTTATGCTAAAACTATAGGCGCGACAAAATCTAGGCAAATCCTAGAATGAAGGCTCCCAACAGACGGAGCCAACCATGCCCACCAAGCCTTCCCGCCGTACCCTTCTGGCCACTGCCGGCGCTGCCCTGGCCGTGCCTTTTGTGCCCAAGCGCATCTACGCCCAGACGACCGCTCGCGTGCCGGTGAAATTCTCGCTCAACCTGCCGCGCAACGGCACCAATTCGCCCTTCATCTATGCTCTGGAAAAAGGCTATTTCGCCGCCGAGGGCATCGAGATCACCGCCATGGACCCGGCTTCGGGGGCCGATGCGCTGCAACGCGCCGCTTCCAGCACCTATGATGTCAGCTTCGCCGATCTGACCTCGCTGGCGGAATTCTACGCCACCTTTCCCGACAAGGTGCCGCTGGCGGTGTTCAATATCTACAAGATCACCCCGGCGGCGATTGTGAGCTGGAAAAATTCCAACATCACCAAGCCGGCCGATCTGCTGGGCAAGACCATCGGCGGCCCGCTGACCGACAATGCCTTCAAGCTGTTTCCGGTTTTCTTCAAGGCCAACGGCCTCGATCCGGCGGCAGTGAAGTTCAACAACGTGGACCTGCGACTGCGCGAAAGCCAGTTGATCCGGCGCGAGGTGGATGCGGTCACCGGCTTCGATTCCACCGTCTGGCTCAATCTCAAGGGCTTGGGCCACAAGATCGAGGATGTCTCGATCATGCTTTATGCCGATCATGGCCTGGATTTCTATTCCAACTCGGTGGTGGTTTCGCGCAAGTTCCTGAAGGATAACGAGGCGGCGATTCCGGGTGTTTGCCGTGCGGTTTGCCGCGCCTGGCAGGATGCGATGAAGGACCCCAAGGCGATCACCGATGCCCTGGTGAAAGCCGACGCCCTGGTGAAGCCGGATATCGAACAGGATCGGCTGAAATGGGTGCTGGAACATCAGGTGCGCACCGCCGAGGGGATCAAAATGGGCCTCGGCGCGATTGATCCGGCCCGGCTGCAACGCACCATTGCCACCATCGCCAAGGCTTATGACCTGCCGAAAGTGGCGCCGGTGGAAGCGATCTGGAGCGACAAATACCTGCCGCCGGCCGCCATGCGCGCCATCGCCTGAGGTTTTGCCCGCCCGGCGCGGATAAGCGTCGCCGGGCGGGCGAACCAAGAATCCCGGTCCAATTGCATCGCAACAATTTAGCTATTTCCCCGGCCGCGCCCGGGCGCTATATCCATGCGGCGTTTTCGCCGTTTTTCCAACCAACAGGAGTGCAGGACCATGGATACGATCCGGGTCGCGATATTGGGTGCCAGCGGATATACCGGCGCGGAGCTGCTGCGCCTGCTGCTGCGTCATCCGCGCGTCCGCATCGTTGCGCTCACCGCCGACCGCAAGGCCGGCGAGGGGATCGAAACCGTGTTCCCGCAATTCCTCGGCTATGACCTGCCCCGGCTGGTGACCATCAAGGACGTGGATTTCAGCGGCGTGGACGCCGTGTTCTGCGCCTTGCCGCATGGCACCACGCAGGAGGTAATTGCCGGCCTGCCGGCGCATCTCAAGATCGTTGACCTGTCGGCTGATTTCCGGCTCACCAGTCTGGATGATTATGCCAAATGGTATGGTCATGAGCATCGGGCGCCGGATTTGCAGCAGGAAGCGGTTTATGGCCTGACCGAGATCAACCGGGCAGCCATTGCCAAGGCGCGGCTGGTGGCCAATCCCGGCTGCTACCCGACCTCGGCGATGCTGCCGCTGATCCCGCTGCTGCGCGCCGGCCAGATCGAGACGGCCGATATCGTGATTGATGCCAAGTCGGGCGTTTCTGGTGCCGGCCGGGCGCTCAAGGAGGGTTCGCTATTCTGCGAAGTCGCCGAGGGTATCCATGCCTATGGCGTGGCATCGCATCGGCATGGCCCGGAGATCGAGCAGGAATTGTCGGTGGCCTCGGGCCAGCCGGTGCTGGTGAATTTCACCCCGCATCTGATGCCGATGAATCGCGGCATGCTGTCCAGCATCTATGTTCGGCTGAAAGGCGGCGCCAGTGCCGACGATCTGCGTGCCACGCTGGAACAGGCCTATGCCGGCGAAGCCTTCGTCAAGCTGGTGCCCAATGGTGTGTCGCCGCAGACCCGCCATGTGCGCGGTTCCAACCTGGCCCATATCGGCGTGTTTGCCGATCGGCTGCCGGGCCGCGCCATGCTGTTCTGCGTCATCGACAACCTGATGAAGGGGGCCAGCGGCCAGGCGGTGCAGAACTTCAATGTGCAATTCGGCCTGCCGGAAAGCATGGGCATCGACCAGGTGGCCCTGTTCCCGTGATGGTGTTCCCGTGACGGTGCAGCAGCCTGTCATCCTGCCCTTCGGCGAGAAGGCGCCGCGCATTGCTGCCGACGCCTTCATCGCGCCGAATGCCACGGTGGTGGGCGATGTGGAGATCGGTGCCGGTTCGTCGCTGTGGTTCAACGTGGTGGTGCGCGGCGATGTGCATGCGATCCGCATCGGTGCCGGCACCAATATCCAGGATGGCAGCGTGGTGCATGTCACCACGGCGCGTTTCGCCACGCATATTGGCGATAATGTCTCGGTGGGCCATATGGCCCTGCTGCATGGCTGCACGCTGGAGGATGGCGCCTTTGTGGGCATGGCCGCCACGGTGATGGATGGCTGCGTGATCGAGGGCGGCGGCATGCTGGCCGCCGGTTCGCTGCTCACCCCCGGCAAGCGTATCAAAGCCGGCGAAGTCTGGTCCGGCCGCCCGGCCACGCTGATGCGGCCGGTGCAGGACAAGGAAGTGGCAATGATGCAGAACACGCCGCTGCATTATGCCCGGCTGGCAGCGCAGTATCGCGCTACCATTGCTAGAATTGCGGTTTAATTTTTTCTTTACCCTGTCTGCGCTATTCTGCTTCGCCTTGAACCCAGGAGGGGCTCGGTGAACGCGCCAGCGGAGATATTCGAGCAGATACGGCAGCATGGTGAGTATCTCGCCAATCGCAACAACAAGATTCCGCGTGGCAAGCAGCTGACGCTGAGTGGTGTTGACCTGACCGGCGTGAAGCTGGTCGGGGCCAATCTGCAACGCACCGTGTTTCAGGGTTGCCGCTTCTACTGCGCCGATCTGCGCGATGCCGATTTCACCCAGGCGGTGCTTTCAGGCTGCGACTTTTCCGGCGCCGACCTGACCAACGCGCATCTGATCTGGGCCAATCTGCGTGGCGCTGATCTGTCGCGCGCGATCCTCAAAGGCACCCGGTTTGAGAATGCGGATATGCGGCCGATGACCGAGCCGCCGACGCCGCCGCATGGCAAGGGCGGCACCGTCTCGCTCAGCGACAGCATGCTGCATAACACCAACCTGACCCAGGCCAAGCTGCTCGGCGCTTCATTTGTTGGCGCCATCCTGGATGGCGCTATCCTGGAAAATGCCGATCTTGAAGGCGCCGATTTTTCCTATGCCACGCTGAATGCGGTGCAGCTCAAGGGCGCCAAGCTGCATGAGGCGAATTTCCGCCTGGCCGATCTGTCGCCCGACATGTTCAAGCAGATCAAGGGCAGCGATGCCCGGGTGCCTGAGCCGGTGGCGCAGCATATTCTGGATGAAGCGGTGCGCCAGCATATGCGCTGGGTTGATAGTGACGGCACAGCAGGTCGCCGCGCCGTGATGGTGGGCTGGTATCTGGCCCGGGCGCATCTGGCTCAGGTCAATCTCAGCGGTGCCGATCTGCGCCGCACCAACCTGGCCAATGCCAATCTGCATGGCGCCAAGCTGATCTGCACTGATCTGCGGGAAGCCAACCTGATGTATGCCAATTTCACCGATGCAGATTTGCGCGGCGCGATGATAGAAGGCGCCCGCGGCCTGCCCACCACACTGAAAATTTGAAGCCGATCAGCGCCGGGCGCTTTTGCTCGGTGTGGCTTGGGCATTAAGGCCACGCACCGCTTTCAGGATGCGGCGCCACAATAGATGGCCGACAAAATTGCCGGTGGAAAACATTTCATCCACCTGGGCCGCAGCATGGCTTTCGGCGCGGCGAGCGCCATGGTCGGCGATCAGGTCGCGGGCGGCTCGCCAGATATCGGCATCGGTGGTCATGCAGGCGATCCTGGCCGTAAAAGGTAAGCGAAGTGTGTATTACTCGATCAAGTCCTGGGTCTTTTCCACGGCAAGGCGCAGGCCGGCGAGCAATTCCTGCTCCAGCTTGCCGCCAGTACCACTGATGCCGCGCGCCAGCACCACATAAAGCGCGTCGATATGGATGCTGATAACCTCGAATTGGCGGTCATTCGGCAGCGCCAGCTTGGCCATGAAATCATGCAATGATTTCGCCAGGTGGGTGAGCAGCGGAAAGCCGAAGGTGCCGCCCATGCCTTTCACGTCAAAAGCCAGGTCGGTGATGGTGCTGAGGATAAAAATGCGCTGGAATTCGTCGTCTTCGGCTTCCTTGGCCAGCCGGCGCATTTCACGCAGCTTATCCAGCACTTCGGTGGAGAACTCATCCTTGCTCTCCAGGATGGTGGCCTCGATGCGGGCGCGCAATTCATCAGACAGGTTGAGATCAAACCCGGTCTTGTAATTGACCGCGCGCTGCCGCAGGCCCTGCGGCGCCTTGATGATGCGGGGACGTTCCTTGCGGGGCGCCATGTCTGCCTGATTTGTAACCTTGAATTGAAAACACTTATTGGCGGTTATATCGGGCAGATATTGGAAAGAACAGGGCTTCCGGAATGGATTCCGGAAGCCCCTGACCAAGATGTGATCGGTATCAATAGGCGATAGTGAACCGTTTGCGGATGTTTTTCGGCGCTTCCAGTTCATCCACGGCTGCGATGGCATAGTCTTCCATGGAAATCCGGCTATGGCCTTCGGCATCGGTGAGCAGCGCATCGCCACCGAGCCGGAAATTGCCGGTTCGCACGCCAGGGTTGATCTCTGCGGCGGGCGAGAAGAAGCTCCAATCCAGATCGTCGATCTGGCGCAATTCATTCAGGAACACCAAGCCGCCGCTGGCTTCCGGCTTATAGGCTTCCGGGAAGCCGGGCGTGGTGACCAGCGCAACACCCGGCGCCACTTCCAAGCTGCCGGCGCCGCCCACCACCAGAACACGCTTCACCCCGGCCAGGCGCAGGGCCTGCACCAGCGGGCCGGCGCTGTAACTGGCGAAGCGGCCGGCGGCCACCACGGCGTCAAAACCGCGCAGGCTGGTTGCCAAGGCTTCGGGCTGGCCGGCATCGCCTTGTAACACGGTCACGCCGGCAGGGGCGGTGCCGGCGCCTGGGTTGCGGGCTAAGCCGGTGACGCTGTGGCCACGATTAAGCGCCTCGATTGCAATGCGCGAGCCGATCCGGCCGGTGATGCCGATGATGGCGAGTTTCATGTCAGGTTCCTTCCTGTGGAATACTAGGTTACGAGAAGGAACTAGATACTCTCTTGTAATCTGGTGTAAAGAAGGCATCATATTGTGCCAAAGGCACAGCAGGGTAACCATCTGAAAGGCGCCCCCTCCATGTCATCCGGCCCCGGTCCCCGTGATACCAAGGTTTATGCCTGCCCGGTGCGTGATGTGCTGGACCGGGTTGGTGATGCCTGGACCGTGCTGGTGGTTTTGGTCCTGGTGCAGGCCGGCAAGCTGCGCTTCAACCAGTTGCGGCGGGAAATCCCCGCCATCTCGCAACGTATGCTGACAGTCACGTTGCGCAGCCTGGAGCGCGATGGCCTGGTCAGCCGCGTGGTGATCCCCAGCACGCCGCCGCAGGTGGAATACGCGCTGACCGAAATGGGCCGTTCGCTGGCTGGTGCGATTGATGTGCTGGCCGGCTGGGCCGAGGCTAATCAGCCACAGGTGCAGGCGGCGCGGCGGGCTTATGACAGCCGCAAGGATGACAGCCAGAGCGATGCCGCCTGAGCCAGAAAAAGGGCCCCCGGCATGGTGTCCGGAGGCCCGTGGCTACCGCTTCTGAAAGCTGGGGTGGGGATCAGCTGCCGAGCACGCCACCATCCTGTTTGGTGATCACAATAACCGAGGGGCGCGGCGGCATGCCGTCCTTGAAATCCGGCCAGCGCGTTGCCGGATCTTCAAACGTGGAAACCTTGCCATTGCGCGTGAATGCCTCGGCGCCATCAGCGGCGGGATGCTGCACCGAGACGAACAGGCCCTTGTCATCCGGCGTGAAGCAGGGGCCACAAATCTCGGCGCCGACCGGATTGCGGTAGAACATTTTTGAGCGGCCGCGCTGCGGGCCTTCGGTTTCCACCGCCCAGATGCCATCCGCCGTGCCGCTGGCCTTTTTCCAGGCTTCGCCCTGGTCGGTGCCAACCCAGAAGCGGCCCTGGCTGTCGAAAGCGGCATTATCGGGGCAGGCAAACCAGCCATTGCTGCTGGTTTCCGGGCCGTATTTGCCGCCTACTGCCGGATTGAGCGGATCGCCAGCCTGGATCAGCAGGTTCCAGGTGAAGCGCAAGGCGGCATGGTCGCCATTCTCCGGCACCATCTCAACAATCTGGCCCCATTCATTGGCGGCGCGGCTATTGGCGGCATCAAGCTGATCGGCCTTGCGCCGGCTGTTATTGGTCAGCATGGCATAGACCTTGCCGCTGACCGGATTGACCTCAATCTCCTCCGGCCGGTCCATCTTGGTGGCGCCGAGCAGATCGGCAGCGCGGCGCGCTTCGATCAGCACATCGGCCTGGCTGTTGAAGCCATTGGCCGGCGTCAGCGGCCCCTGGCCCTGCACCAGCGGCAGCCAAATGCCGCTGCCATCGGCATTGTAGCGCGCCACATATAATGTGCCGTGATCCAGCAAATCCATATTGGCGGCGCGGTTCTTCGGATCAAAGCGGTCGCGCGTGACGAATTTGTAGACATACTCGAAACGCTCGTCATCGCCGCTATACACCGCCACGCGGCCATCCTGGTTCACCACCGGCGTGGCGCCTTCATGCTTGAAGCGGCCCAAAGCGGTGCGCTTTTTCGGCACCGAGGTTGGGTCATAGGGATCAACCTCCACGATCCAGCCATAGCGGTTCGCCTCGTTGGCTTCCTTGGCGATGTCAAAACGCTCATGGAACTTGCCCCAGGCATACCAATTGCCAGGCACGCCATAGCGTTTGTGATTGCGTGCTTCGCTGCTGGTTTCGTCCAGCTTGCCCCAGAAATAGCCGTGGAAATTCTCTTCGCCTGAAAGCACGGTGCCCCAGGGCGTGACGCCGCCGGCGCAATTGTTGATCGTGCCGATGGCGTTGCGGCCGGCAGTATCGGCGCGGGTTTTCAAGCGCGCATGGCCGGCTGCCGGGCCGGTGAGGATGCAGCGGCTTTCCAGCGCATCGATGCGGCGATTATAGCGGCTGCCGCTCAGCACCGACCATTTGCCTTCCGGGGTTTTCTGGATTTCCACCACGCTCATGCCATGCGCGGCCATTTCAATCGCCACCAGTTCGGCGGTCATGCCGGCAAAATTCACGCTCTTGGCTTCCTGGCGGCCCAGGCCGGGGAACATAAGTTCCTCGTTGGTATATTCGTGATTCACCACCAGCAGGCCGCGCGCCGGATTGGTGCTGCCCAGCGGCAGCGGCATATAGGCCACGTAATCGTTGTTATAGCCAAACTGCTTCTGCTGCGCCTGGGCGTTCTGGCGCAACGGATCGAAGGCGGGGGCGTCGGCAGTCACCGGGTCGCCCCAGCGGATCAGCACATCCACGCTATAGCCCGCCGCCACATGATGCGTGCGGTCCACGCCATGGCTCACCTCGGCAAAGGCAAAGCTGTGGCGGGCCGGCATTGCCGCCTTGCTTTGAGCCTGGGCCTCGGCCGGCGTGAACAAACCGCCGGTGGCAACCAGGGCGCTGCCGGCCAGCAGGCCCTGCAACACCGAACGGCGGCCATAACGATGCGCCACGATATGGTCGAACTGGGCATTGGCGCTGGGATTGATGCCGGCATCCTGAGAGGCTTCATAGGCCTGGGCGCGGGTGGTGCCGGTGGGGAGCTGGTGGGGCATGGCTTTATCCGGGAATCGGGTGAGGGGGCGGCGCCCTCCCCATAGCCCCCCTAGGCGACAACACCATGACGGTTGCGTTGCCATCGCGTTGCACGCGCATTCATGCGGGTGATTTATACTAAGGTCGCAGGCGCCCCGCGCCGCGCCGCCGCAAATGCCATGGTGCCGGTTCGTCCGGCCAGATACTATTACTGAAAAATAACGCAGGTCTGGCTGGTTGGTGCCGGCCTGCGCATAAAGTTGGGAGGGAATATGCGTGTTATAGCAACACTACCGGTAGCATTGCGCGTCGGGCTGCCGGTGATCATCCTGTTTGGCCTGGCGGCGGCCACGCTCAGCCTGCTGGCGCAGTCGATGGCGGGCACCGCCTTGATTGGTGCTGGCGCGGCTGTGCTGCTGCTGGCGTTGCTGGCAGCGGTTTTTATCATCGGCCAGGGCGGCGACGGGCTGTTGCGCGAAGCGCTGGCGGCCTGGCCCAATCTGCCGCCTGTGGCGCGGCCGGCGCCGCTCTTTGGGGCTTTTGAACGGCTTGATACGCTGTGGGGCGACTTGTCGGCCGAGCGCGACGGTCTGCGCCAACGCCTCAACGAGCTTGAAGCCGACATGCAGGCCAATGCCCGGCGCGACCAGCAGGCGATGAGCCAGGTGGCCGAATTATGCAGTGCCATCGGCGGCGGTGTGCTTGATCGGCGCGTCAATGCTGCCGGCGGCGATATTGCCCAGCGCTTCAACAATATGGCGGAAAGCCTGGATGAAGTGGTTGGCGCGTTGAAGCAGCTTTTTGCCCGCATGGCGGAAGGCGATCTGTCGGAAGGCATGGCGTATCGCCAGGGCGGCGATTTTGGCGCCATCCGCGAAGGCGCGGCGCAGGCGATCAACCGCCTCAGCGAAGTGGTCGGCACTATTCTGTATGCCGCCAATGAAATCTCGGCATCCACGGTGCAGCTCAACCGCGAGGCGGCGGGCCTGGCGCAGCGCGCCGAGGCGCAATCCGATTCACTCAGCGCCGTGGCCAGCGATACGCGCAGCCTGAATGAAGCCGCCCAGGCGAATGAACTGGCCGCCAAGCGCGCCAACCAGCAGGCGGCAGCGGCGCGTGCGGCAGCCGAGAATGGCGTCAAGGTGGTCGGTCGCTCGGTCGAAGCCATGAACGAGATGGCCGAGATGTCGCAGCGTATTTCCGAGATCACCTCGCTGATCAACGAAATCGCTTTCCAGACCAACCTGCTGGCGCTGAATGCCAGCGTGGAAGCGGCGCGTGCCGGCGAGGCCGGCAAGGGCTTTGCCGTGGTGGCGCAGGAAGTGCGCGCCCTGGCCGGCCGCTCGGCCAATGCTTCCAAGGATATCGGCGCCATTATCAAACAGTCGAACGACAAGGTGAAATCCGGCGTCGGCCTGGTCAGTGAAACCGGCACCGTGTTGCAGCAGATTGCTGGCGCCATCGAGAATATGGGCCAGCAACTCGGCGAGATCGAGCAGGCGTCAAGCGAGCAGCTTGGCCGCGTGCAGGGCGTCAGCCAGGCCATTGTCGGCATGGATCAGGCCACGCGCGACTATCTCGCCGTGGTGCAGCGCACCACAAGTTCGATCCAGGAGATCGACAAGCAGGTTGCCAATCTTGCCACCCAGACCGCCTTTGTCACCACCGTGGCCGATCTGCCTTTTGTCTCGGCGGCACGCCAGGGCGCAGCGCAGATCACCGAATTGTTCGAGCGCGCGCTTG
Organism: Alphaproteobacteria bacterium UBA7691; assembly: GCA_002482765.1. Lineage (GTDB taxonomy): Bacteria > Pseudomonadota > Alphaproteobacteria > Ferrovibrionales > Ferrovibrionaceae > Ferrovibrio. The sequence goes on from DLGP01000086.1 coordinate 46,948, forward strand.
AACGCGGCGAAATCCGCCTGGATGATTTGTTCGACGAAACCTATCAGCCGATCCCGGGCAGCAACCCGCAGCAATTCATGACCCGCTTCGTCAAATTCACCGACACCTACTTGCCGAAAATCCAGGAGCCGATCCTCAGCGCCAACAGCGCCATCGCCTTCTGCGCCGCGCTCGACCGCAACGGTTTCCTGCCGACGCATAACACAAAATACAGCCAGCCCCAGGGCAGCGACCCGGTATGGAATGCCGCCAATTGCCGCAACCGCCGCATCTTCAACGATCCGGTCGGCCTCGCCTGTGGCCGCAGCACCAAATCATACCTGCTGCAATGCTACCGCCGCGACATGGGCGGCGGCCAGTTGCTGCTGATGAAGGATGCCTCGGCGCCGATCACCATACGCGGCCGCCATTGGGGCGGCTTCCGCATCGGGTTTAAGGTGTAGCGGGGTACCCTTTTCGTCATCCCCGGGCTTGACCCACTGGTGTCCGGTTTAGTTTTTTGTCGGAGCGTCGAAAGACTCGGCATTACTGAGGTTTTGG
>DLGP01000133.1 GCA_002482765.1 Alphaproteobacteria bacterium UBA7691
GCCTCACATATTGGGATAGTTCGGACCCCCGCCACCTTCCGGCACGGTCCAATTGATATTCTGGGCCGGATCTTTGATGTCGCAAGTCTTGCAGTGAACACAATTTTGCGCGTTGATCTGGAAACGCGGATTGCTGCCATCTGCCTCGCGCAACACCTCATACACGCCCGCCGGGCAATAGCGCTGCGCCGGCTCGTCATAAACCGGGAGATTCCGCGCAATCGGGATGCTCGGATCGGCCAGCCGCAAGTGAATCGGCTGATCTTCCTCGTGATTGGTGCTGGACAGGAAAACCGACGACAGCTTGTCAAAGCTGATCTTGCCATCCGGTTTCGGATAATTGATCGGCTTGCATTCCTTGGCCGGCTTCAGCGTTTCGTGATCGGCCTTGCCATGGCGCGTGGTCCAGCCCACCAGAAAGCCGAGGCCGATATCGTTGAGCCACATATGCAGGCCGCCGATGGCAGTGCCCAGCCACATGCCGTATTTCAGCGCCGGCTTGACATTGCGCACCTTCCACAGGTCTTTCCAGATCCAGCTTTCGCGCACGGCTTCCGGATAGGCCGCCAGTTCGTCGCCGCCCTGGCTGCCATTCTTCAATGCTTCAAACGCCGCCTCGGCCGCCAGCATGCCGCTCTTCACGGCATTGTGGCTGCCCTTGATGCGCGGCACGTTGACGAAGCCGGCCGAACAACCGATCAGCGCGCCGCCCGGGAAGGTCAGCTTCGGGATCGATTGCAGGCCACCTTCATTGATGGCGCGGGCGCCATAGGCGATACGCTTGCCGCCCTCAAAAAACTCGCGCACGGAAGGATGCGTCTTGAAACGCTGGAATTCGTCAAACGGCGAGAGATAGGGATTCTCGTAATTCAGGTTGACCACAAAGCCCACGGCCACCTGATTGTCTTCCAGGTGATACATGAAGCTGCCGCCGGCAGTGGAATTATCCAGCGGCCAGCCCTGGGTATGCACCACCAGGCCGGGTTTGTGCTTGGCCGGATCGACCTGCCACAGCTCCTTGATGCCGATGCCGAATTTCTGCGGATCAACACCATCGCGCAGATTGAATTTCTGCATCAGCAGCTTGGCCAGCGAACCGCGCACCCCTTCGGCGATCAGGGTATATTTGGCGCGCAATTCCACGCCCGGCGTGTAGCTGCCCTTGTGCTCACCATCGCGGCCAATGCCCATATCGCCGGTGGCCACGCCAACCACTTCGCCCTTGTCACCATACAGCACTTCGGCGGCGGCAAAGCCGGGGAAGATTTCCACACCCAGTTCTTCCGCCTGAGTTGCCAGCCAGCGGCACACATTGCCCAGCGAGACGATGTAGTTGCCGTGATTGTTCATCAGCGGCGGCAGCATGAAATTCGGCACGTAGATATGGTTCGCTTCGGTGAGGATGAGGAAACGATCCTCGGTCACCGGCGTGTTGAGAGGTGCGCCCTTTTCCTTCCAATCCGGAATCAGTTCGTTGAGGCCGATGGGGTCGACCACAGCGCCGGAGAGAATATGCGCGCCGACTTCGGAACCCTTTTCGATCACGCAGACCGAAATGTCATGATCCTGCTCGGCGGCAAGCTGCTTCAGGCGGATGGCGGCGGACAAGCCGGACGGGCCGGCGCCCACCACCACCACATCATATTCCATCGTTTCGCGTTCCATCCCCGCACCTATTCGCTGGTCTATCTGGCGCTGCTGGCGCCGCTGCGTTGCTTGACTATAGGCCCCTGCTTACCAGACTATGGCCGGCAAGCCAACGGCGCCGCACGCGGACATAAGCTATGTATGCCAACGAATTAGGCCGGGAAAGCCCCGATGAAATATTGAGTGCCGGGGCGCTCCTGCGGTTCTATGTCGAGGCCGGAGCGGATGAATGTATCGGCGACATGCCGGTTGATCGCACCGAAGCGCCGCCGGCCCGCCCCAGCATGGCGGCGCCCGCAGCACCGGCAACACGGCCGGCCGCCCAAAATCCGCCACAGCGTCTGCCGCCCGGTTCGGCTGCCAACGCACCGCCGCCGCTGCGTCAACTAGCCTCGCCGGCTTTGCTTTCGGCCCAGGCTGCCGAAACCGCCGCCAGCCGTGCCGCACGCGCCTGCGACGATGTGGCGCAGCTTAAAAGCGCCGTTGCCGCCTTTGAGGGCTGCGCGCTCAAGGCCACCGCCACCAACACGGTGTTCGCGCGCGGCAACCCGGCGGCGCCCCTGATGCTGATCGGCGAAGCGCCGGGCCGCGACGAGGATGCCCAGGGCTTCCCCTTTGTCGGCCAGAGTGGCCAGTTGCTCGACCGCATGCTGGCCGCCATCGGCCGCGACGAGCAGAATGCCTATATCTCCAACGTGATCTTCTGGCGCCCGCCGGGCAACCGCGATCCCTCGCCTGAGGAAATCATCGCCTGCCGGCCATTTGTTGAGCGCCATATCGCCCTGGTGCGGCCGCGCGTCATCGGCCTGGTTGGGCGCCATGCCGCCGCCACCCTGCTCGGCACCAGCCAGGGCATCACCAAACTGCGCGGCAAATGGCTGGTCTATACCCGCGACGGGCTGGAAATCCCGGCCCTGCCGATGCTGCACCCGGCCTATCTGCTGCGCCAGCCCGGCCTGAAGCGCGAAGCCTGGCGCGACATGCTCAGCCTGGCGCTGAAACTGGAAGAACTGGGCGCGTGAGCCGCCTCTTCTATGGCTGGATCGTGGTGGCTGCCGCTTTTGCGGTGATGTTCACCGGCTTTGGCGCCGCCTATACCTTCCCGGCCTTTTTTGAGCCGCTGCGCAGCGAATTCGGCGCCGACCGCGCCACCGTGTCGCTGGTCTTCTCGCTGGCCGCGTTTCTGTATTTTGTCCTGGGCGCAGTCAGCGGCCCGCTGGCCGACCGGCTGGGGCCGCGCCCGGTGATCGGCTTTGGCCTGGCCTGCGTTGCCGGCGGCATGATCGCCGCCAGCTTTGCCGACAGCCTGGGCATGGTGCTGCTGGCCTACAGCATCGGCATGGGCGTGGGCATCGGCTTTTCCTATGTGCCGGCCATCGGCACGGTGCAGCATTGGTTCATCCAGAAACGAGGCCAGGCTTCCGGCCTGGCGGTGATGGGTATCGGCCTGGGCACCGTGGTGATGCCGCCCTTTTCCGCCTGGCTGATCGACAGCCTGTCCTGGCGGCAGACCTATTTCTGGCTTGGCATCGGCTGCGGCCTGCTCGGCCTGCTGGCGGTGCTGGCCTTGCGCGCCAACCCGGCAGCGCTGGGGCTGCGGCCCGATGGGGCCAAAGACGATCCGCGCCAGCCAGCCACCGGCAGTACCGTGCTGAGCGGCTTCACACTGCGCCAGGCTTTGCGGCACCGGGTTTTCTGGCTGCTCTATCTGGCCTGTGCGCTGAACTGCATCGGCACGTTTGTGCCCTTTGTGCATCTGGCCGCCTTTGCCCAGGATCAGGGTTTGGCGCGTGAACAGGGGGTGTGGCTGGTGGGCCTGATCGGCATCGGCTCGATGGCCGGGCGTTTCCTGCTTGGCGGCGTGGCCGACCGGCTTGGGCGCGGCCCGGCCTTTGCCGCCGCCATGCTGGGTTCCGGCCTGATGCTGGCCTATTGGCCGTTTGCCCAGGGTTTCATTGCCCTGGGCGGTTTCGCGCTTGGCTTTGGGCTGTGTTACGGCGGCTTCGTCGCCCTGGCCCCGGCGATCACGGTGGACCTGTTCGGCGCCCGCGCCGCCAGCGCCTTGATCGGCGCGCTTTATACCAGTGTGGCCTTCTCCACCCTGCTCGGCCCCACCCTGGCCGGCCTGGCTTTTGACCGCACCGGCAGCTACAGCGTGCCGATCTTTGTCAGCGCCGCCACCTGCGGCCTGGGTGCCGTGCTGGTATGGCTATTACCGAGAAAATTGCCGCCGCACGCCTAAGTTGCTCAATATAAACTTGCCCACAAGCCTATCTTGCGGTATCCGGTCTGGGTCATGCCAAGCCTTGCCCGACCCGAAACGATCCGGCGGCCGCAGCAGACGGGGGAAGGCTTGCGCAAACTTTTGCGCCGCAGCCTCGGCACCGTTTTGCTTGCTATCGCATTCCAGCTTGCCGTTGCGCCTGCCAGTCAGGCGCAGCCTTCCGATCTGCCTGTCATCCTGTCAGCGCAGGATACCGAACTTTACGGGCGGATTTTTGAAGCCCAGGCCGAGTTGCGCTTTCAGGAAGCCGACAAGCTTTTGAAGCAGGTGAAGCAGCCGCTGCTGCACGGCCATGTGCTGCATCAGCGCTACACCCATCCCACCGGCTATAACGCCTCCTATGCCGAGCTGAGCCAGTGGATGCGCGATTACCGCGACCATCCCGGCGCCGAGGAAGTGTATCGTCTGGCGCTGAAGAAAAAGGCGCGCAAGGACAAGGCGCCGCCCGGCCCGACCGGCGTGAGCACCGGCGACTTCCCCAACGATGCCGGCAGCGTGGCCACCACCCGCTCGCGCCCGCTGCCCAAGGAACGTGACCCCGCCGCTGCCAAGCTGATCGCCAAGGCCGAGGCCGAACTGGGCCAGTTGCTGCGCAAGGACAAGGTGGCGCTGGCCGAGGCGCTGATCAACAAGCCGGAAATCCGCTCCAGGCTTTCAGCCTCGGAATTCGACGATTGGCGCCGCCGCGTTGCCTGGAGCTGGTTCCTGGATGGCGAAGACGAAAAGGCCCTGGCCCTGGCCGGGCCGGCGGCGCAGCGTTCGCGCAGCCGCGTGCCGGAAGCCGATTGGGTGGCCGGCATTGCCGCCTGGCGCCTCGGCCGGCTCGACAATGCCGCGCATCATTTTGAAAACCTGGCTTTTTCGCAAACCGCCTCGAACTGGGACAAGGCCGCCGGGGCCTGGTGGGGCGCCCGCGTGATGCTGCGGCTGCGCCAGCCGGGCGAAGCCTTCCGCCTGCTGCATGTGGCGGCCACCCAGGAACGCACCTTCTATGGCCTGCTGGCGCTGAGCCAGCTTGGTCAGGAAATGCCGTTCTCCTGGTCGCCGGCGCCGCTGGAGCCGACTGATAGCGCCAAATTGCAGCAATTACCCTCGGTGCGCCGCGCCCTGGCGCTGTCGGAAGTTGGCGAAGCGGTGCGCGCCGACCGCGAAATCGCCCGGCTGTTTTCGCAAGCCAGCGATCCGCTTGCCTTTGCCCTGCTCGGCCTGGCCGGCCGGCTGCAAACCCCGGCCTCGGCCATGCGCATCGGCCTGGCCTGGCGCAGTGTGAAGGGCGATGCCTACGACAATGCGATGTATCCGCTGCCGCCCTGGGAGCCGGAAGGCGGCTTCGCGGTTGACCGCGCCCTGATCTTCGCCTTCATGCGCCAGGAAAGCGCTTTCAACCCGCGCGCCTCCTCCAGCGCCGGTGCCGCCGGCCTGATGCAGCTGATGCCGCGCACCGCCGGCTATATGGCGGGCGACAATTCGCTGCGCCACAAGAAAAGCCGCCACCGCCTGCTGGCGCCGGAATACAATATCGAACTGGGCCAGCGCTATTTGCAGCATCTGCTGGAAATGCCGATGATCCGTGGCAACCTGTTCTACCTGGCCGCCGCCTATAATGCCGGCCCGGGCAACCTGCAACGCTGGCTGCGTGAAGGCCGCGAGGCCGACCCGCTGCTGTTCATTGAGACCATACCGCTTGGTGAAACCAGATTATTTGTGCAACGTGTACTGACCAATCACTGGATTTACCGCGCCCGCATCGGCCAGCCGCAGGATAGCCTGGCTGCCACCGTCACGGGTGACTGGCCGCTCTATCGCGCTTATGATAGCGCTGGAGACCTGCCGGACGACGATCTGCGCACGGCGGAAAAGAAACCCTAACCCCAGGCAGAAAGCGGCACCATGGCCGCAAAACAGAACAGCATGCCCGCCACTGCCGAAACCGCCCAGCGCCAATTGGCGCGGCGCAGCATGATCGGTGTGTGCGTGCTGATGACCCTGGGCAGCCTTTATGGCCTTGGCGTGGCCGGGCCAGCCGGCCTGCTCTCGCCCTTTGAATGGTACAGCATCCCGCCCATGCTGCTGACCGGCTTTGTGCTGCTTGGCCTGCTTGCCTGGCGCGGCGACGAATGGCTGGCCGGCATCGCCCCGGCGCTCACTTTGTGGCTGGCGCTCTATGTTGTCGGCAATATCGCCAACGCGCTGTTTTTCGCTGCCAGCCCACACAATATCCTGGTCTATCTCGGCTGGCTGGTGCCGCTCTATCTGTTCAGCTTCATCATCAACACGCGCCGCAATGGATTGTGGCTGACCTGGCTGCTGGCCGGACTGGTCACCATATTGCTGGTAAGCTACGGCCTGCTGCGTGGCAGCCCGGATGATCCGCTCACCGGCGCCCTGTTCAGCTGGACCGTGGCACAGCTTTCCGCCGTGCTGCTGGTGGGCGGCGTGGCCTCGTTCCGCGAGCGTTTCGCCGCCGAAAATGCCGCAGCAGCAGCCTTGACCGAAGCCAATAGCCGCATCACCGCGCTGGCCGAAAGGCTGACCGAAAGCGAGGCGCGCAGCCGCCGCCTGATCGAACTCTCGCCCGACGTGCCGCTGCTGGTGGATGCTGCCGGCCGGCTTACCGAGGTGACGCCGAATTGCCGCCAGCTCTGGGGCCTGGAGCGCGAGCAATTACTCGGCCGGCCCTTTGCCAGCCTGTTCGCCGCCGAGCAGCAATCGGCCGTGGTTGAGCAATTGCACACCGCCAGTCAGGGCCAGGCAATACAGGCTGACAAAATGTCGGTAGCCGCCATCCGACATATCGATGGGCGGGAATATCCGGTGCGCTGGTCGGCCAATTGGTCACCCGCCGAGGCACAATATTACATCTGGGTGCAGGCGGCCTGAATTTTGTGTTTCAGCGCCGCAGCCGGATGCCGGTGGCCACCGGCAGTCGCAGCAGGCGGCCGGCTTTCAGCATGCCCTGATCCAGGGTGTATATCGCCTCGGCCTGGCGGTTGGCGGCAATCGCCAGATGCAATGCATCGCCGCCGCGCAAGGCGGTCTGATACTGCCGCAGATAGTCGCGTGCCAGCCGGTAATCGGCGGCCTGTGGCGTTACCACATTGAGCGAGCTATCCGCCAATTCATCCAAGCGTGCAACAGCTCTGTCGGCACTGATCGGGCGCATCGCCTGCATCCTGACTTGACGGGCCAGAACCCCCGATATTTCCAGTAGCGTCCATTCGCTAACAGTGGCACCACCCGGCCCAAGATCGGCAATGAAATCCTCCACTGCCTCGCTGGTCGCCTCAGTCAGCAAAAGTGGCGCGATGAAGCTGGAATCGCAATACCTCATCAGGTTTCCTCGTCGCGCATCTCCCGGATCAGATCGGCGCTGGGCCGTGGCCAAGGCGGCTGCTGCGCGCGGAATTCAGCGAGCGACTTGAGCGGCTGTTTGGGCGCCACAATGGCGGCAAGGCTGGCTACCGGCTTGCCGCGACGGGTGATTGTCACCGCCTCGCCGGCTTCGACACGATCCAAAAGCTGGCTCAGTTGCGCCTTGGCCTGCGCCAGGCTGACGATCACCATGGCTTGCTCCAATTGGTCATCCAGTTGGTCATATGATAGCAGCACCGGCGCCAAACAAGAAGGCCCGTCCTTGCGGGCGGGCGTTCCAGGTGCAAGCGGTAAAAGCCGCCGGCTCAATACATATGCTGGCCGCCATTGATGCTGAGCGTCGAGCCGGTGACAAAACCGCCCTCGTCGGCCACCAGGAACAACACGCCGCGGGCAATTTCCTCGGCCCGGCCAAGGCGGCCGACCGGGATTTTGGCCACGATCTTTTCCAGCACATTGGCCGGCACGGCGGCCACCATTTCAGTGTCGATATACCCCGGCGCGATGGCGTTCACGGTGATGCCACGCGCTGCGCCTTCCTGGGCCAATGCCTTGGTGAAGCCATGGATGCCCGATTTGGCGGCGGCATAATTGACCTGGCCATACTGGCCGGCCTGGCCGTTGATCGAGCCGATATTGACGATGCGGCCAAAGCCGCGCTCGCGCATGCCGTCGATGGTGGCGCGGCACATGTTGAAGCAGCCGCCCAGATTAGTGTCGATCACTTCCTGCCATTGCGGCGGGCTCATGCGGTGCATGGTGCCGTCGCGGGTGATGCCGGCATTGTTGACCACGATATCCACCGGGCCAAGCTCACGCTCCACCTTCTTCACGCCTTCAACACAGGCGTTATAGTCGGCCACGCTCCACTTATAGGCCTTGATCCCGGTCTCGGCCTCGAAGGCGCGCGCCTTCTCTTCGTTGCCGGCATAATTCGCCGCAACCTTGTAGCCGGATTGATGCAGCAGCTTGGAAATGGCGCCGCCGATGCCTCGGGTTCCGCCGGTGACGATTGCTACGCGCGACATGTGAGCCTCCTCAGTTTTTTTATGTGTCGCAGATAAGAAAACGGCGCCGGTTATGGCCGGCGCCGTCGGTTTTTTAATCGCGGGCCACGCACATGGCGATGCCCATGCCGCCACCGATGCACAGGGTTGCCAGCCCCTTCTTGGCATCGCGTCGCTGCATCTCATACAGCAGGGTCACCAGCACCCGGGCGCCCGAGGCGCCAATCGGGTGGCCGATGGCGATGGCGCCGCCATTCACATTCACCTTGTCGGTATCCCAGCCCAATTCCTTGTTCACGGCGCAGGCCTGGGCGGCAAAAGCCTCGTTGGCTTCCACCAGATCAAGATCGCTGGTGCTCCAGCCGGCCTTTTCCAGCGCGGCGCGGCTGGCCGGGATCGGGCCGGTGCCCATGATCTTCGGGTCAACGCCCGACTGCGCCCAGCTCACGATGCGGGCCAGCGGCTTGATGCCGCGCTGCGCCGCTTCCTCGGCGCTCATCAGCACCACGGCGGCGGCGCCGTCGTTGATGCCCGAGGCATTGGCGGCGGTCACCGAGCCATCCTTGGCAAAGGCCGGGCGCAGGCTTTTCATCGCCTCGATGGTGGCGCCATGGCGGATATATTCGTCCTGATCCACGATGGTGTCGCCCTTGCGGCCCTTGATCGTCACCGGCACGATCTCGTCCTTGAACTTGCCGGCCTTCTGCGCCGCCTCGGCCTTGTTCTGGCTCTTGACCGCAAATTCATCCTGCTGCTCGCGGGTGATCTGGAACTGCATCGCCACATTCTCGGCGGTCTGGCCCATATGGTAGCCATTGAAGGCATCCCACAGGCCATCACGGATCATGGTGTCGATGAAACCCAGGTCGCCCATCTTGTGGCCGGCGCGGAGATAGGCGGCATGCGGCGCCTGGCTCATGCTTTCCTGGCCACCGGCCACCACCACCTTGCTGTCGCCATTCTTGATCGCCTGGAAACCCAGCGCCACGGCGCGCAGGCCCGAGCCGCACAGCATGTTCACATTCCAGGCCGGCACTTCATTGGGCAGGCCGGCATTGATCGAGGCCTGGCGGGCCGGGTTCTGGCCCTGCGCGGCGGTGAGGATCTGGCCCATGATCACTTCCGACACATCGGCCGGGGCCACGCCGGCCCGCTTCAGCGCGCCATCAATTGCCACCTGGCCCAGATAATGCGCCGGCACCCCGCTGAGCGTGCCATTGAAAGAGCCGACCGGCGTGCGCGCGGCGGCTGCGATGACGATATCGGTCATGGGAATCCTCCTGATCCGTCTTTGGGTTGTGTTGCTTGTGCGAACGATACCGGGGGACGGCATCGCGCGGCAAGGGTCTGGCCGACGCCAGTTCGTTTGCAGGCGTTAGACTTTAGGGTGCAAGCCCACCCGGCCCCTCCAGCCATTCCGCCAGTGGCTGCCACAGCCCGGCCTCGGCGCGCGGCCCCACCACCATGCCGATATGGCCGCTGGGCGCATCATGGCGCCAGGCCCCTGGCAGGGCATGGAACAGCGCCTCGGCGCCCGGCTTGGGCACCAGCTTGTCGCGTTCCGGCAGCACCACCAGGGCCGGCTTGCGCCATAACCCGGGCAACACGGCCTGGCCGCCCACCAACCATTCGCCACGCACCGGGCTGTTGGCGCCATACCAGCCTTGCAGGCATTCGCGCGCCACGGCATTGGCCAGCGGGATGCCATCGTTCAGCCAGTCTTCCATCGCCACAAAACGCTGCGCCGCTGCGCTATCCGGCGCGATGCCGGTGAAGGAGGTGAATTTTTTCAGCGCCGTGAGCGGATCGAGCGCCCAGAAAAAACCTTGCAGCACATCCACCGCCATCGGTTCCGGCGCAGCGCCGGGCTGCGGCAACGGCGGCACCAGTTGCGGCGCCAGATGGCGCACCAGTTCAGCCTGATGCGTGCCGCCGGCATGGAAATCCCATGGCGTGGCCAACAAAGCCAGGGCCGACACATCGGCCTGGCAACGCAGCGCCGCCGCCAGCGCCAGATTGCCGCCCATGCAATAGCCCAAAAGCGGCAGCGGACTGCCGCCATTGGCCTGGCGCGCCACAGCCAGCGCCCGCCCCAGCCGTGCAATATAGGCTGTAAGATCAAACGCCAATTCCGCTTCGCCGGGTGCGCCCCAATCCAGCAGCAAAGGCCGCAGGCCACGCTGCGCCAGATAACGCACCAGGCTCTGGCCTGGGGCCAGATCAAGCACGTAATGCCGATTGACCAGCGAAGGCGCCAGCAGCAGCACCGGCGCAGAACTATCCGGCGCATAATCCAGCAGCCTTGTGCTGCCTTCCTGCCAGAGCGGCGCAGGCTCGGCGGCGGCATCGCGGCGATAGGGATGATCGCGATAGGCGCCAATGCCGAGCGCAAAACGGCTCAGGCGGGCAGCGGCTTCCTCGGCAAGTGCGGTGGAGAAAGCCTCAGGCGGCAGGTTTGCCAGGCTTGCGCGCAGTGCGTCGTGCAGCGGGTTTTGCGCGGGATTCCAGGGCGGCAAGCCGCGTTTCGCACTCGGCCAGGCGGCGAGCGAGGTCAGCAAGATCAGATTGGCCGTGGCCAGATGCAGCGGCAGCGGGCGCGGCCCCGGCCGCCATTCCGGCTGCGGTTCCGGCTGTAGTTCCTGATGTGGCTGCGGCGGCACCGGCATGCGGGCCTACCTGGCCCAGCTTATGCCACATCGCCATCCACGAGCCGGAAAGTTCGGCCAGTTTCGGGTCGGTGGCGATGAGGCTGGCCTGTTCCTGCCACAGATCAAGGAAACGTTTGGCAAGCGCATTGGCATCGGCTTTATCATCCATGCAGAGAGTATATCCGACCCGCCGCTCTGCGCCAGCTTTTCCGCATCGCGCCGTAACCCTTGCACTGCACACCGATTGCGAGTGATATATGAGTTCCAGGGCGGATAAAAGCGGAGCAACGCAACGTGGCGACCAGCGAGAATCAGAATGGTGCCTCCGGCACCGGCCCGGCTATCAAGATCAAGAAATACGCCAATCGCCGGCTCTACAACACGGCGACTTCATCCTATGTGACGCTGGAAAACCTCTGCCAGATGGTGAAGGACGGCCAGGATTTTGTGGTTGAGGATGCCAAGACCGGCGAGGACATCACCCGCTCGGTGCTGACCCAGATCATCTTTGAGGAAGAGAGCAAGACCGGGCAGAATCTGCTGCCGATCGGCTTTCTGCGCCGGCTGATCTCGTTCTATGGCGACAGCCTGCAATCGCTGGTGCCGAGCTATCTCGATGTCTCGATGGCATCCTTCCAGCGCAATCAGGAACATATGCGGCAATACATGGCCGAAGCCTTCGGCGAGATGTTTCCGTTCCGCAGCCTGGAAGAAATGGGCCGGCAGAATATTTCGATGTTCCAGCGCGCCATGACCATGTTCAATCCCTTCGGCACCCTGCCCGAGCCGCCGCCCGGCATGCCGGGCATGCCCGGCATGACGCCGACTGCGCCGCCCGCTGCCGGCAGCAGCAGCACTCAGCCGAGCGGGCCGGCCCTGGCCGATACCGACGCCTTGCAGCGCCAGCTTGAGGAATTGCGCCGCCAGGTTGAGGCGCTGGCCCGCCTCAAGCCGTGAGGCATAAAGGCTAAATGCCCCGCATCCTATTACCAGGATGGCGCCTGAGCATTGCCCAGGCGCTGGTGCTTGGCTTTGGCCTGCTGATGCTGCTGGCCGGCTTGGCCTATGGCAGCGCCATGCTATCGGGCCGCATCAACACGGTGGAATTGCTGCGCGACCGCAACCAGCGCCTGATCGATCAGGTGACCGACCGCATCCGCTCGAAGCTGGAGCCGGTGCGCCAGCATCTGGAGGGTCTGCGGGATCGTATCGAGGCCGGCCGTGTCAGCCTCGACGACACCCAGCGGCTGGGTGATTACCTGTCGGCGATTCTGGACGGCGTGCCGCAGATCGACGCAGTGGGCGTGGTGCGGCAGGATTTGAGCGCCACGCGGGCGGTGCGCACCGCCGGCAGCGTTTATGTGCTGTATGATAGCCTGACCAATTATCCCAATGCCCAGGGCCGACTGCGCGCCGCCGCCGATCTGATACGCGAGTTGCAAACCCGCGGCCAGAGCCTGCGTGTGCTGCAATGGGGCGACCTGATCTGGGAGCCGGCTTTGCGCCAGCCGCTGATCAACCTGCGCGCCCCGCTCACCATCGGCGACCGCTTTGTTGGCGGCATGGCGGCGCTGGTTTCGCTCGGGTCGCTGTCGCGTGTGCTGGAAGCCGACAGCATCGACGGCCACAGCATGAATTTCATCCTCTATGATGATAATTACGTGCTGGCGCATCCCACCCTGTCGAGCCACGAATATTATCTCTCGGCGGAAAAGCCGCTGCCCTTCCTGGAGGAAATCCACGATCCGGTGCTGACCAAAATCTGGTCCGGCCGGCGTGACAGCCAATTGGCCCGCGCCGTTGGCCGCGATGGCGGCAGCCATGTGGTGGAAGCCGAGGGGCGGCGCTGGATTTTCCTCTACCAGCGGCTGGAAGGGTATGGCGAACGGCCCTGGCTGGTCGGGCGCTATTTCCCGTTTGACGATATCGAGACCGAAGTGGAACGGCTGCAATTTGCTGCGGCCATCGGCGCTATCGGCCTGCTGCTGGCCTTGCTGATCGCCTGGCGCCTGGGCCGTGTCATCGGCCAGCCGATCCGCCAGCTGGCGGCTGCGGCCGGCCGGCTGCAACGGCTGGAATTTGACGGCCCGCCGCTAGACCGCCTGCGCCTGCGCGAATTGGACGATGCCGCCCAGGCAGTGAATGCCGCCACCGCCGCGCTGAGCTGGTTCGGCAATTATGTGCCGCGCAAACTGGTCAGCCGCCTGCTGCGCGAGGGCGAGGATGCCGTCAACATGTCGAAACAGCGCGATGTGACCGTGCTGTTCACCGATATTGTCGGCTTCACCTCGATCTCGGAAACCCTCACTGCGCCCGAAGTGGCCGACATGCTGAACCAGCATTTTGCCCTGCTGGCCGGCCATATCGAAGCCGAAGGCGGCGTGATCGACAAATTCATCGGCGATTCGGTGATGGCGGTGTGGGGCGCGATCAAACGCGACGAGGACCATGCCGGCCATGCGCTGCGTGCCGTGGCCGCCATGTGTCGCGCGCTGGCCGCCGACAATGCGCGCCGCCGCATGCTGGACCTGCCGGTTTTGCGTATCCGCATCGGCCTGCATTCCGGCCCGGTGGTGGTGGGCAATATCGGCGCACCGAGCCGGATGAACTACACCGTGGTGGGCGATACGGTGAATATCGCCCAGCGCCTGGAGCAGCTTGGCCGCGACTACATGACCGATGCCGATGATTACGAAGTGCTGGCCAGCGGCATCACCGTGGCCCTGGCGGCGCCGCAGATCGGCCTGGACCCGCCGCCGCCGCCGACCGGGCATTTCCACGTCAAGGGCCGGGTTGAACCGGTGGAAGTGGTGCAGCTTAACGCCACCCTGCGCCTGATCCGGTCTTAACCGGCTGTTAAGCGGTCTTGAGTCATGACTCTGCACCGTGAGCGGCATTCCTGGCATCATCATCACCCCTCCCCCGGTGCGCCCCGAGGCAACCGATAACGGTCGGTATGCGCGGGTAAATGAGCGCCAGGGCGGCGAACGCCGCGCCGCCGGGCCGAAGCTGGATTTTGCCGCCAGCCAGCTTGCCGGCGATGCCCCGCCGCAAAACCAGACCCCGGCGCAGGTGCAGACCCGCGAGGCCGCCGCCGATGCCAGCGCAATGCTGGCGCGGCGCCGCACCGATAGCGGCAAACCCGGCGAGGTGCCGGCCGGGATCGAGATACCAACCCATCTGGAGCGCCGCCGTGCCTGGCGCGAGGCCAAGGGGCTGAATACCTTCCATACCCAAAATATCGCCCAAACAGAGGAAACCGCGCCGGATCGCGAAACCCGCAATGCCGCCACCCAGGCCTATCGGGCGCGCAGCGGGCGCGGCATTCTGGATATCGACCTTGCGCAGCGGTTGAGCCTGACCGTATAAGTCAGCCTCGCGTTTTACTGAATCCGAGTGGTTTTTCTCCCCATGCAGCAGCAGCCTGCCGACCTGTTGGTCATCGGCGGCGGCGTGAACGGCACCGGCATCGCCCGGGACGCCGCCGGCCGTGGCCTCAGCGTTATCCTTGCCGAGCGCGGCGACCTGGCCGGCGCCACCTCGCAGGCCGCCACCAAACTGATCCATGGTGGCCTGCGCTACCTGGAGCAATATGAATTCCGCCTGGTGCGCGAAGCCCTGGGCGAACGCGAAGTGCTGCTGCGCCTGGCGCCACATATCATCTGGCCTTTGCGCTTTGTGCTGCCGCATCATCCCGGCCTGCGCCCGGCCTGGATGATCCGCATCGGCCTGTTCCTCTATGATCACCTTGCCAGCCGGGTCAGCCTACCCGGCTCGATCGGCCTGACGCTGACCGGCGACCCGCGCGGCACACCGCTGAAGCCGCATTTCAAGCGCGGCTTTGAATATTCCGATGGCTGGGTGGACGATGCCCGCCTGGTGGTGCTGAACGCCATGAGCGCGCGCGAACTCGGCGCCGAGATTAATGTGCGCACCGCCGTGACTGCGGCGCGGCGCGAAAACGGCTTCTGGCATGCCACGCTGGTGGATCAGCAGAACGGCGCCAGCCGCGAGGTGACGGCGCGCGGCATCGTCAATGCTGCCGGCCCCTGGGTGCGCGACCTGCTGGTGAGCGGCTTCGGCCGCCAGCCGAAAAACAGCGTGCGGCTGATCAAGGGCAGCCATATCGTCACCCGCAAGCTGTTTGAGGGTGAACATTGCTACATCTTCCAGAATGCCGATGGCCGCGTGCTGTTTGCTATTCCCTATGAGCATGATTACACGCTGATCGGCACCACCGATGTGGCACTCGACAAGCTGGACGGCCCGCCGGCAATCAGCGAAGCCGAAACCACCTATTTGTTGGAAGCTGCCAGCGAGTATTTCGCCAAGCCGGTTGAGCGCGCGGATATCGTGTGGAGCTATGCCGGCGTGCGGCCGCTTTACGATGATGGCGAAAACGATCCCTCCGCGATCACCCGCGATTATGTGCTCGACCTGGAAAGCGACGTGGCGCCGTTGCTCTCGGTCTATGGCGGCAAGCTGACCACCTATCGCCGCTTGTCGGAGCAGGCGGTGGAGAAGCTGAAGCCGTTTTATCCGCAGATGCGCGGCACCTGGACCGCCGGCAAGGCCCTGCCAGGCGGCGAGATCGGTGATTTTGAGGCTTTCCTGGCTGATCTGACGCGCCGCCATCCCGGCTTCGATGCCGCCTGGCTGCGCCAGCTGGCACGGCGCCATGGCGGCCATTGCGATGCCATTCTAGGCCAGGCCACCAGCACAGCCGATCTGGGCGAGTTTTTCGGCGCCGGACTTTATGCCGCCGAAGTGGATTGGCTGATGCGGCGCGAATGGGCGGTGGATGCCGATGACGTGCTGTGGCGCCGCACCAAATGCGGCCTCAACATGAGCGCGGCGCAGCGCGAGCGCTTGCAGACCTGGATGCAGACCCATCGGCCTAACCAGACGGGCCAGGCAGACGGAATGCAGCAGCCATGAAAATCGCCATTATCGGCGCCGGCGCCATAGGCGGCTATATCGGCGGCATGCTGGCCCAGGCCCAGGCCGGCGGCGCCGATCTGGACGTGAGCCTGCTGGCGCGCGGCGCGCATCTGGCGGCGATCCAGGCGCAGGGGCTGCGGATTGAAAGCAAGCAAGCCAGCTTCACCGTGCGGCCGCGCGCCAGCGACGATCCGGCGGCATTGGGGCCGCAGGACATGCTGTTCATCACCGTGAAGGCACCGGCGCTGCCCGAACTGGCGCCGCGCCTGAAGCCGCTGATCGGCCCGGAAACCGCCTGGGTGACGGCGATGAACGGCATCCCATACTGGTATTTCCACGGCCATGCCGGGCCGCTAGCCGGTCACCGCCTGGCAAGCTGCGACCCGCAAGGCAATATCTGGCGCGACCTGCCGCCGGAGCGCGCCATCGGCGGCGTGTTGTGGCTGCCGGCCAGTGTGCCGGAACCCGGCCTGATCCGGCGTGGCAATGGCAACAGCGTCAGCCTGGGCGAGCCGGATGGCAGCAATTCCGGCCGCATCGAAAAGCTGGCCGCCGCCTTGCGCGCTGCCGGCGTGGAAGCGCCGCTGCGGCCCAATATCCGCCAGGATATCTGGCACAAATTGTGGGGCAATCTCAGCTTCAGCCCGATTGCCGTGCTGACCCATTCCACCCTGGCCGAGATGGCCGGCGATGCCGGCACCCGCGCCGTGGCGCGCAGCATGATGCTGGAAGCCCAGGCGGTGGGCCATGCGCTGGGTATCAACTTCCCGGTGGATGTGGATACCCGCATCGAGGAATCGGCACAGATCGGCATGCACAAGCCGTCGATGCTGCAAGACCTGGAAGCCGGCCGGCCGATGGAGATCGAACAGATCACCGGCGTGATTGCCGAGCTTGGCCGCCTGACCGGCAATCCCACCCCCACCATCGACCTGATGCTGGCGCTGGTGCGCCGGCGCGCAGCCACCTTATTGCAGAGGAAGTGACGCATGGAATGGCGCGATCTGAGCCAGCAAGCGCTTGAAGCGCAATATAATCCGCGCATCGCCGCACCGGATTTTGAACAGCATTTTGTTGCCTACCGGCAGCGTTCCGAAGCCGCCCGCGCCGCCCTGCTGGGCTATTACGACATCCGCTATGGCGACGGCCCACTGCAAACCTATGATGCCTATCCGGCAACACAGCCCGGCGCACCGATCTTTGTGATTGTGCATGGCGGCTATTGGCGCGGGCTGGATAAAAGCCTGCACAGCTTTCTGGCCCCGGCCTATCACGCCGCTGGCTGCGCAGTGGTGAATATCAATTACGATCTGGCGCCGAAGGTGACACTGGACACCATCGTGGCGCAAACCCAGGCGGCGCTGGCGCATATCGCCGCCCATGCCGCACGCTACAATGGCGATGCCAGCCGCATGGTGGTGTTTGGCCATTCCGCCGGTGCGCATCTGGCCGCCGCCGCCTATGCCCTGCCCTGGCCGGCCCAGCTTGGCCCGCGCCCGCAGGCGGCCGGCCTGGCGCTGGTTTCCGGCATCTATGATCTGGAGCCGGTGCTGCATATCGGCGTGAACCAGGAGATCGGCCTGGATGGCGCCACCGCGCAGCGTAATTCCCTGCTGCATCAGGCGCCCAGGCTGCCCGGTTGCCAGACCCTGATTGCCGTGGGCGGTGCCGAGCCGCAGGCCTGGCGCGACCAGAGCGATGATTTCCACCGCGCCTGCCGCGATGCCGGCAACCAGGCGCATCTGATGCAGATCGCCGGAGCACATCATTTCAGCGTGCTTTATGCCGTCGAGGATGTGAAGCAGCCTCTGGGCGGCGCGATCCTGGCCTTGCTGAAAGGCTGAACCCCGCGCCCGTTAAATCTTAAAAACCTTTAGTCAGCCTTTGATCTTTGGTACTATTAAGCGATACCATAACTTTATGAAAAAGCGTCACAGGGCTACGCTGGAACTGATCTACGCCCGTCCGGTCAACGGCTCGATCCGCTGGGCCGATATTGAATCGCTGTTCGTAGCGCTCGGTGCGGAAGTCAGCGAGCGGGAGGGTTCGCGGATCGGTGTGTTCCTGTTCGGCGAAGTGCGCGTCTTTCATCGCCCGCATCCTTCGCCTGATACAGACAAAGGCGCGGTCGCCAGCATCCGTAAGTGGCTGGACGAACACGGAGTAAAGCCATGAACAATGTTATTGAAATCAATGGTGAGAAGGCGGTCATCGCTTTTGATCCCGAGCTTCAGATGCTGCGTGGCGAATTTGTCGGCCTGAATGGCGGCGCCGACTTCTATGCCGAAAACGTCCGCGATCTGCTTGAGGAAGGCCGCAAGTCGCTGGCCGTCTATCTCGAAATCTGCCGAGAAAAGGGCATTGAGCCACGCCGGAAATTCTCCGGCAAATTCAATATCCGATTGACCCCTGACGACCATGCCGCCGCCGTCATCGCCGCCGCCGCAGCGGGCAAAAGCCTGAATGAATGGATCGTCGGGAGGATACGGGAAGCCACTGAATAGCGGCAATGATGCCCGTTGCGGGGCTGCATTTCGGCGCCATCGAGGATGGCGATCCTGGCCTTGCTGAAAGGCTGAGCGGCTGGTGTCCTTGGCCTAATCCTGGCGCGGCAGCAGGTCTTCGATCTCCACCTTCAGCGCCCGGGCCAGGGCTTGCAGGCTGCGCGCCGCGCCCTTGCGCGCCCCGGTTTCGATCTGCGTCACATAGGCCCGCGACAGGCCGGCTTTTTTCGCCAGCGACTCGGCCGTGAGCTTGCGGTATTCGCGCCACACCAGCACGGGATTTTCGCCGGCCAGCAAACGCTGCACCACCGGCTGCGGCACCAGTTCCTGCTTGCCTGACTTGATTTCAGTAAGTACGCGTTCGGCAATGCGCAAATCCGCAGCGTCTTCCTCTGTTTCCGCCTCTCGCTCCAGGCGGCGCAGCCGTTCGTATTCCGCCTTTGGCAGCAGCACCAACTCCTCGCCTTTCGGGGTGCGGATAACCTTTGTCACGGCATTCATTGTCGGTTCCTACCTGTATACCTCACGCCGATGCCCCACATGCAGCACCGCCAGCACCACGCCATCTTCGGTGAACAGCACACGATAATCACCAACCCGCAACCGCATCACGCCGCCCTGCCCTTGCAGAACCTTTACATTATTGGCAAGCGCGGCCGGTTGGTTGGCATAGAGGCTAATTTTCTCGCGAATCCGCTTGGCGTCCCGTTGCGGCATGCGCAGCAAGGCCCGCAGCGCATCAGAGGAATAGGCGATCTGCATTCTCGCCAATGTAGCATTCTGCTACCGCAGCGGCAAAGCTGAATTTTCACGCCCGCCCCTGGCCTCGGGCGTTATCTTGCCCATATTAGAATAATTCGAAGTGATGGAGCGAACCATGGTATCGGCGGCACAGGCGAAGAAGCTGGGTAAATTGCCCAACTGGGACTTGAACGACCTCTATCCGGGGCGCGATTCCAAGCCCCTGCACGCCGATCTTGCCGCCGCCGCCAAGGCTGCCGAGGCGCTGGAAAAATCCGCCAAGGGCCGCATCGCCGGCATGAGCGGCGATGACCTTGCCGCCATGATCAAGAGCTATGAGAAGCTGCAAGACACAATCGGCCGGCTTTATGCCTATGCCTCGCTGAGCTATGCCGGCAACATGGATGATGCGCAGGTGGCACGCTTCTACCAGGACATGCAGGAAAAGCTGAATGCCATCACCACGCGGCTGCTGTTTGTCGGCCTGGAATTGAACAAGCTGGAGGATGCGGCGCTGGAGGCGAAATTCGCCGCCTCGAAGAAGCTGGCGCATTACCGGCCCTGGCTGCGCGACCTGCGGCTCTACCGGCCGCATCAACTGGCCGACGACCTGGAGCAGTTGCTGCATGAAAAGAGCGTGACCGGCGCTGCCGCCTGGAACCGCCTGTTTGACGAAACCATGGCCGGCCTGCGCTTCAAGCTCGGCGCGGAAGAACTGACCGCCGAGCAGACCCTGCATCTGCTGTCCGATACCGATCCGGCCAAGCGCCGCGCGGCGGCCAAGGCATTGGCCAAGGTGTTCAAGCAGAATATCCGGCTATTTGCGCTGATCACCAACACGCTGGTGAAGGACAAGGAGATCGAGGATCGCTGGCGCCAATATCCGCAGCCGGAATCGGCGCGGCATCTCTCCAATTGTGTTGAGCCGGAAGTGGTGAATGCCCTGGTGGATGCGGTGACGCAGAGCTATCCGCAGCTTTCGCATCGCTATTATGCGCTGAAGGCGAAATGGATGGGCAAGCGCCAGCTAGACTGGTGGGACCGCAACGCGCCGCTGCCCGAGGACAAGGACCGCCTGATCCCATGGGAGGAAGCGCGCGACATCGTGCTCGGCGCCTATGGCCGCTTCTCGCCCAAGCTGGCCGATCTGGGCAAGCGCTTTTTCGACAATAACTGGATCGATGCGCCGTCACGGCCGGGCAAGGCGGCCGGCGCCTTCGCCCATCCCACCGTGCCGAGCGCGCATCCCTATCTGCTGCTGAACTATCTCGGCCGCACCCGCGATGTGATGACCCTGGCGCATGAACTGGGCCATGGCGTGCATCAGGTGCTGGCGGCCGAACAGGGCGCGCTGATGGCCGACACGCCGCTGACCCTGGCCGAAACCGCCAGCGTGTTCGGCGAGCAGCTCACCTTCCGCGCCCTGCTGGCACAGGCCAAGCCGAAGCAGCGTAAGATGATGCTGGCCTCCAAGGTGGAGGACATGCTCAACACCGTGGTGCGGCAGACCGCGTTTTTCAAATTTGAGCAGCGTGTGCATGCGGCGCGGCGCGAGGGCGAATTGACGCCCGATGCGCTGGGCGAAATCTGGCTTGGCGTGCAGCGCGAAAGCCTGGGGCCGGCGCTGAAATTCGACGCCGATTACAGCAGCTTCTGGTGCTACATCCCGCATTTTGTGCATTCACCCTTCTATGTCTATGCCTATGCCTTCGGCGATTGCCTGGTGAATGCGCTCTATGCCCGCTATCAGGATGCCGAGCAGGGTTTCCAGGACAAATACTTCGCCATGCTGAAGGCCGGCGGCACCAAGCGGCACAAGGAATTGCTGGCGCCGTTTGGCCTCGATGCTTCCGATCCGGCCTTCTGGTCGAAGGGCCTGGGCGTGATCGGCGGCTTCATCGACGAGCTTGAAGCAATTGGCTGACCGACATGGCTGAGGAAGATAGCGCCTTTGGCCGCGCCCGGCGCTATGCCCGGGTCGGCGCCTCGGTGGGCGGCCTGGCGGCCCGGCTCGGCGCCGAGCGTATGCTGGGCGTCAAGCTCGACCGCTCAAAACATGCAGCCGATCTGCGCCAGGCATTGGGCGGGCTGAAAGGCCCGTTGATGAAGGTGGCGCAGATCATGTCCACCATCCCCGACGCCTTGCCCAAGGAATATGTGCAGGAGCTGACCCAGCTTCAGGCCAATGCGCCGGCGATGGGGCCGGCCTTTGTGAAACGCCGCATGGCCAGCGAATTGGGGCCGGACTGGGCGCGGCAATTCAGCCGCTTTGATCTCGCCGCTGCCGCCGCCGCCTCGCTCGGCCAGGTGCATCGCGCCGAAAGCTTGGCTGGAGAAAAGCTGGCGGTGAAGCTGCAATATCCCGACATGGCCTCGGCGGTGGAGGCCGATCTCAAGCAGCTCAAGCTGATCTTCGCCATCTATGGCCGCATCGATCCGGCCATCGACACGCGCCATATCCATGCCGAGATTGCCGACCGGCTGCGCGAGGAACTGGATTACGAGCGCGAGGCGCGCCACATGCGGCTCTATGGCGCCATGCTGCGCGACGAGCCGGATGTGCATGTGCCGCAGGTGGTGGCCGGCCTGAGCACAAAGCGGCTCCTGACCATGAACTGGCTCGAAGGCGCGCCACTGCTGACCTACAAGGACGCGCCGCAGGAACAGCGCGACAAGATTGCCTATAACCTGTTCCGCGCCTGGTATGTGCCATTCTACCGCAGCGGCGTGATCCATGGCGATCCGCATCTGGGCAATTACACCGTGCGCGACGATCTCGGCATCAACCTGCTGGATTTTGGCTGCGTGCGCATTTTTCCATCGCGCTTTGTCGGCGGCGTGATCGATCTCTACCGCGCCATAGCCACCCAGGACCGCGCCCTGGCGGTGCATGCCTATGAAACCTGGGGCTTCACCGGCCTGAGCAACGACGTGATCGACACGCTCAATCTCTGGGCCGAATTTGTCTACGCGCCGCTGCTGGAAGACCGCCCGCGCCGCATCCAGGAAATGGAGCAAAGCGGCGTTTATGGCCGCGAAGTGGCCGAGAAAGTGCATGCCGAATTGAAAAAGCTCGGCGGTGTCACCCCGCCGCGCGAATTTGTCTTCATGGACCGCGCCGCCATCGGCCTGGGCGGCGTGTTCCTGCATCTCAAGGCGGCGATCAACTGGCACCGCCTGTTTCACGACCTGATCGCCGGCTTCGACACCCAGGCGCTGGAGCAGCGCCAGGCGGCAGCGCTGAAGGCGGCAGGGTTAGACTCCCAGCCAGCCCAGTAGCTCGGCGTCGAAGGCCGCCGGCTGTTCCAGCGGCGGGGTGTGGCTGGATTGGTCGAAGATACGAAGCGTGAGGTCGCGGAAGGCGGCGCGGTGTGGCGCCCAGGCTTCGGGCGGCGCCACCAGATAATCGCAGCGGCCGAGCGCCAGCAGCACCGGGATGGTGAGCTGATCCAGGCCGGCGCGGATATCGAGATCGCGGAAGGCCTGACCCCAGAGCTGATCGATCACCGGCATGTTGACACTGACATCGGCCCAGAGCGGCGCGGCATCAAAGCCCGGATCGAACCAGGAGCGCGCCGCCATGGCGAGGCAGAAGCTGATGAAGCGGCGTTCCGGCGCGGCGGCCAGCAAAGCCGGCAGCCCGGCCATGTCGGCGGCGAAACGCGCCCTGCGTTCGGGGCAGACCGCTTCCTGCCAGTGGCGTTCGGCGAGCGCCGCATCGGCCGGGCTGTGGCTTGGCCCGGTGGCGATCATCACCACATGGCTGGCGGCTTCCGGGAAACGCTTGGCATATTCCAGCGCCATATAACCATGGCCGGAATGGCCGATGATAATGCAGCGGCCAAGGCCAAGCTGCTGGCGCAACGCCTCGGTATCCGCCAACACCTGATCCAGCCCGGCATCGGCCGGCCCATAGGCGCCAAGCGCCTGGCCGAAGCCGCGATGATCGATGAAAGCCAGGCGCAGCTTGCGGCGCAGGGCGCTGGAGAAAATGCGCGGATAATAGCGCGCGCTGCCGATCACCAGGGCGGCGGGGCCATCGCCTTCCACCTGGTAGGATAGGTCAAACGGCCCACGCCGCAGGCTGCCGGAGAGATTCGATTGTGCCATGGCGCCGGGATACTGCGCCCGGCCGGGAAATGCAACAAGCCGGTTGAGCCACCGCCGAATCGGCGCGAGAATGGCGCCATGATCAGCGGCCTGTCGCAATATTCGCCG
Organism: Alphaproteobacteria bacterium UBA7691; assembly: GCA_002482765.1. Taxonomy (GTDB): domain Bacteria; phylum Pseudomonadota; class Alphaproteobacteria; order Ferrovibrionales; family Ferrovibrionaceae; genus Ferrovibrio. The sequence continues at coordinate 23,363 of DLGP01000133.1, forward strand.
GGCGCTTTCCAGCGCTATGGCAGCGCCCCCGCGCCCCCGGCCAATCCTGGCCCGGCGGGTCCAGGCGCGGCTGATCCAGGCCTGACCACGGCGCAGAGCCGGGCCAATGATGGCAGTGCGGTTTGCGCCGCGCTGGATTGCGCTGAACATGGCGCCTTCAACCTGGCGCAATTGCAGGCGCAATCGCCTGGGCTGCTGCTGGCCGCCGCCATCATGCAGGCAGCGCCAACCGCCCGCTCGCGGCCGCTGGCCAGCGGCGGCACGCTGCTGGCGGCGCAGCAGCAGGATACGCCAGCCGGCAGCAATGCCGCGGCCAAGGCGCCGGCCGATCTGAGCGAGGAGGAAAAGGCGCAGGTGGCCAAGCTGAAGGCGATTGATGCCAAGGTGCGGGCGCATGAGCGCGCCCATGCCGCCGTGGGCGGGCAATATGCCGGCGCACCGAGCTATGGCTACACACGCGGCCCGGATGGCCAGATGTATGCCACCAGCGGCGAGGTGAGCATCGATATCAGCGCCGAGAATGACCCCGAGGCGACCTTGCAGAAGGCCGCCCAGGTGGCGGCGGCGGCTTTGGCCCCGGCCGATCCCTCGGGCGCCGACCGGGCCGTGGCCGCCGCGGCGCAAGCCCTGCGGCTGGAGGCGCTGGCGCAGATCCGGGCCGAGAAACGCGCCGAGCAGGAGCAGGCCAGCCGCGCCTATCAGGCCGGAAACAACATTCTCTCGGCGTTGAATTCGGCAGGCGGCGCCGGGCTGACGGCCTGATCCGGCCCGATCCGAGCCGTCCTGCTGCATGAGCGAAGGGTTGTATGGGGCGCGGGGAAAAGCGTAGTATCGCGGCCGAATTCGACCATGGTCGAAGCCATATCACACCGAAGCCAAAGAGGAACAGGCAATGGGTACGTCGTCGGGCGAACACAAGATGGGCAGCATGGATATCAGCCAGCACAAGTCGACCTATAGCGGCTTCATCAAACTGACCACCTGGTCGTGCATTCTGCTGGCCATCACCCTGGCGCTGATGGCCAAGTTCCTGGTGGATTGAGTGCTACCGGCGCAGCGGCGCCGGCTTTTAGTATTGCGTGAACAGGTCTGAGGGGGAGCCAAAGGCTATGAAGATAGCGATTCCGAAGGAACGCCGTCCGGGTGAACGGCGTGCCGCCGCTTCGCCGGAAACGGTGAAGAAATTCGTCGCCCTGGGCGCCGAAGTGGTGGTGGAAACCGGCGCCGGTGCCGGTGCCGATATCCCCGACAGCCTGTTTGCCGATGCCGGCGCCAGCATTGCGCCCGATGCCCGCGCCGCGCTGGCTGATGCCGACATGGTGCTGAAAGTGCAGCGGCCGATGACCGCCGCCGAGGGCAATGACGAACTGGCCCTGCTGAAAAAGGGCGCCGTGCTGGTGGCCATGCTGCAACCCTTGCAGCAGCGCGAGCAGGTGAAGGCCTATGCCACGGCCGGCATCGATGCCTATGCCATGGAACTGATGCCGCGCATCACCCGCGCCCAGAGCATGGACGTGCTGTCGTCGCAATCCAACCTGGCCGGCTACAAGGCGGTGCTGGATGCCGCCGCCGTATTCGGCCGCGCCTTCCCGATGATGATGACCTCGGCCGGCACCATCGCGCCGGCGCGTGTGTTCATCATGGGCGTGGGCGTTGCCGGTTTGCAGGCCATCGCCACCGCCAAGCGGCTCGGCGCCGTGGTCAGCGCCACCGATGTGCGCCCGGCCACCAAGGAGCAGGTGGAAAGCTTGGGCGGCAAGTTTGTCTGGGTGGATGACGAGGAAGCCCGCGCCAGCCAGACCGCCGGCGGCTATGCCAAGGAAATGTCGGCGGAATACAAGGCCAAGCAGGCCGCCCTGATCGCCGAGACGGTGAAGAAGCAGGATATCATCATCACCACGGCGCTGATCCCGGGCCGCCCGGCCCCGGTGCTGGTGACCGAGGAGATGGTGAAAACCATGAAGCCCGGCTCGGTGATTATCGATCTGGCGGTGGAAGCCGGCGGCAATTGCCCGCTCTCCCGCCCGGGCGAGATTGTGGAAGCCTATGGCGTCAAGCTGGTGGGCCACACCAACATGCCCAGCCGCATCCCGGTGGATGCCTCGGCGCTCTATGCCAAGAACCTGCTCAACTTCCTCTCCCCGCATTGGGACAAGGACAGCAAAAGCTTCAAGTTCAAACAGGATGATGAAACCGTTTCCGGCATCTGCGTCACCCGCGATGGCCAGGTGGTGCATCCGCAACTCAAGGAAGGGGTCTGAGCCATGGGTGAGGTATATTCCTTCTTCTCGCTGCTCTCGATCTTCGCGCTGGCCTGCTTTGTCGGCTATTATGTGGTGTGGAGCGTCACCCCGGCGCTGCACACGCCGCTGATGAGCGTCACCAACGCGATTTCCTCGGTGATCATCGTTGGCGCGCTGATCGCCGCCGGCGCCTCGGCGGAATTCGACACCTCCAAGATCTTCGGCCTGCTCGCCATTGTGCTGGCGGCGGTCAACATTTTCGGCGGCTTCCTTGTCACCCAGCGCATGCTGGCGATGTACAAGAAAAAAGACGCCCCGGCGAAGAAGCATTGAGGGGCGCCTAGATCATGTCCATCCAAATCACCGCCCTGCTCTACCTGATCAGCTCCGTGCTGTTCATCCTCGCCCTGCGTGGTCTTTCCAGCCCGGAAACCAGCCGCCAGGGCAATATGTTCGGCATGGTCGGCATGACCATTGCCGTGCTCACCACCATCGCCAACCTGCAAGCGCTCGGCTCCAGCATTGTCTGGGTGCTGCTCGCCTTGCTGATCGGCGGCGGCGTGGGCGCCGTGCTGGCGCGCCGCATCCAGATGACCGCCATGCCGCAGCTTGTGGCGGCGATGCACAGCCTGGTCGGCCTTGCCGCCGTGCTGGTGGCGGCCGCCGCCTTCTACAACCCCGAGCCCTATGGCATTTTGAACGCCGCCGGCAAACTCTCGGTTGCCAGCCGCATCGAAATGTCGCTTGGCGTGGTGATCGGCATCATCACCTTCTCTGGCTCGCTGGTGGCCTTTGCCAAGCTCCAGGGCCTGGTTTCCGGCAGCCCGCTGATCTTCAAAGGCCAGCATATGCTGAATGCCGCGCTCGGCCTGGTGATCCTGGCGCTGATCGTGGCCTTCTGCATTGAGCCGAGTCCGAGCCTGTTCTGGGCCGTCACCGTGCTGGCGCTGATTGTCGGCTTCCTCATCATCCTGCCGATCGGCGGCGCCGAT